>CAZZCL010000087.1:0-11841 GCA_964652295.1 uncultured Chthoniobacterales bacterium
GCGCCACGCCTGGTTCCTTGATCACGCCCTGCCCGTGGCCGAAGCCGCCGGTGTCCGCCTCGCCCTGCACCCCGACGACCCGCCCGTCGAGCGGCTGCGCGACACCCCACGCCTCGTCATCAAACCGGAACATTATCAGCAGGTCATCGATCAAAACCCCAGTCCGGCCAACGCCCTGGAGTTCTGCCTCGGCACCCTCGCCGAAATGCCGACCGGCGACGTGCACGAAGCCACTGCCCGCTACGCCGCGCAGAACCGCATCGCTTACGTCCATTTCCGCAATATCACCGGCAAGGCGCCGCACTACCAAGAGCAGTTCGTGGACGAGGGCGACATCGACATGCGCCGCATCGTGCACACCCTGCGGGAGAACCAGTTCGACGGCATCCTCATCCCCGATCACACCCCGCAAATGACCTGCTCCGCTCCCTGGCACGCCGGCATGGCCCACGCCCTCGGCTATATGAAAGCCCTGCTGGATGAATAAATAAGATAGCTGCGATGTCCCTAGACCACGTTTGTCAAAGGCATCACGTGGTCCAGATCGCAGTTTCGGGAACCACTACGACTTGGAAGTCGCAGCACCCTTGGATGTTCCTTGGAACAATGTTATTCACTCACCAGATTGATTTTAATCCTGTAGCTTTCACGAAATGGATCACAACTACCCGCTTAAGAACCCGGCCCATGCCTGGTTTCCCGAGGCGCGCTACGGGCTCTTTCTGCACTGGGGCCCTGCCGCCGTCGTGGGGCGCGACTCGCAGGCGCTCTTCCGCGATCACATGGAGCAGCGGGCCTACGCCGAAATGGCCTGCGACTGGAACCCCACCGCCTGCGATATGCGGGAGTGGGCGCGGTTTGCCAGGGCCTCCGGGTTCCGCTATGCCGTGCTCACGACCAAGCACCACGACGGCTTCTGCCTCTGGGACACAGCGCACAGCGACTACTCCAGCGCCGCCCAGACACCCCGGCGCGACTTCGTGGCCGAGTTTGTTGCGGCCTTCCGTGCCGAGGGGCTGCGGGTCGGTCTGTATTATTCCTTTATCGACTGGCGACTCCCCGCCTTCTTCGAAGGCCCGGCCAAAAACCCCGACGGCTGGGCGCTATGCCGGGATTTCTGTCACGCTCAGGTCGGGGAATTGCTCACGAATTATGGCAAGATCGACCTCGTCTGGTTCGACGGCATTTGGCCGCGCGATGCCGAGGACATGCAATCGGCCCAACTAGTGGAAAAAATGCGCCGCTGGCAGCCGGACATCCTCATCAACAACCGCCTCGGTCGCAGCAGCAGCGCCGATAGCCAACAAGTCGATGGCGGCGAGGGCGCGGGCGGCTCGCGCACGCTGGGTGATTTCGGCACCCCCGAGCACCATGCCACCGCCGAGAAGACCCGCCTGTGGGAATCCTGCCAGGTGAGCTATTGGCGCCTCTGGGGCTACACTCCCGGCGAGCGCTGGCGCAGTGCCGACCAACTGCTGGACAGTCTGTGCGACTGCGCCCAGAAAGGCGGCAATCTGCTCATCAACGTCGGCCCCGATTCCGAGGGCCGCATCCCCTCGGCCTTCCAGGAACGGGCCGGAGCCATCGGCCAGTGGTTGCAGACCCATGGCGAAGCCGTCTTCCAAACCGACGGCGGCGACCTGACCGAGTGCCTCACCCGCGGCTACCAGACCCTGCGCGGCAAGGATCTCTACCTTATTATCCGCTTCTGGGACGGCGCCCCAGAGATGCGCCTGCCCGACCTGCCCACCCCGCTGGAGTCCGCCACCATTTTGACGATCGGCCAGCCTCTGGAATTTGTTCAGAAGGACGATGTCATCACGCTCCAAGGCCTGCCCCAAGGATCGCCCGACCCGCTCTTCCCGGTGATCAAACTCAGCTTCACCGAGCGCCCGACCACCACCCAATGGGGCCGCGAGCGTCTCTGGGACGGCGACCCCCAACGCGTCGCCGACTGGGCGCGCACCCGGGGTGAAGGACCAAATGTCAATGGCAGTTGGTAGGGAATTTCTTTAAATGAACGATATCACCATCATCACCGTGGTCGCCTACTTCGGGCTGCTGCTGATCATCCTCATGCCGTTCACAGTGCTCGTGGCCCTGCTCTGCCTCAGCCAAGTCGGCGGACTCCTGACGGAAATCGACACACAGGGCTTGAGCGATCAGTTCGCCCTCATCAAACCGGACGGGTTCACCCCGGACAACAAATACAACTGGCTCTGGTGCCTGGCTTCCTTTGTCACCGTTTTCAAAGGCTACTTCAGCCGGGCAGCATGCTCAAATACCGTAATGTGAAGGACGGACGCGACGCCCGCAAGGCGGCCTGGCTCGCTTCCGGACTTTACTGCCGGGCACCCTGATCTGGCTCGTTCCACCGGGCTTGAAATCAAACTCATCATTCTCCCGGCTCAAGGGCCGCCAGCCCGCAGTCGGTGGAATCTGCCTCTGAGTCCAAATTGATTGAAGAAATAATCAAGACTGCTCCCGATCCTGGAGACATTGGATAGTTGAAAACACCTCCACGTGATGATAATTTCCAAGGTCACCGGCACCGGACCGCTGACGTGACAGATGCCGCGAGGAACGAGCAAGCATCTGGCATGACATCGGGTAGGCGTTCGGTGGACCGCTTCGTTCGGATTTATAGATTTTTAAGAAAGTCATCCACTGCAACACCCGCTTGCTTGAGAATTCCTGACAAAGTTCCTACACGGATTTCTTTATGATTAGGAACCACGCAACCTGACGAGCCCCGACGAAGAACGATTATGACTTCCTTTCTGGCGGACAACTGTGAATCCCATACGCTGGAGTGCTGCAAGGCACTCTCTGCTTCCGATCCGGGGAATTTTAGGCATGGGCGACTTCGAACGTGGTCATCAAGGGTGGAGACGTTGCCTGGAGGGGGAACTCCTCAAGATACAACTCTGTTGCTTCCTTTAGGTTGGCAATTGCCTCATCGACCGAATCGCCCTGCGTCGTAGTGCCAGTCTCAGGATTCTGAGCGACAAAGCCTCCTTCTGGGTCAGGGGTCAGAACTGCAGTAAGAATCATGGATTAAAATTACTCGCCCTATACAAAAATGGCAATTTTCTTTTCCAAACAAGCCTTTATTGGCTCTCGTTTGAATGAGATCATTCCGAACTGAACAATGAACTTTGCGCCCATCTTCCAGAAACCCCAACGTCAGGTCCACCTCGACTTTCATACCTCGCCCTACATCGCCGGGATCGCGTCCGAATTTGATGCGGAAAGTTTTGCCGGGATCTTCGAACGTGCCCGCGTGAACAGCGTGACCGTGTTTGCCAAATGCCACCACGGGATGTGCTACTATCCGACGAAGACGGGCACACCCCATCCCGGGATGGCGGAGGGCCGCGACCTGCTCGGCGAACAGATCGAGGCACTTCACCGCCGGGGGATTCGCGCCCCGATCTACACGACGATTGTCTGGGAGGAGGATGTCGCACAGAAACATCCCGAATGGAGGCAGATGACGCGCGACGGGCGGTTCGCCGGATGGTCGGTCGGCCCCGATGGCAAACAGGGACATGTCGGCACATGGAAGTTCAACAATTTCCTCAACCCGGATTATCAGGATTATATCGAGGAACATGTGCGGGAACTCGTGGGCCGCTACGGCACCGAGGTGGACGGATTTTTCTTTGATATTCTTTTCTTTGCTCCAGAGGCTTGCTGGAGCGACGACTGCGTGCTGTTTCGGGAAAAACACGGCCTTCTGGCTGATGACATCGACACCTGCGCGCGGTTTCAGGGGTTGGCGCAGCGGGCGTTTGCGGAACGGTTTACAACGCTTGTGCATGGCCTCGCCCCCCAGGCGACGATCTTTTACAACGCGCACAATGACGGCAACATGCACCCCGAGGCCGGCCCTCGGGCGCGGGCCGAGTGGCAGACGCACAACGAGATCGAGTCACTGCCTTCGGGGTTCTGGGGCTATTTCCACTTCCCACGCATGGCGAGGGCACAATCGATCTGGAACAAGCCGTGGTTGGGAATGACAGGACGTTTTCAGAAGATGTGGGGCGATTTTGGCGGCATCAAACCACAGGCTGCGCTGGAGTTTGAATGTTTCCGCGCCCAGGCACTCGGCGGGGGCAATTCCGTGGGTGACCAACTTCCGCCTCGCGGCACCCTCGACCCTGCCGCCTATGAACTGATCGGCTCGGTGTTTTCCCAGATCGAGCAGGCAGAACCTTTCTACGCCAATGCGGAATTCCTTTCGCCACGGATTGGTATTTTTTCCGCCTCCCACCTTGGCTTTGACGGCGGAAAGAGCGAGGAGGGAGTGGTGCAGATGTGTGAAGAATCGCACTACGACTGCGCGGTGCTCGACGGGCAAAGTGATCTTGGTGGCTTTATTACATTGATCCTGCCGGACTCGACCGTGGTCGAGGCAGGGCTTGCTGCAAAGCTGAAAGAATTTCATGCGGCAGGAGGCAACCTCATTCTTTCCCACCGCTCCGGCTTGGATGCTCGAGGGCGATGGATGCTCGACTTTCTGCCGCTTCACTTCTGCGGCGAGGTCACCAAGTTTCCCACTTACTGGCGGGCGAGACCCGGCTTCGACAAGGCGATGTCGGCCAGTGACCGCGTTTGCTACTCGCAGGGAATGCAAGTGGAGCCGGGCAGGGGCGTCGAGGTGCTCGTGGATCGGGTGTTGCCCTACTTCAAACGGAGCGACTTGAGGTTCTCCTCCCACTTCCAGACTCCGCCCATAGCCGGGGTTGATCAATACCCTGCGGTCGTGGCTGGTGAACATTTTGCTTATTTTGCAGATCCTGTTTTTCGGGAATACCGCCAGTCCGGCAACCTGACCTGCCGTGACGTCTTCCGCCGCTGTCTTCGGGATTTGGCCGGACCTCCTCTGGCGGGGGACGGGCTTCCGTCCACAATGTTGGTTTATCCTCTCAGGCGGCGGAGCGACTTGCTCCTGACTTTGCTCCACTACATTCCCGTGCGAAAAGCTCTGGACATAGATATTATCGAGGAACGCTCGGCATTCGGCGGCGAGGTGCTGCGCTTGCAAGGTGCTTCGGAGGAGACCGTGGTGCGTGATTTTGTGTCGGGGCGGTCCCTCGACCGGGACGATGCCGGCGCATTCCTGCTGCCCGGTGTCAAAGGCAGGCTTTTGCTGGAGGTTCCCGGCTGGTTCGACCGGGCATAGTTGCTGGAATAAACAGGGATCGATCGCGGGGGGGGGCATCCCATAGCCGGATTAGCGATTACATTGATGAGATCTCGGGGGAAGGACGCGCCTTGCGGCCAGACTCAAGGAGTTGTCCATTGGAAGGGACTGCTGGGATATCAATAACTTGCTCGGGGCTGGCGCCCGGCGGGATCCCAACGTAGAGAAGTTGGTTGGCGATATCGGTTGCGGCCGGATTACCGAGGAAATCGCGGACTTGGTCACCGAGCATCGGCAGGCGGTCATTGACGTTGGAGCCGAACAGGGCAAGAAATTGCGTGCCGTCCGGGTTTTGAAAAACATAGGCTACGGAGCTGTCAGCAAGCCGGATTTCGCGTTGAAACTGCGCCCGGTCGAGCCGCGCGGCCATGGCGGCGTAGGCGGTGGCGGCTGGATGAATTTCGCCGCCGGGCGTAACGAGGGAACTCCAATCGATTTGCCCCTGTGGGTAGGGCTTGTAATACCCCGGGCCGCCATTGATCGCATAGGTGAAAATTTTGTCCACACCGTTGGCGAGGAGGATGACGTGGTAGAGCGGAACTTTGACGGCATTCTCGCGAACGACCTCCAGGGCGTCCTTGGGGCCGGGGACGGAGTGGTGGTGCAGTCCCGTGTCGGCACGACGCTGCAACCAACCGCCCTCGGTCATCCAAAGCGGCATATCAGCGGCGGCCGGGTCGTCGCGGACCGGCTGGAAGACGCGCCGCTCCAAGTTGCGTAGCAGTTCGGAATTATCATCCAGCCCGAGCGCAAGATCGCCACCGAAGTAGGCATGAAAACTGAGCGCGCTGCAATATTGCTCCGCATCAAGCGCCAGCATGCGGGTCATCCATTTTTTGCCGCGCTCGCCGAAGGTGGCTCCGATGCCGATAACCGGCATATCCAGGCCAGTCTGCTGAAACGCCTCCCAGGCCGCCTTCGAGAGGGCCACGTAGTCCTCCTCGGGAGTCTCACCGGGATGCCAGCGCTTTTCTCCCTGCAGGTCATCGCGCCATTCCTTGAACCAGAATTCGCCCCACGGTTCGTTCCAGATCTGCCAGGCGTCGATAAGGCCGGCGTATTCGGTGGCGCTCCTGCGCACGTATTCGGCAAATTCCGCGTAATCGCGCGGCTGCCACCAGTTGTCGAGCCAGCCGTTAGCCTCGGGCGTTGCACGGGCGGAGCGCGCCCAGTTGGGGACGCGCGCCCAGACGCCACATAAGGCGAAGCCGGCATCGCGATAGCGCCGGAGGCGATCTTTGTGCCAGCGCCAGACGCCTTTCTCGGGTTCGACGCTGCTCCAGTAGGTGCCGCTTTCGGCATTGCCGCCGTGGAACCGGTTCCAATTCATGCCGATCGCCTTGGCCGCGTGCAGATGGCGTTCGTTGAGGTGCATGTGGTTGCCGAAGCGAGACTCGGGAGCGATCCGGCCCCAATATGCCGGCTGCTGCACGACGTGATAGACAACTTCAGCGACGGGGGAGATTTTTTCGCCATCCCGCACCAGCCAGGCTTCGGCCCGGAAGCTGCCGTAGGGGCGCGACGGGTCGGGGTTTGGCGGAGTAAGGTTGCCAATGCGCGTCTCGAGGTCCATCGCGAACGGTTCCGCCTCGACCGTTTGTCCGTAGAGATTTGTGACTTTGAGGCGCAGTGAAGCGCCTTCGGTCTCACCGCTGGCGTGGTAGCGGAGTTCAACCTCGCCTTCCCCTTCCACAAAAACATCGGCTTTCAAAAAATCGGCGGCAAGGGCGAGTTCGGCCGGTCGGGGAAGCGTGAACGGTTTTGCCTTCCGTCCCATGCTGACATTCAAAGCGTCGATCTCGAGATCATCGGCTCCCTGCCATTGCAGAACGATCCAGCGTGCGTGGGGATCGACGCGAAAGGGGATTTTCGCCAGCTTGCCCTCAGGGGTGGCGGTGAATGTGCCGCTGCCGAATTCCTTGCCATCGCAGAGAATTTTCAAAGTTCCGTCCCTTTCGCCTTTGGCGAGGAAAGAGACGACATGGATTTGCCCAGGATCGGCAACCTGGAACGGAGCGCTGAAGAGGTCGTATTTCACTCCCGGGCGCACAACATCGATTTGCAGCGGAATCGTCCCATGGGGACCGGGTTCCGGTGCCGGGCGGAACGTCACGTCGTGCTCGGGGGACAAGCGCTGGCCGATGCTCCAAGCCGTAGGCAGACCCAGGGCGAAGCCCGCGTTCGGGGCGAGGTTATGTGGCGCGGCGGCGATGGCGGCGGCGCGTTCTAATTCAATCTCCTCGGCGGCGCGCCGCGTGAGTTGCACGGAATACAGGTTGTAATCGCCCGCTTGTTCGAGTGCGAGGATGAGCGAAGCCGGCCGGGAATGGGCCGCAAGCTGGAAGTCCCAACTGCGGGTTTCCCTGGCGCCAAGCGGCACATTCTGCTCCCAAAGAACCGTGTAGGGAGCGGCATTTTCCACAATCCGAAATACGGCGCGTCCGCCGCCCTCGGCCCCAAGCGTGGCTTCGAGGCGATAGAATCCGTCATTGTCCAAACCCGCGAGCGGCCACTTAAGCTGGGCCTTCCCTTTGCGGATGGCTCCGAGTTCCGCCCGCACCCACTTGAGGTCGCTGCCGAGCCGGTCGGACTCCTGCACGTAGCGAATATCGACATCCGCCCATGCGGAGTCCTCGGTCACGCCTGCCGGCAGGACGCCTTGAATCGTGGCATGCGCAGGAACCGCTTCGGTGGCCCGGCCAAAATCGGCATCCACCAAAACCTCGCCCGCCCATGTCGCAGCGGTTGCGAATGCCAGCACCGGCAGGAGTGCGTTATAGGGGCGCATCGGCAGCTATTCTGTGATTTCAAGTCGCGGAGACTGGGCCCCTTCGCCACCAAAGAGCACATGTCTGCCGGCATTTTCCTTCTTGAGGTCCTCGAGCGGCGAATAAATCGCGAAGAAAACCATCGGCCTATCGGTGCTGACGGGTGGTGCCTTCTGGAGGATTTCGGTAACATCGAAGCGGGTCTCCCCAATTTCCGGGTCGGCTTCGATTTTGCCGACGGGGGCGAGGTTCACAGCGTTGTTCCATGCGCCAAAGTGGACGAAATGCTCGGGCTTGGCTTCCAGTCCGGAACACAGGAAGACGACATCCAACGGCAAATCCGGCCCGCCAAGATCGGTCTTGAGCACATCGACGACCAACTCGACCTTGCTCCCCATCATCAGCGCGTTGGCCTGCTCGGAATCCAGCTCGAATCCCAGAAGATACGCAAGGCCAACCCCTTCTTCCGAGGAGGGACCCACGCGCACGCTCGGCTGGGGCAGCGACTGGTCGATCATTTTCATCGACCCGGCTCCCTTGCCCGGCAGGTCGCCGTGCTGGATGCGCCCGGCAAGCTTTTCGGTTTCCGTGGCGGGAATTGAAACTTGCGCCATGGCGTTGGTCGCTGCCAAAGCAACAAGGGTGGAGGTGATGGCGAGGAGTGATGTCGTTTTTTTCATAGGATGGCGATGTAGGTTGGTTGTTTCGGTAGGTGGGGTAGAATGGAGGAGCGGCCGATTAGCGTCCGCGCCAAAACAGGCTGGCATCAGTGCCGAAGGAAGCGTTGAAAGGCATGAGGGGCGCCGGTTGCGAGGCGTCGAAGCGCACTTGGTCGATGATTTCGACATGCCCGTCGCAGTAGAGAACGGTGTTCTTGCCATCGTGGCGGTCTTTCACAAACGTCGTAAATTGATTCAAGAAAAAATCCTGGCCAATGATGGTCGGCGCATTGCAGGTCATCAGCAGCATCGTGCGGGAGAGCGATTCCAGACGCAGCACGGATGGCTCACGATCAGCACCATAGTTGGCATTGCCATCGGTATCCTGGGGCGACGGCAGATGCGTGTTCATGCCAAATCCCTGGTTGGATGCATTGCTCACGGTCGGCGCGGCAGGGTTGTCCTTGTCTCCAACCGCAGGCGCATTCGGGGAAGTAAAGATCGTGCCTTCGAGGTCGCTCCAGGCGAGGGTGGTGTCATCGGGATTCTGGAAAGGATACAGGACGTTCAAACTCCAGAAGTCACCCGCGTCACTCTTCGGCTTGGGCCATTGGTTGTTGTGCTCATTGGCATATTGGCCGAAGACGATATAGAGTTGACGCAGGTTGGAGACGGTTTCCGCCGTCCCGGCCTTGCGGCGCATTCCGCTCACGACCGGCAGAGTTATGGCTGCGAGGATTGCCACGATTGCTATCACCACCAGCAACTCAATCAGTGTGAACCCAAAAAAGTTCCGCCGATGAACCGGCAGACGGATGGCTTGATGCGGGGGGACTCCCATAAGAAGCTTCACCTTGCACCTGCCCGCTTTGATAGGCCAACATAATCCAGTGCAAGCTTGCATGACCGATGAGATCGACGTAACGTTGCTTGGTGAGCGGCAATCAGGATGAGCGTGTCAGCCTCGGAGCGGTAGCCAAAGCTGCGGGTGTTTCGTTATCCACAGCTTCCCGGGCCCTACGAAACAATCCGGTCATCAGTGCGGCCGAACGAAAGCGCATTCAAAAGTTGGCCCACAAAATGGGATACCGACCCGATCCCGAGGCGGCCCGGCTGATGAGTTATCTTAAACGGAGCGCCATAACGCCTTTTGAATCTGTGCTGGGTATTCTGAACGAATACCCGAGTGATGCAGAAATGCGCAGGAGTCGCTATACGGCGGAGCTGATTCATGGCGCGGAGCGTCGTGCCAAGGAGTTGGGATATGCGATTGATATTCTGGCACTTGGACAGGATGGCATGTCCCCACGCAGAATGGACCAAATTATCCACGCTCGCGGGATCCGCGGTGTGCTTGTGCCACCGGAGCCCGAGCCTTTGTTTAGCACCGGCTTGGATTGGAAGAAGATTGCCGCAGTGGCAACGACGACAACCGCCCTTCCTCTGCGCCTGCACCGTGTTCTGCCACACAACTTTTCCAATCTTCGAATCATCCTCGACGCTTTGCTCGAACGCGACTACCGGCGGATTGGTTTGATCCGGTGGCCACAATTGGAGGAACGGCAGATGTTCGCATCGTCAGCGATTTATGCACTCTATGCGCATGTGGAGCGAAAAATCGCCAGGCTGCCCCTGTTTGAGTGGCGTTGGAAGGAACCTGAGGAAAAGCGCAGGAAACGCATTGCCGCATGGGTTGCGAAAGCCAAACCTGAAGTCGTTCTGGGATTTGGAGATTACAACCTCGAGGTGTTGAAAGCGGCAACGGGGATGCGTGTTCCGGAGGACATAGGATTTGCGAGCTACGGGGAGTGCGACCCCGAGATCGCCAGGCTCGAACAGTGCCCGGCCAGGATTGGTGCGGCCGCCATGGACCTGCTGACAGCGCAGGTGAAACGCGGGGACGCCGGAATCCCCTCGGTCCCGAAAACCACCCTTATCGAGGGAGTTTTCGTGGCCGGAACCACGCTTCGCAATTGACGTTCTCTGCAAGCTTGCGTCACACGATGCTCGAAAGGCCGCGTCCGGGCGATCAGATAATGCCTCAATGAGTCATTCCTCTCCCAATGTCCTTCTGATTACTACGCATGACAGCGGCCGGTTTTTCGGCTGCTACGGGGTGGGCACGGTGCGCTCGCCGAACATCGACCGGCTTGCGGCGGCGGGCGTGTTGTTGGAGCAATTCACTGCGGCCTCGCCGATCTGCTCGCCCAGCCGGGGCGCCATGCTGACGGGCCGGTGGCCGCAACGCAACGGCCTGCTCGGGCTGACCCACCATGGCTTCGCACTGCATGCCGACGAGACGCACGCGGCAGAGATTTTTCGCCGCGCGGGCTACGCCACCACGCTCTTCCACTTCCAGCACGTGGCCGAGCGTGATCAATGGCGTCGGCTCGGTTATGAAGAATTTCTCTGTCGCTCGCGCGATGATGAGTTTTCGAACTACCCGGACATGGCCATCCCGGCACTCGAGTTAGGCACGGCGGTGGCCGACTGGCTGGGCGAGCGAACGCAGGGATGTCCCTTTTTCGCCCAGGTCAATTTCAACGAGACGCACACACCGTTCGAATTCGGCGGGGTGGTGGAAGACCGTGCGCACGGGGTCACCGTGCCGGATTGGATCGAACCCGACGCGGACGCGGACGGCCACTTCGCGCTGCTGCAAGGCTCGGTGTCGGCACTGGACACGGGGGTTGGCCGCATCCTCGATGCGCTCGATGCGTCGGGTCTGGCTGAAAACACCCTGGTGGTCTTCGCTACCGATCACGGCTTCGAGGGGCGGCGCGACAAATGGACTTGCTACGAGAGTGGCTTGGGCATCGCCGCGATGCTGCGTGGACCCGGCCTGCCTGCCGGGCGGCGGGTCGCGCAGCCGCTTTCCAATGTCGCCCTCTTGCCGACCCTGCTGGAACTGTGCGGTCTGGAAACGCCCGGCGATCTCGACGGTGTAAGTTTCGCACCCGCCCTGCGGGGGAAGTCGTTCGAGGCGGGCCCGGTCTTCGGGATCTACCACAACGCCGGTGCCCGCAGCGTGCGGTTGGGCGACTGGAAATTGATCCGTAACTTCGCCGCCGAGCCCTACGAGGAGGCACCCCCGGTAACCTTCGCCCGCCGCAAACCGCTCCATGCCCGCCTACCGATCGAACTTTACGACCTCGCCGCCGACCCGCACGAGCTGTGCAATCGCGCGGCGGCAGAGCCCGCCCGC
>CAZZCL010000088.1:0-11720 GCA_964652295.1 uncultured Chthoniobacterales bacterium
CCATTCGCGAAGGCATTTGTCTGGATCTCCTAACCGCTTGGATACTTGGTGCGGAGTTCATAGATGCGCTGGCGGATGGATTCAATATCACCGTAGATCATCCAATAGCGATAAGCGACAATGCTGTCACGGCCGAGACTCAGAGCGCGGAGAGGGGCCATGTGCATGGTGTTGGAGCTTTTTTCACCACCGGTCGCGGAGGTGCCGGTGGCTCCGACCCACCAAAAAAGATTGCCGAAGGGGCTGTAAATTCCGACGCCGATATCGGTCGTCGGGTTCACCATCGCCACCCAGTCTTCGGTTGGATGATGTCGGATCCAGGGTGGGCCGGGGATGATGTTGGATGTAACGTCTTCGACCGGGGCATTTGTCCATGGGTTGCTGTCCTGATAGGTCACGACTTTTGACAGCGAGCGGATGAGGTAGACGGCGGGAAGTTCCTGGTGTCGGGGCCGAACCTCAGTCCAGACGTCATCCATATCACGAAAGCAGGTGATGCGGCAGGTGACGCGGATGACATCTGGCATGCCGGGTTCGAATTGGTTCCATTGGTCGATCCACGCCTTCGCTTTTTCGCCGGTGGTCATGTCCCATAACAGGGGCACGGTCCGGGTGAAGAACCCCTTGCCGGAATCGAACTGGGTCATTTCGATGACCTGGGATTTTTTGCCAGATGCATCACCGCCTTGGATCGGGTTCCACGCCCAGGGAGTCCAACTCGGGCTTTGGCCGACGGCAGTGCGATCAAGAGATTGACCCGCATAATAGCTTTGTTGGATCAGACGGCCCGGGTCGTGCCAGTTGACAAGGTTACTACCGCCGGAGGGGGCGAAAAAATTGATGGAACCGCCTTGGGTAGTAGGCGTGCCCATGCGGAGGGTGCCGTTGTCAAGGTAGGCAGTTTCTGTAGAGCCGATTTGGATGACCGAGCTTTCGCCGTCGGGCCAGTCATGCATTTCCAGCGGACTGTCGATTTTGGTGCGGAAAAATTCATGCGGCGTGTCCGGGTCGGCAGTGACGTCCCATGTGAGTGTCGGGGAACCTTGGACCTGCGGGATAACCAGTTCTTTCTTCCATGTGGTGAGGTCAGGCGTACGTTCGAGGGTGTAGCTGCGTCCCGAGCGAGCTTGGATGGAAACATCGTAGCCAGTATCAGAGGGCTGGATGGTGAGCGACGGGCGCTCACGCGGAGAATCAGGGTCGGTGTCGGCGATGACTTCGGCAGCGTCGGGCGCGCCATCGCCGTCGGAATCGCGCGTGGCTTCGATGGGATTCTGGGCGTCCCAACCCTGGCGGCTTTCCCCGGCATCGGAGAGACTGTCGCCGTCGCTATCAACATCCTCGTAGCTGGCGAGGCCGTCGCCGTCGATGTCTGCGAGGCCTTCGTTCATGTCCGAGATTCCGTCGCGGTCGTAATCGCCGTCGGAGGTGTGGATCGCATCGATGGAAATGACGGTGCCAGCAGGAAAGGCTGGGTCGAGTCGGAGGGCTGTGATCATTTTCCCCTTCCATTCGGTAGCTGTCCGGAGGTCGAAATACACGCTGCAGGCTCCGCTAGAGGAGGCGGGCACGTTAACCGTCCATCGTCGGGCGGCGACAAAGCCCCCGGCGCCGGCCTCATCGTGGGCCCAGTAAAGAGTCGCCTGGCCTGCTTTTGGCGACTGGATTCGCATGATAAGTCCATCGATGAGAGCGGCCTGCAGATGGAGCGTCCTGCGAATTAAATTATTCGGATTATTACCAACTTGGAGGTTGACCGAGCCGGCTTCAACACTCTGAAAGGTGAGATTTCCGCTTACCACCCAACCTTCAGAGTTGCCATTCTCATTGAAATTGAAATGCACGCTGCCAGGCGCGTTGGCAATAAAGCGCGCCCAACCGTCGGGCATGCCGTCGCTATTGGAATCGAAGTCTTCAAGGTCTAACAAACCATTGCCGTTGCTGTCCGCGCCACCTTCAGTGATATCCGGCACGCCGTCGTTGTCATAATCCCAGGATAACACGCGAATCCAATCGATCTCGAATGTGGAGTTTGTCGATCCGGCAGGGTCGAAGCGCAGTCGGGTGATCGTGCGGTCGTCCCACTCGGCATGGCCCTGTTGGCGGAAGTAAAGCGTGCGCCACTCGCCATTTCCCGAGTAGTTCACGGTGACAGAGCGGCCTGCTGTGTAGTTGTCTCCGCCGCTGCGGCCCCAAAATAACTGCGTGTTGCCATTTGTGCTGGCACGATAGCGGATGAGCACGCCGCTCGATGCGTTACCGGGGAAGTTGGGGCTCAATATTCTGGAAACTTGCGGGTCACCCGTCGAAGCGGTCCCCGAAGCAATGCCGTTTGCGACAACAAATGTGGTGTTGGTGGCCACCCAGCTCTCGAGATTGCCTGCGGTGTTGAAATCAAAGGAATGCAGAGCGTTAAACGCGGTCGCTTGGGCAATGGTGGCAACGGCGATGGATAGGGTGAGGAAGAACGATTTCATGGCGGGGGGGTGTCAAAGTGTTTGATCTGGTCGCGGGGAAATTGCTTTTTACGCTTGTGTGCTTCGAGAGCGGAAAAGCGCGTCGAAGTCGGCCTTCAAGAGGCTGGGAGAGATTGTCCCATCTCGTTTTCCCAGGCTTCAAACAGATCGCGCAGTGTTTCAAGTTGCTCGGGAGCTGACACTCTCAAATTCGTTGATTCGGAAATATCCTCTTTGAGGTTGAACAACTCCTCTTTGAACTTATCGGAGAATCGACCGTCTCCCAGGTGTCGATAGGAGCGGATGTATTTCATGTCACCTTTTCGCACAGCACCCTGTCGGATAGAATACTCGACTTTGGGGGTATTGACCATTCGGCGACGGAAGAAGAGCGGTCGGTCGGCGGGCAACTGCCCGGTTCCCGCAAGGATTGGTAACAGGCTTTGGCCGTCGAAGCCGGCGTCTGGCGGCGGGGCGATCCCAGCGGCTGCGGCAATGGTCGCCGTGAGATCAAGAGCCGTAACGGGTGCCGCGATCACTTCACCGGCTGGCACAACACCCGGCCAACGGATAATGAGCGGCACCCGAATTCCGCCCTCATAAAGTTCCTGCTTTGCGCCCCGCAGCGGACCGTTGTCGGCGATCTTAGGCGCGCCGCCGTTGTCGCTGGTGAAGATAATCAAGGTGTTTTCAGACAGCCCATTTTCCTTGAGCGCATCGAGCACCCGTCCATGCTCGTGATCAAGGCGCTCGATCATTTTCACCAGCAAAGGCCGATTTTCCGCGGTGTTCCCCTTTGGCGGATCAAACGAAATATCCGGATCCTGAATCGGATCGTGCGGAGTTTGCCAAGGCAGATAGATGAAAAACGGGCGGTCTTTGTTTTCTTGAATGAACTTTATGGCCTCATCGGCAAACACGGTGTCGCTCCATGTGCCCACATACTGCTCGGTTGGTTCGCCGTCGATGAACATGTCGAGTTCTTCGTTTGCCAGCAGGCGATGCGTGTAAAAGTCATGATTGAGGTGAAGACCGACCCAGCGATAAAAACCAAACTTGTTGGCAGGCACACGCCCGTTATTAGAAACATTCCACTTGCCGAAGCATCCGGTTGCATAGCCAGCCTCCTTAAGCATCGAAGCAATGGTCGGGTGTTTCTCGGGATCAAGCCCCGGCGAACCGTGACCAAAGTAGTCCTCGAAAGCCGGGCCGAACCGATGGATGTAACGTCCTGTCATCAAAGCCGCACGTGATGGCGAGCAAACGGGGAATGCGGCGTAGGCATCAGTGAAGCGGGCCCCTTTTGCCGCCAGGTTGTCCAGCGCCGGGGTTTTGATGTCCTTGGCCCCGTAACACTGGACATCGCCATAGCCGAGATCATCGGCCAGGAAGAGGATGATATTGGGCGGCTGTTCTGCGGCTTCCGTTCCGATGATTGCGCCTGTAAGCAGGGAGATGCTCAGGGCTGCCGCAAATAATTTTCTGAGGGGAAGAGTTGTTCGCATGGGATACGTTAAGTTTGGATTTTTCGATGTTGTGTAGAAAGATTCAGGAGGTAGAGACCGCCATCACCGCAGTTCGCGGCGGAATGCTCAGACCGGTACTAGTAACATTCACCGCCGAACCATCGAGAGCTGTTACGGAATCGAATCCGGCGATCTTCTGAATTTCCTGTTCACGTGCGGAGTAGTTGACTAAAAAAAGGACCTTGTTTCTGCCATCAGGGGTAAGCCAACAGCTGGAAAGAACTGCCGGGTAGTCGAGTGACCGACCATCGGTCAACTTCAGCGGAATCACTTCCGCACCCCGGATTTCGGGTGTCTTCTCCATCCGTCCGAAGACAAGGAAATCTTTGCCGGGTCCCCGACGCCAGGCGTTGAGATGCCGGATAAACTCGCGCACCGGATTCTGCTCCGGGACGGGAATGTCCCACTTGGTGCACCAGGACCAATGGATGTCGCCATTATCCGCGAGAAGGACGGTGAGCATGTCCCCGGCTGCAAAAGAATAGGCAAGCCGTAAAAACAAATTGTCGGGGGATTTTTCGCGATCAATCAGCACCATGGCCTCGACCTGATTGCCCATGAAGTTGGCGCATAGGTCGTGGAAGACAAAACTGAGCGCCGGCACCGGTCGCCCGAACCACCAGCCCATATGGTAACGCAGATCGTTGACCGGGAGTTGATCAAGGTAGCTTTCTGCCGCTGCTGCTTCACAACCGAAGATCACTTCCCCGTGGCCGTCTTCAGCGAGCTGGTCATGCACGTGCCCAAGCAGCGACCGCATCGCCTCAGGCTGCCACGGACCTGGAGCGGGAGGATGGCCGTGAGCGGCATCGTGGCATTGGTAAGCGGCACCGCCCAGATTTTGATCGAGCAATTGGATGTAATCGACACCGGATGCCGCGATTTTTCTCGCTTCTCCGGCGGTGACCTCCCGGGCAAATTCCGATGCCGCACACATGTCGTAGCCGAGACGGATACCCTCGCCGTTACAAATTAAACAGGAGTATTCTCCCTTGGGACCCCGACACATTTCCGTAATCAGGCCTTTTTCTTCCAATTCCTGCGCCTTTGTGTAATTCCCTGGGCCTGTGTCTGCCGTATTCGTCCAAGCCAGCCCGGAACAGTAAAGGCCAAGATGATGACCGGATGCATGAAGCGCACTGGCCAACTTTTCCATGCCTTCCGCACCGCCCAATGGAGGCCAAACATAAGGAGGTGCCCACGGAGCGGTGCCCTCCCAATGCATGAGCAAAGCGAGCAGCCGGCTGTCGAAATCGTCCGCCAACTTCTCCAGATGTGGCATGGCGGAAACAAATGGGAAGTAGCCGTTGGGTTGCGTCGGGCCGGAATGATGGCCGACTCCGGTGACGGGGTAGGTCACGACCACAGGAGAGTCGGTGATCCACTCGGGAATGTCCGGGTTATCCACCAGGCGGGGAGGCAGGTGGGGTAGATTCTCCAGCGCCCAATCGCGATACAGCTCCGCAGCATCCTGCCAATCGCCCTCGAAAACTCCCAGAGCCATCTCAAATGGAAGGCGAAAGACCCCCGAACTCGGTGCGCCCGGGTAAGTCTTGATAATCAGTTCAATGGACTCTCCAGAGGCCCGGTATTCAATTTCCTTGGTCGCGTGTGAAGGATCCAGCGCGGCAAAATACAATCCGGCACCCTTTTCCTGGTAATACGCCAAATACTGCATCGGGGCACATCCGGGATAGTATCCACACCAACCGCGATTCGGATATTCTATGGGCTCGTATGCCATATGGGATCGGTCACGAGCCTCCGCATCCTCAATGACGACTCCCTCCAACGCAGGCCAAAAAACCCGCCCGTCTCCGCCTCTCGCAGGCAAATCATTAGGAACCGTCAACACGGGACATTGTATCCACTCCAGATATCCCGCTGCCGCCGATTCCGTCGAAATGCTCCAATACGAGAGTGCCGAATCCAGTGGAAGTCGCACTTTGACCTGAACTTCGGAGACTGCACCTGGCATATCCAAAAAACGTAGCGAAAGGGTCGCTTCCCCGCCGTCAATCAGTTCGTGACATACCAACGCTTCAGCCGCCATTGTCGCGTCAAACTCCACGGCATTCCCCTCCGCATCGCGCCAGCGTCCTCGAAAAACCGGCACTCGCTCAGAACTCAGCAAAGAGACGCCGTGCCGTGAGCTGACGCTGGTGAGTTCTCCTCGAAGCTCATCGAAAGTCAGGACGATGTGGGGGTTGGAAAGGGTAACCATGCTTGACAATGTGAATTATCACATTACCCTCAAATTCCTTCACGATGCAAGCCTCATTTTTTAACGATGAAATTCTTCCCCCGCATTATCGCTCTTCTAACAACCTTTGTCGCCGCAGCACCGGTCCTGGTCGCGGAGGAGTCCCGCCCGAACATCATCTTCATTCTGACCGACGATGTCGGCTGGTCGGATCTCAACTGCTACGGTAACCAATTTCACGAGACGCCGAATATCGACCGCCTGGCTCGTGCCGGGATGAGGTTCACCAATTTTCACACCACCTCGGCGGTTTGTTCGCCAGCCCGTGCATCGATTCTGACAGGCTTGTATGCCGAACGTCTGGGGATGACCCAACCAGCAGCTCATATCGACCTGGTAAGTTTGAAAGCCCACCTTCCCAAACGAGCAGATGCCAGGGACAAGGTGGTGACGCCCAAAAGCACCACCCGCCTTGATACATCGTTCCCGACGCTGGCAAAAGCCCTGCAGGCTGCCGACTATCACACCGGACATCTTGGCAAATGGCATCTTGGATTGCCTCCCTACATACCCTCCAATCACGGTTTTGATGAAGACATCCCGGCTTGGCACATGCACGGTCCTCCGGGATCTTATCTTGGTGCGCGTGAGGTTGGGGATATCACCCTTGCGCGAGGAGAACACCTCGAAGACCGCATGGCTGAGGAGGCTGTCAAGTTCATCGAAGCGAACAAGGATCACCCCTTTTTCCTCAACTATTGGTCGTTTTCCGTGCACTCACCGTTTGTGGCCAAGCCTGAGCTGATTGAAAAATACCGGGAGAAAGCGAAATTACTGCATCACGAGGCTCCGCATCGAAATCCCTTGTATGCCGGGATGGTACAGAGCCTCGACGAAGCCGTCGGGCGAATCCTGGATGCGGTTGAGTCAACCGGCATCGCGGATCGGACGATTATTGTTTTCACCAGCGACAACGGACCAGAAACGCTTTCTATCACCGATAACGGGCACGAGCGGTGGAGCAATGGCGATGCCGAAATTTTCGGTATTCCAACCACCAGCAGCGCGCCTTACAAGGGGGGCAAGGGGACGATTTGGGAGGGAGGCACCCGTGTGCCGTGCATTGTGGTGTGGCTGGGCATGATCGAGCCGGGGAGTGTCAGTGATGCTCCGTTTTCCGGCGTTGACTTCTTTCCGACGCTTTTGCAGATGGCCGGTGTGTCTCCAGCGAAAACCGAGTTGGACGGGATTTCGCAGGTGCCAGCGCTGCTCGGGGAAGGACACCCCAGAGATACACTATACGGCTATTGGCCGAACTATCCGGCGGAACGATTGCGGTCAACGGGGATGAAGGATGGCAAGCCGGCTGCATGGGTCCAGCACGATGGGCACAAGTTGATCTGCTACTTTCACGACGCTCCCGACGGTCAGGACCGCCTTGAACTCTATGATCTGAACACAGACCCGGCGGAAACCACCGACCTGTCCGAGAAAGATCCCGAGCGCACGGCGAGTTTGCGAGAGATGCTTCGCGAACATCATGTCGAGACGGGGGCGTTGCTGCCTTTTCCCAACCCGAATTACCGGCCTGAAGTCGCCGCTTCCGAGCCATAAGCCACGCCGTTTTTCTGTCACCGGAAGCGCCCTTAACCAACCGCTTGTTTCCCTTAAATAGTCGAAAGATGGCTCGACAATACAGATAAAGCAGGCACATTGATATGCATGAGAACAACTCTTGTATTGGATGACAGCCTGGTAGCCGAGGCCATGCGTCAGACCGGTCTCAAAGAAAAAACCGCCGTCGTGCACCTCGGCTTGAAGGCTCTTATTGAACGCGAGGCAGCACGCCGACTTGCTCGACTTGGGGGATCAATGCCGATACTAGCCAATGCCCCCAGACGACGCAGCCCCAAATCGCGAAGTCAATGATTCTGGTAGATACCTCGGTTTGGATTGATCACTTCCGGCGCTCAGACTCCCGGTTGGTGAAAGCACTGGAACGACACGAAGTCAGCATCCATCCCATTGTTATCGGCGAACTTGCCACCGGAAACCTCATAAGCCGAGGACAGACTCTTCTCGATTTACAATCCCTTCCGACGCTTAGCGAAGCCAGCTTCGAGGAATGTTTGGGACTCATCGAACGGCGCAAGCTCTACGGTCTGGGTTTAGGTTGGAACGACGTTCATCTGCTGGCATCGTCACTCTTGGAAGGAATCCCACTCTGGAGCAACGACAAACGCCTTCACGCCACAGCCACATCCTTTGGGTTAGCCCACCTATAGAGGGTGTCATCTGAAAAATGTGCCTCTGGCTTCTGCCGGAGGCTGTGCGATTCTCAACCTGAGATCCGTCACGCGCATTGGAATGGACGCAGTTCTAAACCTTCTACTTCACGCTGCCCGGCGTGACATTGTCGAGGTCCCACGCCTCCCAAGCGGTGCGTAACTCGGTGACCTTCTCCGGGAACTGCTCCACCAGATTCTTTTTTTCGCCCGGATCATCCTTCAAATTGTAGAGCGCAACCGGGGTCTGAGCCCAGCCGTTACGCACCAACTTCCAATCGCCCCGACGCACTGCCCACCCATGCTGCTCCGGTTTATCGAGCGGAAAGTTGTATCTCCAAAAGAGCGCCTCGTGGGGAGCGCCGGTCTTCTGACCCGAAAGGTATGGTACCAAATCGACGCCGTCCAATTTCCACTCAGGGAGAATCTGCCCACCCGCTGCAACCACAGCCGTCGGGAGAATATCCAGCGCACTCACAGGCTGATCGTAGACCTTACCGCCCGGCAAACGCTTTTTCCATTGCACAATAAACGGCACACGAATGCCCCCCTCCAACATCTGGGACTTCGTGCCGCTGAACGGGTGATTATATGATGCGTTCCCCGCGTAACCGCCGTTGTCACTCACAAAAAAGATCAGTGTATCGTCTTCCCGCCCGGACTGGCGCACGGCCGCAAGAATCCTGCCCACGTTGTCATCGAGGCTTGCCATCATAGCGAGACTGGTCTTCCGCAGCGGATCTTCAATGTCGGGGAAGCGAGCAAGGTCTTCCTCCTTGGCTTCCATCGGTTCATGCGGAGTGATGAACGAGACAAACAAAAAGAATGGCTTATCTGCGTGGCGATCAATAAACTCCACCGCTTCCCGTCCAAAGGCGTCGGTGGAGTATTCTTCGAGTTCGACGGGATCATTGCCGCGATACACTTGAACGTTATGTTTGCTGGGCGAGTCTGGAAAATATCGGTTTCCATCCTGGTTCCAGAATGACTCATCAAATCCGCGTTGGGGCGGATAAGAATGCTTCTTGCTGGTCACACCCCACTTGCCGACGTATCCCGTCATATAACCCAGAGCTTTCATCTTATCGGAAATCAGTGCTTCCGAGCGGGGCAATCCTGGCGAGTACGCGAACTCGTTGGATTCCAGCCCAAACCGATTTTGATAGCGCCCGGTGAGCAGGCCCGCCCGGGAGGGAGCACATTGCGGCGCGGTGACATAGCCATCTGTGAAACGCACGCCATTGGTCGCCAGCGAATCAATGTGAGGCGTGTTCAGATCTGGAGACCCTTGGCAACTCAGGTCAGCATAGCCATGATCATCGGTCAGGATGACGATCACGTTGGGTGATCGATTTTCTCCCGCCAGCGCCTGGCCGATCGAGCCCGCGATGAGTCCGGCAACGATTAAAAAGTGTCGTTCCATAAATTGAATCAGAATGACGCTCGCTATTGGCTTGTCAACTCAAATGTGAAGTATCACACCTTCAAGTGGTTTCGCGAGCTTTCTGACAGCACCTCACCAGGTCCGAGGCGCTCTCGCCAAAGACGCCGTCCGGAAACGGCTCAGGGGAGCCCGACCATTCACCATGTGGCTCTTTGGAATTGACAAAGTACTGACCGAATGTAGTCTGTCTCTTGCGGTATTCAATAGGCGCAAACTTTTTCACCACAGATCAATTGTGTTTGATTGACGGATTGGGTATGTGTGTGACATATCACTATAAATCAGATTATGAAACATCATTTTGATCAAGTTGGTTTGCTTGGACGAAACATGAGTAATCCGAGGCTTAACGCGTCGTTCTGCCAGACCAAGGCTTCCGAGCCGCGTTCAGCTACGCTGCGTCCCGCCAAGGGCGGGTTTTCGCTGATTGAGGTCACTATAGCCATCGGGATCGTGGCTTTCGCTTTCACTACGGTCGTTGGATTGTTGCCAGTCGGAATGCGCACAGCAGAAGACGGTCACGAACAGGGCACGGCAACGGAGGTTCTCAACACGGCTGCCGCAGCCGTGTTCGGACAGCGATACCTTCCGGCCAATGGTCAGTTTGCTTTTGGTGACTGGTTGAATGATTCGCCCGACCCGCAGGGTTCACCCACGGGTTACACTCCCGGAGACCCGGATTGGGAGGAACCTGATTTCAAGGTCATGGAAACCGGCGCAATCCGACCTGCCGGAGACTCAACATCGCCGGTGCGCTACAGCATGTTCATCCGGGCTACCCCTCCTGCGACAGCCGATGAGCCTGTGAAAGTTTATCTCTCTGTTGCCTGGCCGGGCACCGCCGAATGGGATGCCACTGATAGTGAATGGAAAAACAATCAAGGCTACGTCGAGGCTCTAATTTATGCGAATCCCCCCAAATCATTGTAACCCAAAGCCTAACCGAAAACCCCACCGCGACTGGCCCGTAGGCCGCGGCCAAAGTGCCTTCTCCCTTTCCGAGCTCCTTACGGTGCTCGCCATCATCGGAGTCATTAGCGCTCTGGCATTACCCGCGATGCAGCGGGTGAATGAAGGCCAACGGATGGGTCGAGCGGTTACCGAGCTGACTGCACTCCTCGAATATGCGCGCACCGAGGCCATATCCCGTTCGACGTATGTATGGGTTGGGTTCAAAAACAACGAAAACGCATCGGGCAATGCCGAATTGGACGTGATGGTCTTCGCCTCGCGCGACGGCACGGCAACTGCGGCGACCGGTGACATTGAGCCGCTCACCAAGATGCTCCATCTCGAAGGAATTGAGCTTGCCGATAAGGATCAACTTTCGCAGGAGGTGCAGAACCTCTATTCGTCCAGCCCAACCGCCTCTCTATCTTCCAACACCTCCACCAAAGCCCTGCCAACTTCGCAGGGCATCACCTTTGACCGGACGCTCACCTTTACGTCGGCTGGCGAAGCCATGGTCGAGGCCGAGCCAACGTTGTCCACCGGGTTCGACAATGTAATTGACATCAGTCTGCTCCCGATGCGCGGCAAAGTCGAGGACTCGTCATCCAAAGATCATGCTTCGATCTGGCTCAATGGCGGATCGGGCCGGTTGCAAGTTTATCGTCTCCAATGAAAAACAAGGCTTTCACACTTATCGAAGTTCTCGTCGCCTGCGCGATGTTAATCGGGCTGGTGCTCTTGTTGGCGTCTTTGCTCGACGGGCTGGGAACCGCCACGCGGGGCGTCAGCCGCAAACTTGATGCCTCGGCGCAAGCACGCATCGCTCTCAATCAAATGGCACGAGATCTTGGGTCC
>CAZZCL010000089.1:0-11667 GCA_964652295.1 uncultured Chthoniobacterales bacterium
ATTCCCCGCGCAGTACCCGCCGGAGCGCCTGAAGCGGAGCCCCCGGCGCGGCTTTCCGAACGTCCGCCCGGCCTCACATCAGCGGAATAATTTGGAATTTTACACCAGGGGAACCGCACTCCGGAGCATGGAATGGCGCCGGATCAGAACCCGGCCCACGCGCCTCAACTCCCCGGCGTCTCCCAGAAATTGTCGCCTTTAAACAACTCAGCCAGATCCTCAGGCCCTTTCGGCGATCCTGCCCGCGCCATCTGCGCCAGCAATTCTCCTTCGTAGGTCGGTCGGTTTACCTTGCGCAAAATCCCGGCCACCATGGGGTATTCGGGATGGTTTAATTGTGCCAACATCGAAGGATATAGCATGGGCGGATCCTCCAATTCATGCACAAGGAGATCTTTCTCCGTCACGCCATACCTGCCGAGTTCCACAACCTCCGGTTGCAGCCGTCCACCAAGCCGAATGCCCTTGTCCTTGTTCCGGCCGAACAATAACGGCTTTCCTTCCTCAAGAAAAAGTAGGTTGTCATCGCGCGAATTGCGGCCATAGACCGGATCCCAAACGTTATCATTGAAGATCACGCAATTCTGAAGGATTTCGATGAAACAGGTGCCCTCATGGCGGGCGGCGACTTTAAACGTCTCCACCATGTGCTTGACGTTGTTGTCCAGTGTGCGGGCAACAAACGACGCCTCGGCACTCAGTGCGAACCGCAGCGGTTTAATCGGCGCATCGATGGATCCGTACGGCGTGGTTTTTGTCTTCGTGCCGATCTGTGAAGTCGGACTGTATTGGCCCTTGGTCAATCCATAGATCTGATTGTTGAACAACAACACCTTCACATTCACGTTCCTGCGTAATAGGTGCAGCATGTGATTGCCGCCGATGCTTAACCCGTCCCCGTCCCCGGTGATGAGCCATACGGACAATTCCGGGTTCGACACCTTGACCCCCGTGGCGACAGCTGGCGCCCGGCCGTGGATGGTGTGAAATCCGTACGTGTTCATGTAATATGGAAACCGGCTCGAACAACCGATGCCACTAATGACCACGAATTTCTCCCGCGGGATGCCCAGCTCGGGAAAGGTGCGCTGCAACGCGTTGAGAATCGCGTAATCGCCGCACCCCGGACACCAACGCACATCGTTGGACGTCACGAAATCCTTTCGCGACGGGGCAGCAGGGGCCGCGGGCGGGGAATTCGCTGTGGAAGATGCCGTAGCGGGTTCGATCGCGGGTGCCGAGGCGATTGGCGAAGGTGCCGTGCTCATTTTAAACATTCCAGGATTCGGGCGGTCATCTCCCCAACTTTAAACGGCTGGCCGGTCACACTGCCGAATGGGATGACGTCGATCAGAAACCGGTCGCGCAGCAACCGGCTCAACTGGCCAAGATTCAATTCCGGCACCAGCACCTTGTCGAACCGACGCAGGATCGCTTCCAGATCGTTCGGAAGAGGATTGAGATGCCGCAGATGCACACTGCTCGCCGGATAGCCTTCAGCCCGCAGATTATCCACCGCCGACGTAATGGCCCCGTAACTGCCACCCCAGCCGACCACAAGCAATTCGCCGGATTCTGCACCATGGACTTTCAGCGGGGGAAACGATTCGGCAATGCGCGCCACTTTTTCGGCTCGCAACAATGTCATCTGTTGATGATTCGACGGATCGTAACTCACCGCCCCGGCTTCATTCTTTTCGAGACCGCCGATGCGATGTTCCAATCCCGGCTGTCCGGGAATGGCCTGGGAGCGCGCCAGCGTGCGCGGATCGCGTGCGAACACCTTAAACTCGCCGTTTGCATCCACCGTATCCGGTGTGGCAAACGGCACGCGCAAGTCGGGAAGCGTTTTAACATCGGGGATGCGCCACGGTTCCGACCCGTTGGCGATATACAAATCGCTCAACAACATCACGGGCGTGGAATAGACAAGGGCAATGCGCACGGCTTCCAACGCCGCTTCAAAACAATCGCTGGGAGACGCAGCCGCCACCACGGGAATCGGGTTATCCGAACTGTGACGGCCGTATAGCACCTGCAACAAATCTCCCTGCTCGGTCTTCGTGGGCAGCCCCGTGCTCGGCCCGCCACGTTGCACGTCCACAATGACCAATGGCAACTCCACCGAGATGGCCAGACCGATGAACTCCGATTTCAAACAGATCCCCGGCCCACTGGTGCCGGTTACGCCCAGTTGCCCGGAATAACTCGCGCCGAGCGCGACGCCGATCGCAGCAATTTCATCCTCAGCCTGCACGGTTTTCACGCCGTAACGTTTGTGCGCGGACAACCCCTCGAGAATCGATGACGCAGGCGTGATGGGATATCCCGAATACACAAGGGGACGTCCGCACCGGTGGCTCGCCGCAATCAATCCCAGAACAAGCGCATCGTTTCCCGAGATTTTCCGATAAACCCCCGGTGCCGCGGCAACCTGCGCGACCTGATATCTGTTGCGGCTCAACTCCGTGGTTTCCCCGAAAAAATAGCCTGCCTTGAGCACGGCAATGTTTGCCTGCGCGATCTCCGGACGTTTGCGTCCCCATTTCGTTTCCAGAAACCGGATCGTGGGCTCCACAGGACGGCCGTACACCCAAAACATAAATCCCAACGCAAAGAAATTTCGGCAGCGCAACTTGTCGCGTTGAGACATCTCCAGATTGGCCAGCGCGTCCAGAGTGAGCCGATTCAAATCGATGCGGATCGTATCGTACCGCGTATCCAGCACCGGGTCATCCAATGGATCGGTTGCATACCCGGCGAGGCGAAGGTTGTCCTCCGAAAACGCAGCGGTGTTGACCACCAGCAGACCTCCCTCTGCAAGGTCGGCAAGATTCGTCTTCAACGCAGCCGGGTTCATCGCCACCAACGCATCCGGCGCATCGCCCGGAGTGAGAATTTCCGTGCTGCCAAACTGCACCTGGAACCCGGAGACACCCGGCAGACTGCCCGCTGGCGCGCGGATTTCCGCCGGGAAATCCGGCAGCGTGGCAATGTCATTGCCGGCAATGGCGCTGGAATCGGTGAATTGTTCACCGACAATCTGCATGCCATCGCCGGAATCACCGGCAAAACGCACGACTGCGCTTTTGATCTCCTGAAGATTCGCTGAGGGGGACGGTGTACTCAAGTCAAAGGGAGTCATCCAACACGAACACCCGGATTTCAAGCGGTATCACGGGCGCTGCGACGTTCCGCGCCGCCTGCCGCAAAGCCGCGCCTGGTTCCCAGCCCACACGATCTCTGCGGAAAACCTCTTCATCTGCGGTTGCCAAACCTTCGCTGCTCCCAGCGCACTCATCCACGCCCCAACGACTCGCGCTTGAGCCTCACGGCGCGTGCGTGTAATAAATCCTGGATGAGTTTTGTCGGCGCCGGGTTCAACGGACGGAACAAGCCACCCCAACTCACCGGCGCGGTGTGCGACTGCAGCCCGTCCGCGCGCTGGATCGTTGCCATCGACGACACCCCGATCCGCAACGCCGCCCTCGCTACGTATCGCAAGGCGCGCGAAGATCTCGCTGCCGAAGAACGTCGGCTCGCACGCCATTACGAAACCGATGTGCCCGCATTCCGCATCTGGCTGCATCGCGAGCTGGGACCGCTGCTTGCCCGCTTGAAACAGCTCGGCGAACGCCACGAGGAAAATGCGCAGCTGCATTCGGAAATCCTGCGCGAACGCGAGCGGCGAGGCGGTTCCTACCATGCCGCATGGCTCCGGGTAAAAGCCCGGCGCGATGCGGGTCTGCCCGAGCCGGACGATTACGTCAGCCAGCGCTGGCGCGAACACATCGAACACCGCGCCCGCCATGGCAGCGGTCCGGACAGCTCAGATGGAACCGGAAATATTCCGGGCAACGACCCCCACGATGGGGGGACGGGCGAATGGCATTCCCTTTCGGATGAAGCCTTCGAGGAGGTCGCAGAGACATTTCTTAAAGTGGCTGAAGCCATGGACACCATGAGCGGCGGCGACGGCTGCGGACATGCGACCATGGCAATTTCTCTGGTCCAACGGGAACGCGCCCGACGGCGCGACGGTGGTCGGCTCAAGGATTATTATCGACGCCTTGCCCGCCGACTGCATCCGGACGCCGGGGGCGTCCTTGACGAAGGCAAACGCCAGGTGTGGATCGAGGTGCAGACCGCTTATCGCGATGGCAATGCCGCCGAATTGGAGCTGCTCTGGCATCGCCTCGCCGATCCGGCTGTCGGACCGGGGTCGCACGCCCCCGTTTCCGTTCTGCAAGATGCAGCAGAACGGGCACGCATGGCCCTTGAACAGGTCAAAGCGCGACTTCGCGAGGCGAGCGAAGAGCCTGCTTGGAAATTCGTAGAAAGCGACCGCCGGACCCGTACCACCATCAAACGCCGGATGCGCACAAAGCTCTCCGAATCGGCCGAACGCATCCGCGCCGCCACCGAAGAGTTAAAGAACGTGATCCACCGCTGGATGAGCCCAGCTGCCCGCCGTATACCGGCCGAGCCCAGCGCCGATCTGCAGGAGCAATTTCAGTTTGAATTGTGGTAAAAAAGAGCTTGCCACGTGCAGACTCCACTCTCTTAATAGCAATCATGATCCCTTCCAGATGCGCCCTCGCCTCGGTCAGTGCAGTTCTCGTTCTGGCAACGTTTGCGTTCCCGACTTCGGCGCTCGCGTGGAAAGGAGGGCCGTTTTCCAATAATTCATACAGTCCCTCTGGTTATCAGGGTACATACCGTGGCGTTGTGAGCGGCAAAAACGTCTCGGGAGTAACCAGCTTCACAATGAGCAATGACAGCGTTAGCGTCGGGCGCTCCATCATTTTTGCTGAAGGGCGCGTCTACTCCGGGGGATGCGAAGGGTTGGTGACGAATGAATCCGTCAACGCAGTGTTTGATGGCTTCAGCACGACTCAGGAAGGCTCAGAAGAAAACCTCACCAATGCCGGCGATAACTCCATCGACCCGGGTAACGTTACCATCTCCCCGGGGTCGATCAGCGCCAGTTCAGGTTATCAAGTCACGGCTACTCTGAATGGTTATTACGACGCGAAAGTCAAAGAAAACAACGCGACCTTCCGCTTCGATGGCAAAGGTGTGGTCGTTCTCCGTGTCACGGAACAACTCGTGCAATTTTTTCAGACCGGCTTTTTTGAATTCGGCGATGTGGAAGGCATCGATGCCGACTTGGACGATGATGGCACGTTTGACCGCACCAGCTCACAAAACTTTGTCACTAACGAGAACGATACCCACGTTACCACCCGCCGCATCCGCGCCTGGGGGATCCGCACATCCTTCAACGCAACATCCGATTTCGGTCTGCCCGGTAATGGGATCGGCACGTTCGGCGGTGGAACAACCACTCCCTGACGGCTGCTGCCACATCCTGTCGCGATCTGAGTTACGCAATGGCGGAGGAGCCGAACCCTGCACCAGGTCGGCAGTCGCACAAACACGCGCCCAACGCATTCACGTTGCTTGAACTCATGGTCGCCCTGGCGATTGTGGCTATTCTTGTAGTCCTCTCGATCTTTGGGCTCCGCGACGTTAAAGCGCGCGTGGAACTCGCAGCGTGCGCCCAGAATCTCCGCAGCCTCTACGGTGCGACCTCCGTTTACGTAACCGAGAACGGTCATTGGCCGCTCATCTCGACCGAGCTGGGAACGGGCAAATTCGAAAGCGCCTGGGTCAATACCTTGAAGCCTTACGGCATCTCGATCGACACATGGCGCTGCGTTACCGTCGGCCGTTCACTCGAAGAACTCGGCTACAGCGAATCGGACGCTCCAGTCATCCACTACAGCCCCTCCGAATTCGATCCCCACCCGTTAACACCCTACAAATGGGCGCATCATCCGTGGTTCATCGAAATCACCGACGTTCATGGCGGCGGCAATCTCATGATTCAAAGCAATGGCGCGGTCATACCGTTCGACGAAGCCGCCCGCGCAGGCGGTGGAGTCGCCTTCTGAGCGCCCGGGCCAGGCTGATCGTGTTAACCGAGCTGTGCAAGGTCTTGCAACCGCGCGCCACGCACGAAATCCGCGGCGTCCATCCGTTTGCGCCCCTCCGGTTGCACCTCGTGCATCCTCAGGAACCCCTCACCGCATCGCACAACCACTCCGTGCCCACCCCACGCCACAGTTCCGGGAATAACTTCCGTCACGTCGGGCCACCCCCCCCGTTCCTCAGGCAAAACAGGGCAAGCCTTAAACACCTTTAGCAACACCCTGCAGCCGCGCTCCTGGAAAAATGTGTGCGACCCCGGCCACGGATCGTACGCCCGGATTCGCCGCGCAATAATCTCCGCAGGCTGTGCCCAATCGATCTCACCATCCTTACGTTCCAGCTTTGGGGCGTAAGTGGCCTGGGTGTGATCCTGTGCCGCCCGCGGGGCATCGCCTTTCTGAAAGCGGTCCAAAGCGTCCCGCAAAGCATGCGGCGCAAGCGCGGCCAGCCGATCATGCAAAGACCCTCCCGTCTCATCCTCGCGGATATCTGTCTCGCACTTCAACACCATGTCTCCGGCATCAAGTTCCGGACTCATATGCATGACCGTGATCCCGGTTTTGGCGTCCCCCGCAGCAATGGCCGCCTGGATCGGGCTCGCCCCACGATGGCGCGGCAACAACGATGCATGAAGATTCAGACAGGCGATCGCAGGAAGCTCCAGAACGGACCGTGGCAAAATCTGGCCGAAGGCCATAACCACAAAAAAATCCGCCTGCCTCTCCTCCAGCCATTCGCGCGCAGCTGCGCCATTTTCTCCACGAAATGTTGCAGGTTGCAAAACGGGTACAGAAACGGATTGCGCAAACCGTTTCGTTTCCGGCGCATGCATGTGAAGTCCGCGGCCCGCCGGCCGATCTGGCTGGGTCACCACGCCGCAAAGCTCCACGTCGTTCCATCCGGCCAGCGCTTTCAAAGCCGACAACGCAATGTCGCCAGATGCCATAAACACAATTCGCATGGTCATCCCATGCCCTGACATCAAACTTCGAATTGGGCGAGCAGCAGATTTACGCTTTCGCCAACGCGCCGCAGATCTTCCAGCGCCAGTCCTGGCACCAGATGATCCAATTCATCGAGCGCTTCGCGCACCAATTTCCTTCCTGTGCGGACTGCGCCAGCCAGCGCACCCGCTTCCTGCACCCGCTGTGCCAGCTCAGCCGCTCCATCGCCGTTGCGCAGAATCAGCTCGTGGATCTGTTCGGTTTCATCCGCCGGTGTGTTTTGCAGCAATAACAAAACCGGAAGGGTAAACTTGCCCTTCTTCAGGTCTGTGCCGAGCGATTTTCCCGCGGCCTCCTCGTCGCCAGCAATATCGAGGCAATCATCGTAAATCTGGTAGGCGGAGCCGAGCCGCAATCCATAGTTGCGCAGGGCAACAATCTGACGCGGATCGCATTCATTAAGCAGCCCGGTCAGCTCCGTGGCTGCGCCGAACAGCGCTGCGGTTTTCATTTCGATGATGCGGTGATATTCGGCAATGGTCAGCTGCAAATCGTAACGGCGTTGCGTCTGCAAAATCTCTCCGGTACACACGTCATTGGCAGCGAGCGCAATGCGCCGGGTCACTTCGCGATCCTTGAATTGCGTGGCCAGCATGAGCGCATGGGCAAACAGGCAATCCCCAAGCAACACGCTGATCGCGCTGCCCCACTTGGCATTCGCGGTGGGACGATTCCTGCGCAGCTCTGCGCCGTCCATGATGTCATCGTGCACCAGCGTGGCCAGATGGATCAGCTCCAGGATCACGGCAAGCTCCACATTCGGTTGGCGCACGCCCCCGGTCGCTTCCGCCGCCAGCAACACCAAAGCCGGACGGAGCCGTTTGCCATGGCCACGTATGGCGTAGGCCACATATCCCTCTATGCCCGGATCGAATGCGCGCACCTGCTCGTGGATACGCGCTTCGACCGTGTACAATGTGGAGTTCATCCGGTCGAGCACCTGCTTCATCCCGGATTCAGCTTCCCGGCGCACCTTGGCGGCATTCGTCTTTGTGAAACTTTTCACAAACGGTATTACGTTTGCCGGATGTTTATTGTCAACGCGTCGGGAGTCCGCCACCCGCCGACGGACACGCGTTCACAAACTTCGCCCGGCTCATGCCAGCATTTTTTTAGTACGATTTGGCCCATAACACGCGCTGCCGGCTCGGGGTGCCGCTCAAAAAACATTGTCCCGTTTCAGACTCGGTTTCTTCCGGAATGCAACGTATGGTCACTCTCAGCTCTTCCTTGATGCGCGCTTCGGTCTCTGCACGGCCGTCCCAATGCGCCAGCGCGAATCCGCCGTGGATTTCGGGTTTATCCGTGTTTTGCGGTGTGAAAAACTCGTAAAACTCGTCTCTGCCGTCGATCCGCACGGTATGCTCATCGCGCAATGCGGTGGCGCGGGCGAGCAGCGTTTCCTGAATCTCGGCCAAAAGCGCGGGCAGCGCGTCCACAAAGTCCTGTTCGGAAGGAAACGCCTTCTCCTTCACCGGCCGGTCGCGGCGGGACACGGCGAGCGTGCCCTTCTCGATGTCGCGCGGACCGATCTCCACACGCACCGGAACTCCCTTTTTGATCCACTCCCAATTCTTCGAACCGCCGGGCAGATCGCGCGCATCCACCTCGACACGAACCGGCTCATCCCACGCCCGACATTCCCGCAAGCGTGCGGCAAGACGATCTGCCGTCTCCATCACCAAAGCCCGCGTCTCTGCCTTTGGCGTGACGGGCAGGATGGTCACCTGCGAAGGCGCAACCCGCGGGGGCAGCAAAAGACCGTCGTCGTCGGCATGCGCCATCACAAGAGTGCCGATCAGACGAGTGCTCACACCCCAGCTCGTAGTCCACGCGTGTTCTTCACGGCCATCTCTTCCGGTAAACTTGATTCCGGATGCTTTCGCAAAGTTCTGCCCGAGAAAATGCGACGTGCCCGCCTGGATGGCCTTGCGATCCTGCACCATGGCCTCGATGCACAGCGTGGTCACCGCGCCGGGAAACCGTTCTCCGGCGCTTTTCTCCCCGGAAAACACGGGGAGCGCCAGCCATTCGACAGCGAAGCGCTTGTAAACATCGAGCATCTTACGGGTTTCTTCCACGGCTTCATCCTCCGTTTCATGCGCGGTATGACCTTCCTGCCAGAGAAACTCCGCCGTACGCAGAAACACCCGCGGCCGCATCTCCCAACGGACGACATTCGCCCACTGATTGATGAGAATCGGCAGATCGCGATACGATTGCACCCAGCGCGCGTAGGCCGCTCCAATTATGGTCTCGCTCGTCGGACGGACGACAAGTGGTTCGGCAAGTTCCGCCGATGGCGCAGGGCGCAACGCCCCATCCGGACCGGTTTCGAGCCGGTGATGCGTAACGACGGCGCATTCCTTGGCAAACCCTTCCACATGCTCGGCTTCACGCGCCAGATAGCTCAGAGGGATAAACAACGGGAAATACGCATTGCGATGTCCCGTCGCCTTGAACATATCATCAAGCGCACGCTGCATGCGTTCCCACAAGCCATACCCCCACGGCTTGATGACCATGCAGCCTCGCACTTCGCTGTTCTCGGCAAGGTCCGCTTCGCGCACGACCTGCTGGTACCACTCGGGAAAATCTTCCGCGCGGGTTGGGCTAATGGCCGCTTTGGCGGGAGCGGCGTCCTTCCCGGTTTTATCTCTGGCGGCTTGCGACATGGAAATCCCGATGGTAACCGCAAATCGGCTATCGCCCACCGAAAAATGCCCCTCGGCGCAATGAAACCCTTCCATTCGTTCCCCACTTGAATCGCGCGGGTCCGAAGCGGATGGTGGCAGTTGCGCCGCAGCGCACCAATTCCCTGGCGGCAGTACTCACTTTCTTTTGACCCATGAACGAAACGCTCTTCACCGTCTCCCTGCTCGGATTCGCCATTACCGTCACCCCATGGAAACTTGTGGGGTGGACGGGCGTCATGATGTTTGGTGGGCGATGGATTGTGCAGATGGTCGCCTCACGTCGGAGCGGGCGTCCCGTCGTGCCCATCCTGTTTTGGTACATGAGCGTCGCAGGCAGCCTTTTATGTCTGCTCTATTTTATCTTCGGAAAAAACGATTCGGTTGGCATCCTCAACAATCTGTTTCCGACAGCGGTTGCGGCATACAACCTCACGCTCGAAGTCAGGCATCGCAGCCGGAAAAAACGCGGAGCACAGGAGGCGGCAGCCGGGGTTTCTCCTGAGCCCCTGCGTGCCTCGTCCCCATCCAAACCCCAAACTGCCGAGTCATGACCTGTTATCTCGACAACAACGCGACAACACCCGTCGCGCCGGAAGTGCTTGAAGCCATGTTACCCTTCCTGCGGGAGCATCATGCAAATCCGTCGAGTGCCTCGTCCGCTGGCGCGCGCGTTCGTGAAGCCATCGAAACAGCCCGGGAACAGGTCGCTGCGTTGGTTGGCTGCCAGCCCTCCGATATCGTCTTCACAAGCTGCGGCACGGAATCCAACAACACCGCCATCTGGTCGGCATTACAAACCGACCCGGACCGCCAGCATGTTGTTACCACCGCAGTAGAACACAGCGCCATCGTGAAGCATTGCGAGTATCTCGCCACGCGCGGAGTCGAAATCACATGGTTGCGCGTCGATTCCCTTGGCGCAGTCGATCCCGATGCATTCGCCCGGGCTTTGCGCCCCGACACCGCCATCGCCTCGGTCATGTTCGCCAACAATGAAACTGGCGTCCTCTCGCCCATCGCTCAACTGGCGGAAATCGCTGCCGATCGTGGGGTCCCATTCCATACCGACGCTGTTCAGGCTGCCGGGAAAGTGCCCATGACGCTCTCGGAAATGCCCGTCAGCGCAGCGTCCTTTTCCGGACATAAATTGCATTGCCCAAAAGGAATTGGCGCTCTCTATCTCCGCAGGCGCACCCGCTACACGCCATGGTTGCGGGGCGGTGGACAGGAGAACAGTCGGCGTGCGGGCACGGAGAACGTGGCTTCCATTGTGGCATTCGGCCGCGCGGCGGAACTGGCGCATGCCGCGCTCGCCGAGGAAAACGCCCGGGTGCGTGCCATGCGGGACCGGTTCGAACGCGCCATCCTCGAAACCGTGCCGGACGTTGTGCTGAATGGCGACCCTGCCTTGCGCCTGCCCAATACCAGCAATCTTTCCTTCGAACATGTGGACAGCGAAGGCGCCCTCATCCTGCTGGACCGTCACGGCATCGCCTGTTCCGCCGGCTCTGCCTGCACGACCGGATCCGTCGCGCCCTCGCATGTCCTTACAGCCATGGGGTGTTCGGCCGAACGCGCGCGGGGAAGTTTGCGGTTCTCCTTCAGCCGCTATAACACCGACGAAGAAGTCGACTATGCGCTTGCCAAAATCCCCGCAGCCATCGAACGCCTGCGCGCGCTCCGCCCAAAAGCCGGACCCTCGCCCACGGCCCGGTCTGCCGATTACGCAAAAGTTGCGGCGCGGGCCGAGTAAAACCGTCCGCATTCAGCGGACGCAATGGCAGAGGAAAATTATGACTCTCCAATCCCTTACAGGAGCGGTTGTTCGAAGCGCTCTAAGCCTGTATCGTCCACATATGATCGCACGCCGCGACTTTCTCAAACGCTGTGCCGCCGCTGGCGGAGCGGGCCTCTGGCTTTCTCATGGCGCCCGCGCCGCAGCGGCATTGCGCATGGATGCCGCCGATCGGGTG
>CAZZCL010000090.1:0-11431 GCA_964652295.1 uncultured Chthoniobacterales bacterium
CCGGGGTACCCCCGCCCGGACCCGCAATGCCGGTGGTGGCGAGCGCGTAATCGGCACCGGACCGTTGTCTCGCTCCCGCGGCCATTGCACACGCCACCGGTTCGCTGACGGCACCCCACCGCAAAAGGAGCTGCGGATCGATTCCGAGTCGCGCTTCTTTCGCGGCATTCGAATACGTGACGAATCCCTCCACAAACACCGCCGATGCGCCGGGCACGTTTGTGAGTCGATGCGCAAGAAAACCGCCGGTGCACGACTCTGCAACTGCCAGAGTACGACGGCGTGCGGTGAGGTCGGCAATGACAACTTCCGGCAGATCGCTTCCATCCATGGAAACGATATGATTGCCGACGCGTTCGCGAACGAGAGCGGCCGCTGCGCACACGACGTTCTCCGGGCCGATGAGGCGCACGTCGACCTCGCCTGAGCGGGCGCAATACCCAAGTTCGACACCTTCCATGGCTTCGATGTCGTGACCGACGCGCGCTTCGACTTCCGATTCGCCCAAACCGACGATTTTGATTGTCTGCAGGAATGGCGCATCCACGCCGGGCGGCAGGGCGCTGCGCAATCTTGGCAGGACATGCGTGTTGAACATGGGATGTAATTCACGCGGCGGTCCCGGCAGGCAGAACACGTGGGGAGAAAGTCCCGCAGCCGCACCCGGCAATGGGGCGGGAGGCAAATATAACCCTGGCGCCGTGCCGTTGGGATTTTCCAGAACTTCCGCGCCTTCAGGCACCATCGCCTGGCGCCGCACGCGCTCTGGCATGTGCAAGTTGCGTCGGGCGAACCGCGCCGCGATGGCTGCCATGACGTCCTCGCGATAAAACATTTCGCGCCCAAGCAGCCTGGCGACTTCATCGCGGGTGACGTCGTCGCTTGTGGGACCGAGGCCGCCGGTAACAATAACCGCCCACGCTCGCGCAAAGGTTTCACGCAGGGTTTCACCGATTACAGCGCCGTCCGGCACGCTGGTCTGCCGCGCCAGGCGCAGACCCAAGGGAAACAGACCGCGCCCAACGAATTGGGTATGGGTGTTGAGCACGGCCCCCAGAAGGAGTTCGGTGCCGGTGTTCACCAATTCTACAGCTGGGAAATGCGCGGGCTGCACAGCGGCGGGCGTCATGCGGGTTCGGCCTCCACGCTTTCCACTTCTCCAGGCCGGCAGCTAATGCGGAATGCCACCGGACGACAGCACACCGCACAATCTTCAACGGTGGAATGATCGCCCTGCGATGTGTCGATGGTGAACGCCATTTCCTCGAAACAATACGGGCAAGGCACCGGCCAGTCGACAAGTAGATTCATGATCGGGCACCTTCGGACGATTCCCGTGGCCTGCGGGGCGCAGGTGGCTCTTTGGACGCAGCTTGCCGCCCATCGTTCGATGCCTCGGAAGGCGCGCCATCGCCGGCAGGGGTGCGCCCCTCCCAATGCAAGCGCGCGGCGTCGTTCCACAGATCTTCGAGCCCGTAAAACGCGCGGGTGTCTTCGCGAAAGATGTGTACAACCACATCCACGAAATCGAGCACGAGCCATGCGCTCGCAGGCAAACCGTCGGACCGGTAGGGTTTGATTCCGTGATCGGAACGCAGCGCATCGGCAATGCCGGAAGCAACCGCTTTAAGATGGGGTTCAGAAGTCGCGCCACAGACCACAAGGTAATCCGTGAACGACGCCAGACCGCGCACGTCGAGCACTGCAATATCTGCAGCTTTTTTATCGTCCGCATACCGCGCACACGCGCGGGCAAGTGGTTCGCCTGCGAGTTTGGAAGCGGAGCCCGGGCCGGCGACGGCTGGCACGGGGGAGATCGGCGGGGCGCCATTATCCCCAGGCACGCCATGTGGCGGGTCCGTGGGGGGCGCGATTGCGGATGTTGGTGGCGGCTTACCGGGCACGATAAAGCTGGCGGATCTCAATGAGGTTGCGGACGGCTTCAGGGACAAGATAACGGATGGAACGTCCTTCGGCGACGCGATTGCGAATTTCTGTGGAGGAAAAATCGAGATGGCGGTCCACATGCAACAGGCCGGTGGCATCTTCGCTGGCGCCGGGACGGTTAAGCACAATAAACGTCACCATGCGCCGCAGATCCGTTTCCCGATGCCAATCGCCCATTCGCGCGAGGTTGTCTTCGCCGATAAGAAAAAACAGGGAAGCATCCGGCTCGCGGGCGGCCCAGTGTTCGATTGTGTCTATGGAATACGACGGCGGCGGACGGCGCAACTCAACGTCGTCCACATAGAACAGATCCTCCCCGGCGACGGCAGCACGCAACATTTCGAGGCGCGCATCCCGGGGAGCGGTCCTTGCCTCGCGTTTGAGCGGATTCTGGGCGGCGGGGATCAACACGACACAATCCAGACTGTGCAACTCTGCGGCGGCACGGGCAAGAATAAGGTGACCGTGATGGACGGGATCGAACGTTCCCCCATAAAGACCGATACGGCGGTCGCGGCTATGCATGGCGTGTCGGCGCGGCGGACCTCGCGTCGTAATTCGCGACCATTCGAGGTTCGGCCATGAGGAACTCGGAAAAAACGAAGCGCCCGGGCATCAACGATAAAGCAGGTAAGGCTGGCGTTCGCGGCGGAAGGTTTCCACACCGTCCTTCCACGAGGCGGCGATGCGCGCGGGGTCGACGCCCTTGTCGAGTTGCGTACGTAAGTCCGTACCGCCACACACTTTGTGGAATAAATCCGTTTTACTGCCGGAAGACCTCGCAAACAGGCTGCGATCGGTCCGACGATTGATTTCAGCGATCAGATAGAGATTGAGCACGGTCAGATTTCCGGCACGACGCGGATCGATGGCAATGCGCACACCTTGCGCATTGTTTCCGGAGTACGGTTTGAAACGCATGCCGGGCGCACGCAAACCATTCATGCGCGCGGCAAGATCTCCCGCGTCCATCCAGGCTGCGGCGGCGCGTTCAAACGGTTCCCTTGTGCCGACTCCGATGTCGACCCCTGTCAGTCCACCAAGAATACCCGTCGCAACATAATAGAACGGGGAGGTCTCGTGCGGGATATTAGGCGATGTCTGCACCCACCGGAGGCCGGTGTCTCCCCACACCATGTTGCGGGCCCAGGCGCGCATGGGAACGACTTCCAACCGGCATTTCCCCTCAAACCATCCGCGTTCATTTGCCATGCGGGCAATCTCTCCCGCTGTCATTCCATGGACGTAGGGCGTGGGAATCCGGCCCACGAACGACATCCAACGCGACGAAATTCCCGGGCCTTCAACCCGCACGCCACCAAGTGGGTTGGGCCGATCCAGCACGATGAAAGACAGATTACGCTGAGCGGCAGCTTCCATGCACTCGATCATGGTGCTGATGTATGTATAGCTGCGGCACCCAATATCCTGCATGTCATACACAAGTGTATCGACGCCCTCAAGCATGGCACCTGTAGGTTTGCGCGTAGGGCCGTATATGGAATGAGCCATGCGGCCCGTGAGCGGATCCCGCCTGCTGGCAACATATTTCCCGGCTTTTTCGGTCCCGTCGAGTCCGTGCTCAGGTGTGTACAACGCCACCAGATTGACGTTGGGCGCCTTAGCAAGAATCTCGCGCGTTCGCATCCCACGGGCATTCACACCGGTTTGATTCGTGATCAGACCGATGCGGCGTCCCTGCAGTTGCCGAAAATCGTCGGCAGCGAGCACATCGATGCCCGGCTGTACGCCGGCGCAGGCAGCCTGTGGTGCCACGCCGCCAAAAGCAGCAAGAATGGAATAAACTGTCGTTGCCAGCAAACGCGACACGAACGGAAGCATATTTGCCGATATCCCGACGGGGGCTACGGCGTCAAGCGGTGTCATGCCATGCGGCGGCTGAAACGCGAGCTGCATCCGCGAGAGGTTCGCGGGAGGTTTAATAGCCGCCGCCGTAAAACGAACCGAAATTGCGGAAGATATTAACCGTAGAACTGGCGGCTCCGGCGGCATCGCGCACATCCCGCACGGTGTTCACCATGTTCTCGCGCTTGATGGTTTCGCTGTAAACGGCGCGGTCCTCGACATTACGCGATTTTTGGTACTGTGCGTATTCGGCATTTGTGATCACACCATCGCGATTATAGTCGGCGAGTTGATTGGCATTGGCAAACGAAGCGCAACTTGAAAGCCCCGCAGCTGCTGCGGTACCGACGAGGAGAACGAAAAACGGTTTCATAAGTGGTGAGTGCCATTGATTAATCCCAGCACCCCACGAAAAAGCAATGCGAAAAAATGGAGCTGGCACGCCACTTGCCAACAGGGCTGGCTGGGCGCGTCAATACCCGTAGTAAGGACCGTAATACGGCCCTCCACGCCGACTGCGAAGCCCATAACTCTGCGCGGCGTCGATGTACTCGATGTCGCCGGTGTATGGCACATCGGTGACGGGTGCCATGCGCTCGGCCGATTCGATGGTGCTGCCAGGAATGTAAGGCGCCGGCTGTGTCAGACAGCCGGCCGAGGTTCCGGCGAGAATGGCGAAGGCGAACGCAGCAGCACGCCGGCCGAATGTAGGAATGCGAGTGTTCATAATATCCCTTCGAATAGGGTGAGGCAGCAGGCAGCGTCAAGTGCCGTTTTGGCCGTGAGCCGACGGGCACCGTGGCGCAAGTGCACGGACCGGAGAAACGGCGGCGGCTCTGCGTGTTTACGCGGCGGCCGCGGGCAACATCCGCATGCGCCGGTCGCTGGAAGGCAGGAGTACACTGACGGTCGCCCCGCGGCCTTCCGAACTTTCAATGGCGAGTTCCCCACCGTGACCATGCACAATCCGACGCACTATAAGCAGGCCAAGACCGGACCCGGTGCTTTTGGTGGTAAAATAGGGCTCGAAAACACGGCTCAACGTCTCGGCACTCATACCGTGACCGGTGTCGGCGAACGACACGCGCACCAGGGTTCCGGAGTCTTCGATATCTGTGCGCACGGTCAGAACGCCGCCTTCGCCCATGGCCTGGCATGCGTTCTTGATGAGATTGTAGAACGCCTGCTTGATCTGCGTGCGATCAAGGGGAATGGCAGGCAGTCCGGAATGAAGTTCCTGGGTAACGGACAGGCCCCGGTCATGGATTTCCGGGCGCAAAAACTCGATCGATTCCGAAACCAGCGCGTTGACATCGGCAGGCTGCAGATCAAGCCGTTCCGGCCGGATCGCAGCAAGAAATTGCGTGAGGATAAGATCCAGCCGCTTGATTTCCTCGCGCGCGATCCCGAGCGGATCCTCGAGACGCTCGCGATCTGTCGGCGCAAGACCTTTGAGCCGACGTTCAAGAAGTTGCAGATGAATGTGCAGGCTGTTGAGCGGGTTGCCAATTTCATGAGCGACCCCGGCTGCGAGCAGCGTCAGGGCTGTGAGCCGTTCCGATTCAATGGTTTGCTCGGTCGTCCGCATGGTTTCAGTGATATCCCGCAGAATGATCGCGAATCCGACAAGCTGTTGCACCGCGGTTTCTCCCGGCAACACAAGCTCGTCCCGCGCGGCGGCGGCCCCCGATTTCTCTTCCGGTGCCGGATGTTCGAGTTTCAATGGCACGGCATAGAAATTCACGACCCGATGTTCAGGATAAAAGATCTCGAGATCGCGTGTGAGCGCCGTTTCTGCTGCAGCGACCGCTTCCCATGCGATGGCAGGCACACGCTCGGAAAATGGGCGTCCGAGACTGGATTCCGCGTCGATGCCAAGCATGGCACAGGCAGCGGGGTTAATGTAAGTGAGCCGACCTCCGACGTCAGCCACGATGACGCCTTCCTGCAGGGCGTTGAAAATGCTCTCGAAAAATCCTTTCTCGCGCGCAAGTTCCGACAGATGTCGGCCCAGTTCTTCGGGCCGCAATCGGCCCGCGCGCTCAAGCAGTTTGTTGAGAAATCCCGAGCGCATAATCACGTCGCGGGATTGCGACGGTTAATCCACATAACGTTGCATGAGATCGCCGTACGCATCAATGCGTCGGTCGCGCAGAAAGGGCCAATGCGTGCGGTATACATCCAGCTTGGAGAGATCGCACTCAGCAAGGAGGATCTCTTCGGTGTCGGTTCCAGCCTGGGCAACAATGGCGCCGCCGGGCGCGGCCACAAAGCTCCGGCCCCAGAACTCGATACCCTCCCCTCCCGAGGGCGCTTCATGCCCTGTGCGATTTGCGACGGCCACAAAACAGCCATTGGCCACAGCATGACTCCGCTGCACAATCTCCCAGGCGGCATGCTGCGAATCGCCATGTTCAGCCTTCTCGGAAGGATGCCAGCCAATTGCGGTGGGATAAAAGAGAATCCCCGCGCCTCGCAACGCCGTGGCGCGCGCAGCCTCGGGATACCATTGATCCCAGCACACACAAACGCCGATCCGCCCAAAGTGGGTGTCCCACGCGCGGAATCCCGTGTCGCCCGGCGCAAAATAGAACTTTTCATAAAACAAGGGATCGTCCGGAATATGCATCTTTCTATAAATGCCAAGGAAAGACCCGTCCGCGTCGATCACGGCGGCAGTGTTATGATACAGACCGGGCGCGCGCCGTTCGAACAACGAAGCCACAACCACGACGCCATGTTGAGCCGCAAGGTGCCCCAGCCGTTCAGTGACAGGTCCCGGCACCGGTTCCGCCAATTCGAAAAACGCGTGATCTTCGGCCTGACAAAAATATTGCGATGCGAACAGCTCCTGGAAACAGACAATCTGCGCGCCGCGCCCGGCCGCTTCCACGAGCAGGGTTTCCGCTTTGCCGACGTTGGCAGCGCGATCCGGCGCGCAGCACATCTGAATGAGTCCGACGGTAACAGTCGCCATGGATTCGCAACGTACGCAGGCGCGGCGTGTCCTTCAAGCCGGGCGCACCCGGCTGCCCCACACTGCAGACAACCGCAAAGAGAGCAGTTCGGCGATCTCAGCAGGTTTTTCCAGTGCAGCCAGAATACCCGCATCCCGGACAAGATCGAGCGTTTCGCAACGCGCCGCCCGGCCCATCAACCGGTAGGCAAACTCCAGCGGCGCGGTCGGCGAACGGTCCGCCCACAACAGACCGGTGGGCGGAAGCAATTCGGCGAAGCGTTCCTCAAAATCGATGCGCAACCGGCCGCGCAGGATCGCAAGCACGGCGTAATGCGCGGCATACTGGTTCGCGCAGGCATGATGGACAGACACATCTTCCTCGCTCACCCGGGACGCATCCGAGAACCCACAACGCTCAAGCCAAGTGCGCACTGCGGGATGGCTGGCAAGGGCGTGCCGATAGGCAAGGCCGTTAAGCACCGGCGTCCGGGCAAGCGCTGAAAAGCCGAACGGAATGCGCTGACTGGAATACTCGCTCAGGCCCGTGGGCATAAGCAACAGCAGCCGCTCGGCGCGCTCGGGATGATGCGATGCCATGAGCGTGGCAATGCCTCCGGCAAGTCCGCTGGCCACGATCGTCGGCCGGAGCCGGCCGCAGACCACATCGAGAAATTCCAGCAGACACCGGGCATGATCTTCTGCGCTGTAAAATGCCGCAGGCCGTTCCGATTCGCCAAAGCCCAGCAGATCCGGAGCAATCACGCGATGCGACGCGGTGAATCCGCGATAAACGCGGGACCATTCATACGACGATGCGCCAATGTGAAGCCCGTGCAGAAACACAAGCGGCGGCCCCGTGCCGCTTGTGTGGTAAACAATTTGCCCGAATCGCGTCGTCGCAACCCGGGGCACAAATTGCTCCGGCGAAATCACGTCGGGAATGCGCACCCGTTGAGGCCGCCGGAAGGCATACCGCACCGCGAGATACGCGGCTCCCGCCAGGCCCACGCCAAGACCCACCCCAACTGCAGCGCGGGTTTTGCTGTTAACACGACGCAGCGGCATGCGTCAGGATGGGCCCAAACCGCAGCCACTGCAACACGCCACAATCCCCCAAACAATCCCCGCCCTCAAGCGATTCCGATGGCCCTGAAAATCACCCTGTCAAAAGTCGGTGCCCGGCAGCTCCCGGCGCCTTTTCGTTTGATCTGGCAGGCGAATTGCGGAACACTACTTTCCTATGCCTTTTCTCGTTGGTTTTCTTCTCGTTGTTGCAGTCGCCGTGTATCGCGTTTTCTCCGGCATGGCCGGAGCAGACGGTGAATCGGCGTGGGTGGTGAACTTCGCCCCCGTAGCCGCGCTGGCGTTGTGTGGGGGAGCATTTTTTCCGCGGCGCCTGGCCTTCGCACTCCCACTTGGTGCGCTCTTTCTGAGCGATCTCGCACTGAACCTTTTTGTCTATAACGTGGGCGCACTTTTCCCGGCGCAACTGGTAATTTATCCCGCTCTCGCCCTGGTCGTCGCCATCGGCATCCTGCTGAGTCCGCACTCAGGAAATCTGGCGGCGCTGCTCGGCGGCGCCCTCGGAGGCGCGATCCTTTTTTACGCGATCACAAACACCGCCTCATGGCTCGCCAACCCCGCCTACGCCAGGACCGTCGGCGGCTGGCTGCAGGCGTTAACCGTCGGTATGCCCGGGTTCCCGCCTACGTGGGTCTTTTTCCGCAACTCCGTGCTTTCCGATCTTCTGTTCACGGCTGTCTTTTTTGGCTGCATGATGCTGGCGCGGCATCCAGCCACCCGACGCGCCAAGGCACAGCCCGCAATTGCAACCGCCGCGGCGCATTAAATTGCGCATCTCGCAGGTCCCGAGGCGGACCTTCAGGCAGATCGTTCTTGCCCCGCTCAGCGGGCTGCGCGAAACCGTCGAGGCCGCGTGGCGGCGATTTCATCCCGAGCAAGCTAATCCCGATGCCTCGGACGGTTTGCATTCCGTCGCCGAACGCGTACAGGAATATCGCTCCGCTGACGGGGCTCACATTCTGCCTGCCACTTCCATGGAAAGCGCCGTTGCCACCCCGCCTGAAAAAGCCGCCTCCGCCGATATCAACGCAAATCTCAGCGCCGAGGAAAAAATCGGTTTCCTGCGCGAAATGCTGCGGATCCGCCGATTCGAAAACGCTGCGTTAAAACATTATAACGCCGGGAAGATGGGCGGATTCCTTCATCTCTACATCGGCCAGGAATCCATCGCAGTAGCAGCCGCATCGCTAACCGGGGAAAACGATCATATAATAACCGCGTACCGCGACCACGGACACGCCATCGCCGTCGGTATGTCAATGAACGAATGCATGGCCGAACTCTTCGGGCGCACAACGGGGTGCTCGCATGGCAAGGGTGGTTCCATGCATTTTTTCGCCCCGGACAAACACTACTGGGGCGGCCACGGCATTGTCGCCGGACAAACGCCACTCGGACTCGGACTCGCGTTCGCTTTAAAATATAAGGAACTTCCCGGATGCGCTCTGTGTTTCCTTGGTGATGGCGCGGTCAATCAGGGCGCGTATTACGAGTGTTTGAACCTCGCATCCCTTTGGGATTTGCCAGTGGTTTATGTCATCGAAAACAACATGTATTCCATGGGCACAAGCCTTGAGCGATCCAGCGCCTTTCGGAACAATCTGGCCGAACGCGCCGAAGGATTCGCCATGGACTGGGGTGCGTGCGACGGCGAAGACATTTACGAAACACGCGTTCATCTCCATGCCGCAATGGAGCGTGCCCGCAAACAATCGCGCCCCACTGTGCTCGAAGTCGACACCTACCGCCACTACGGACACTCCGTCGCCGACGCCAAGCATAAACAGTATCGCACCCCCGAAGAAATCGAGCAGCACAAGCAGGAACACGATCCCATCCTGATCTGGAAAAATCGGCTCTTGTCCGAGAATGTCCTCACCGAAGAACGCTTCGCCGAAATTGATCAGGCGGCGCGCGATGAAGCCACCGAAAGCGTCCGATTCGCCGAGGAAAGTCCATGGCCGGAACGCGCCGACATCTTTAAGCATGTCTATTGGGAAGTAGACAATGCCAGTGACGCCGGCCGCACTGGCACCCATTTTTTCAACCAATAATTCCCTGCGCCAATGCCAGAAATCACTTATCGCGAAGCTCTCCGTCATGCGCTTGCAGAAGAAATTGAGCGCGACGAAAACGTCGTGGTCATTGGTGAGGAAGTTGCCGAGTACGACGGCGCCTACAAGGTTACCGAGGGCCTCTGGAAACGTTTCGGCGACAAGCGCGTGGTCGATACCCCGATCAGCGAGGCCGGGTTCATAGGCATGGGCGTCGGCGCTTCCATGCTCGGCTTGCGGCCGGTCATGGAACTGATGTTCTGGAGCTTTTCCACCGTGGCATGGGATCAGATCATCAACAACGCCGGGTTCGTCCGCTACATGAGCGGCGGGCTCATCAATTGTCCCATTGTCATCCGCGGCCCGGCCAACGCAGGCACAAACGTCGGCGCCACACACAGTCATACTCCGGAGAACATGCTCGCCAACATCCCCGGCCTGAAGGTGGTGTGCCCCTGCAACGCCTACGACGCAAAGGGACTCCTCAAGACCGCCATCCGGGATAACGATCCCGTCATGTTCATGGAAAACACCCTGCTTTATGGCGAAAAAGCCGAGGTACCCGAAGAAGAATATCTCATCCCCCTCGGCGTTGCAGACCTCAAACGCGAGGGCTCCGACATCTCCCTCATCGCCCATGGCCGGGCGGCTGTCACCGCACTCAAAGCAGCGCAATTTCTTGCCGATGAACACGATGTGCAGGCCGATGTCCTCGACCTGCGCTCGCTGCGTCCACTCGATATCGATGCCATTCTCGCCACCGTCGTGAAAACCCATCGCGCAATCGTTGTCGAAGAAAACAAACCCTATTGCGGCATCGCATCCATGATCTCCTCCCTCATTATGGAGCGGGCCTTCGACGAACTCGACGCTCCCGTGCAGCGGATCAGCGCTCTCGATGCCCCGGCCATCTACAGCCCGAAAGCCGAACAACACCAGCTGCCCACTCCGCAAGCCGTGGTCGATGCAGCCTTGCGCATGCTTTAACCGCCTCACCCCCCACCTCTTTCCAATGCCTGTCTCCATCGAAATGCCGAAGCTGAGCGACACCATGACCGAAGGTGTCCTTGCCAAGTGGGTCAAAAAAGAGGGTGACGCCGTCGAAATCGGCGATGTGCTGGCCGAGGTCGAAACCGACAAGGCCACCATGGAAATGGAGGCGTTTGACGACGGAATCCTTCAGAAAATTCTCGTTGAGGAAGGTGCGACTGTGCCGATCGGCGGGAAACTCGCCATCCTCATCGGAAAAGATGAAGATCCCTCCGCCGAACCATCCCCGAAGAGCGCGAAGGGCGACCACGACAAACCCGCTGCCGACACGAAGGCGCAGAAGGCTCAGCCTGCCCCGCAACACGACGCTCCGCCGGATACTCGGACAGCGCCGCAACAATCCCATGCCGGTGATGGACAACGTATTAAAGCATCGCCGCTGGCACGCAAAATTGCAGACGAACGCGGCGTTGATCTTGCCACCCTGACTGGATCCGGCCCGGGCGGCCGCATCGTGCGCGCCGACGTCATG
>CAZZCL010000091.1:0-11238 GCA_964652295.1 uncultured Chthoniobacterales bacterium
CGCGCTCCGCGGCGTGCGCGACGTGGAACGCATCGCCGGCCGCCTCGCGCAGGGCGCTGCCACCCCGCGCGATCTTGTCGCGCTCCGTTCTTCTCTTGAGTGTCTGCCCGATCTGCACGCCCACCTTTCGGCGTCGCCTGACCTCCAGATGTCGGCTGTAACTCCACTCCCGGAGTTGGCCGCTTTGCTCGGCACGGCACTCGTCGACGAGCCTCCGGCCGTTATTCGCGATGGCGGCGTGATCCGCGAGGGATACGACTCCATTCTTGACGAGCTGCGAAGCGCCGCCGCCGACGGAAAATCGTGGGTGGCACGCTTTCAACAACAGGAAGTCGAGCGCACCGGAGTCAAGTCCCTGAAAGTCCGGCACAACGCCGTTTTCGGTTACTACATCGAGATCACGAAGGCCAACCTCGCAAATGTGCCCCCGGATTATCGTCGCAAGCAGACCACAGCTGGCGCAGAACGCTTCGTGACCCCGCAGCTTAAGGAGATGGAATCGAAGATTCTCGGCGCGGAAGAACGCGCCCGCGCCCTCGAACAAACGCTCTTTGCCACCCTGCGCGAACGTGCAGCGGCGCATCTTCCCGCATTGCAGGAGCTGGCCGACGCCATGGCAGAACTCGACGTCCTGACATCCCTCGCCGAACACGCCCGTCTCGGAAACTATTGTGCGCCTCACATCGACGACAGTCTCGCCCTGGTCATTAAAGACGGCCGTCATCCTGTGCTCGACCGCACGGGATTGGAGGAGAAATTTGTTCCCAACGACACCGTATTCGAACCCGACGGTGCCCGGTTGCATATGATCACTGGCCCGAATATGGCCGGTAAAAGCACTTACATCCGTCAGGTCGCGCTCATTGCGCTCCTCGCGCAGATGGGTTCCCATGTCCCCGCGGCCGCAGCCCGCATCGGCGTCGTGGATCGCATTTTCACACGCGTCGGCGCCAGTGACGATCTTGCCCGAGGTCAATCCACCTTCATGGTCGAGATGAACGAGACAGCCGGCATCCTCCACAACGCCACGGAGCGCAGCCTCATCGTGCTCGACGAAATCGGTCGCGGCACGTCCACCTTCGACGGCATCGCCATCGCGTGGAGCGTGGCCGAGCATTTGCACGACACCGCGCGCGCACGAACGCTTTTCGCCACCCATTATCATGAGTTGACAGATCTCGCGGCAATCCGACCCGGCATCGCCAACTTCAATGTCGCCGTCAGGGAGTGGAACGATCGCATTGTGTTTCTGCGACGCATCGTCCCCGGAGCCGCCGATAAAAGTTACGGGATTCATGTCGCGCGTCTCGCAGGCCTGCCTGCGTCGGTCGTCGTGCGCGCAACTGAAATCCTTGCAAATCTTGAAAGCGGCGAGTTTACTCCAGAGGGAGTGCCTCGCCTTGCCGAGAGCGCTAATCCCGCACCGCAATCCCCGCCGAGTCTGCCGTTGCGGCCTTCCCCGCAACTGGAACTGCTCTGAGACGGCGGTAAGCATTCCGTGCCCGAACCGCCAACCCGATTATCGCGTGTCCCCAATCCGTCTCTCGCTTCTTGTCCTTCTCGCAGTCGCGGCGTTCACCGTGTTTCATGCTCCTGCACGCGTCTGCATCCCGTGCGCAACCCCGGGCGTCTGCACCCTTCCCGTCGGATTGTCCGACAAAGTTACCAAAGCGGGTCTTGCCGCCATTCATGGCAAGATCCAGGTGGTGGACACTTTTCCAGACTTCAAAGTCAAGGTGGTCGATGCCCTTCCCGATCTGCGTGTTCAAGTTGTCGAAAATTTCCCCGATAAACCCGGCAAGTGGCAGTTTGTCGACACGTTCCCCGACTACAAAATCCAGTTCGTCGATGCCCTGCCCGATTTCACCATCCAGTTCGTCGACGCATTCCCCGGCGTACCCTGAAAGCGCCGCGGTTACGACCAGCGAAAGTTTGCCGTAAGCATTTCGCGCGGATTCTCTTTCAACGTTTTGTAAACCTCCGACGCATCCTTCGGTTCACGCACTTCTCCGACAATCTTCGAGGCCGGAAGCTTCCCTCTGACCATGAGATCAAGCACCGCCCGGTCGTCGAACAACGTGTGATTGCGCGGGAACAACACCGCCGCCTCCTTCATGAACGCCTGCTGATAACTCAACGTCATGGGCTCGCCGTAGGAACCCTGAACAACAAGACGCGGCACGTCGCGCAACACCGTTTCCCATGGTGGCGTGCGCAACAGGGCCACAGAGTCCGCCAGCACCCGTGCGGCGCCGGTGGCATCGACAACAATGTCCGCCCCCTCTGGCAGAAATGCCTTCGTAAAATCCGCCAGCCTGCCCTCCGGCTGGTGCGCCTCCAATCCAAGCGACCGGGCATGCGCCACCCGCTCCTCGAACAGGTCGAACCCGATGACGCGCGCACCGGTGGCCGCATGCAACACCGCAGAAAACATCCCGATCGGCCCCAGTCCCACGCAAGCAACTGTCTCATCCGGCCGCGGATTGCCGAGACGCACACCGTGATATGCTATCGCGGCAAGAACGGCCGACGCAGCCTCAGACGGATCCAGCCCCTCCGGCAGCTCCAGACATTGTTCATCCCGCACGACCGCCAGCCCGGCGTGCCCACCCCAGCATAACGAAACGCTGGCCCGCACCGTGCCACGGCTCAAAACCAGTGCCCCTTCAACACGCTCCACACCCGGACCGCAGCGCCGGATGCGCCCCACATTTGCGTAGCCCGGGATGTAGGGAAACTGCGTTCCTTCAGGCTGTTGACCACTCAGACACCGCAGCTCTGTCCCGGGACTGATGCAGGTATAAATCGATTCGACGAGAACCTCCCCGGCCTCAGGTTCCGGAATCTCCACTTCCTTCAAAGCGATCTCGCCAATGCTCGTAAATAGAATGGCCCGCGTCTTGTTCATTATGCTCCCATCATTTCAGGCCGTTTTCTGCACGAGTTCAAGAGAATGTCGAAGCGGCACAACGAAATTTGTTTTTCGACCAGCTCTCAGCTATTTTTGGCCTGGACACGCGTAGCCTGCGCGGTTGACAGTCATGGACGAGCCACAAGCCCCACCCCGCACCCCCGACACCCCGCCGGAACCGTTGGTGCTCGGGATCCTCGGTTCCGGGAAAGGCTCCAACTGCGAGGCGATCCTCGAAACCATCGCATCAGCAGAACTCGAGGCTCGCGCGGGCGTCGTCATCTCGGACGTTGATGGCGCCGGAATCCTCTCTGTGGGGCGACGCTACGGAATTCCTGCTGTGTGCGTGCCCGGCGGCAAATTTCGCACCCGCATGGAGGAGCCGGCGGAACACCGCATAGTCGAAGTCCTGCGCGATCACGGCGTTAACCTCGTCGTTCTCGCAGGATTCATGCGCGTCCTGAAAGAGCCAATGCTTTCGGCATTCCCACGCCGCATCGTGAATATTCATCCGTCTTTGCTCCCGAAATATCCCGGGCGCGAAGCGTGGCGCCGCGCATTGCACGACGGGGAGCCTGTAGCCGGTTGCACCGTGCACTATGTTGATAATGGCGTCGATACTGGTGAAATCATCGGCCAAGCCGAAGTCGATGTGTTCGACGACGACACAGACGACGACGTTTACGAACGCATCCAAAAAGCCGAACACGCTCTCTACCCGATGGTTCTCGACTATTTCGCCAAAGGCTGGCTCTGACCCGTCCTGCCTCGCTCACCCGCGCCGCGTCAGCGCCGAGCGGAGGCGGCGGGCTACATCCGCCGAACCGAACGGTTTCAGCAACACCTCCACGTGCCCTGAGGTTTCCCCACTCCAAACACGGTCTTCGAGAGCGCGTTCCGTGGTCAGCACCAGCAGCGGGGTGCCCCGTGTACGCTCTTGCTTCCCGAGAATCCGCAGAAAACTCTCGCCCGTCATGTCCGGCAAGCGCCAGTCCAGCACCAGAACCGCCGGAAGATACAGCAGGGCACACTCCAATCCCTCCGCTCCGCCCGGTGCCGACAAAATGATGTGCTCGGGAAAGGCGTCCCCAACCACAATCTCAAGCCACGAAAGCAGAAACGGGTTCGGCGCAATCAATAACACCTTTGGCGTGGACTCGAAATCCACTCCGCGCGATGGCAGATCGATGAGCGTGGTCTCCCTGCGGCTGCGCCCTTCCTCAATTTTCTGCCGTGTCTTGCGCACTTCCTCACGCGGAACCAGACCTCCCGTTGCCCCAAGCCTTTCGTCGACCCGGCAGGCCGCCTCAAGCATCAACGTTTCGGTCCGCACAAACACATTCTGCACCGCATCCGAAGGCAGCGGACATTCGCTGACCGTTCCGCTCGCGCCTTCGAAAAGCTTCATGAAAGCCGGAGCACCGCGCACCCTGCCGCACACGGCCCCAATCACCCGCCCGTCGTCGATGTCAATACTGCCATCGATTGCGTCTGAACGCACCAACAGCCGCGCCGGCCGGCCGGAAGCCAGTTTCAACTGCAGCACATCCCCAAGACGCACCCCACGAAGAAACGCCTCGAATCGCGGACCGTCATCCTCGCCGCCAGGCCACAGCGAAAGCACAGTGCGTTCAAGATCGCGCATCGAGAACGGTTTCGCCAGAAACCCCGCCGGGGAATCCCCGGACACCAGCGGCGCACAGGATTCCGGATCGCGCGAAATCAGGAGCACAGGCGCCATGGGAAGCGCGCTCTGATAATCGCGCACGAACTCGATCTCCGCTTCTCCGATTTCCGCATCCAGAATCAACGCATCGGGCATCGTCCTGCGCATCAACAACCCGGCGCGTGGCAATGAATCGACAACGGTCAACTCGCCCCTGGGCCCAATCCGCAGAATGCGTTCCAGAGCTTCACCAACTGCGCCGTCGCTGGTGACGAGAAGAAATTTTTGGGTGCTCATGGATCAGGCAACCTGCCAATGGATCAAGCGTAAGGTGGCGACCCCAACAAATGCACGCTTAATCCGTGAGGCAACCTGCCGAGCCCATTGTAGACCGGCCTTTCATAGACCGGGCTTTCCCGCTACTACTCCCCCACCGACGCCACGTCGGAGTCACACAATCTCTGCAATCTGCACCGCGTTCAACGCCGCACCCTTGAGCAGCTGATCGCCGCATACCCAAAACGCAAGACCGTTTGAGGACGCACAATCCACGCGCAGCCGTCCCACAGCGCAGGCGTCTTCCCCCGCGACCGTGAGCGGCATCGGATACATCCCCCCGGCAGGATCGTCGACGTACTTCAGGCCGGGAAAGCTCGACAACGCCCTTCGCGCCGTCCCGATATCGGCCGTGCGATCGAACTCCGCCGTGACAGCCACACTGTGCGCCCGATAAACCGGAACCCGCACGCATGTCACCGAAGCCCGGAACCGCCGATGATGCAGGATGCGCCGGCCTTCATTCTGCATCTTCATCTCTTCCTTCGTGTATCCGTTGTCCAGAAACCCATCGACCTGCGGAATCGCGTTGGACGCAATCGGATGCGGAAATACCTCCGGAATGACAGCCTCACCCCGGCTCATGGCCTCAAGCTGGGTACGCAATTCCACGATCGCCCGCGCACCCGCGCCGCTCACAGCCTGATAACTTGCCGCAAACACGCGCGTGACATGGAACTCACAGTGCAAGGGATACAACGCCATCAGCGTGATGGCCGTCGTGCAATTCGGGTTGGCCACAATGCCGTTGTGCTTGGCCGCATCGACCCCATTAATCTCGGGGATCACCAGCGGCACATCGTCCTGCAGCCGGAACGCTGAAGAATTATCGATGACAACGGCGCCCGCTTTCACCGCTGCGGGAGCGAACTCCCGGCTGATATCGCTGCCCGCGCTGAATAAAGCCAGGTCGACTCCCGTAAACGCGTCCGTTTTCAACTCTTCCACCGGAACAGCCTCGCCGCGAAACGTCATCGTTCTGCCCGCGCTGCGCGCCGATGCAAGCAGACGCAGGTGTGAAACGGGAAAATTCCGCCGTTCCATCACCCGCAACAACTCATCGCCGACCGCCCCGCTGGCACCCACCACTGCAACCGATCGTCCGCTGCTCATGAAGCCAATACCGTAGCCCAGCGAAAACCTGAAAGAAACAACGTCTTTGCTGTTGCGAAGGTTGGCGGGCAGTTGGCTCGGCCGCCTTGTGTATGCGGACAAATCCGTAGAAGCCCCCGTGATTACGCCTCGACGACGCTTGCCATTCTCCCTGCGCTTGCCGGCCCGGGCGTTTTCTGCTTATGAGCCTCGTCAATAAAAGCGAGGATATTTTCCAGACTCACATCGCTTTCCACGGCGTGAGCAGGCGAAAAGATATAGGAACCGGAACGCCCCATCTGCAGCGAACGGAGGGATTCTTCGCGGACGGCCGACTCCTTCTTGTGAGGAAGCATGTGCTGGGTCGATAGCCCACCCCAGAAGACCAGCCACCCCCAATATTGACCGTGTAACGTCGCCACGTCCATCACCTCCGGCTGAAACGGGTTGAAGCAATTCAGCCCGATGGCTATCAGGTCATCGAACAATTCATCCACATCTCCGCACGAATGGATAAATTGAAACTTTCCGGCCTTGCGGGTGACGCCATCCATCCGCTCAAGCTGGGGATATAAATTTCCCGCCATTTCTCGTTGCCCATAATGAGTCCGTGCTGCTGCCCCCAGTCGTCCCCCTAATTGACGGCGTCGATGCCAAATTCGAGAGCTTTCTCGACCTGAGCGATGGAGTAATCCGCAATGCCGGTCAGCAGGGCATGAACGAAGTCCGGATCCTTAATCATATCTTCCATGGAGGGCAAGGCTCGCGCATTCAGTCCATGGAGCCACGTTGTGACGATGCTTTACGGGCAACACACGCACTCGCCGAGTTTGAATGACGTCTGTGATTCCTTACGGCTGCATTGTGGTCCCTTGCGGGCGATCAGAGGTGCGCCGCCCCCAAGGCCGGTGAAATCGTTGTCTTCGAGCGGGCGTATGTCGATTTGCCCCACCTGTGCGCACTGAACGAGGACGGGATTTTCTGGGTGACACGCACGAAAGAGAACTCGCTCTTCAACCAACGCCATCTCTTGGCAAGTTTACAGTACCCTCTTGGTGTATCTCCTGATGCGCTTTGCCCAGCACATCGGCTTGTGGCCGCATGCCTTTAGACGACTCTGGACTCTATGTCGGTCCTGTTTGTGGTTGAAAGTTGACCTGCGCGCTTTGCTTCAATCCTATGGGACAGCAGGCAGTAGCTTTCGTCTCATGGCCGGGACCTGCGCTTCCCCGTCTTCTGAAGCTTTAAGATGACCGATCCATCCCTAAATCCTAAATCGCTCGCGCGTTCGTAGCCGATTCAGGTCCTTCGGATGGATGCCACGCTGCAGATCGCGGGGGAAATCCCAGGACTTTGAAGCAGGGCGTCTTTCGTGCCTTTCAAGTTAGATAGGGCGGGTGACCGACGGGGCTCGAACCCGCAACAGCCAGAACCACAATCTGGAGCTCTACCATTGAGCTACGGTCACCATTTGCATAAACACCAACGTACACCGCACCGATCGGTTGACAAGCGTTTCATTGATCCGCAGCGGGAACACGTGACCGCCAGTATGTCGCCTGCCTGGGGGTTGCGCGTTTGGTTTTGACTGCCCGCTCAACACGCCGAAGATGCCCTTTCTTATGGACACCGCCAGCGATCTTGTCGAAATCCGCCGCCGCAAGCTCGAAGACCTTCGCGCGCTGGGCGTCGATCCCTATGGCACCGCATTTCCCGATGCCACCCCACCCGGCCAGTTGCGTGCGACATTCGAGGAAGGCCGCAGCGTTCGTGTCGCGGGGCGCATCGTTTCCCAACGCATCATGGGCAAAAGCGTGTTCGGCGATCTCGCCGATGCCACAGGACGCATCCAATTCTATTTCAATACCAAGGACGCCCCGCCGGACCAGGTCGCAGCGTTTAAGCTGCTCGATCTCGGCGATATCATCGGGATCGACGGCGAAACCTTCGTCACCCGCACCGGTGAACCCACCGTGAAGATCGGGGCGCTGACGGTTCTCGCGAAATCCCTCCGTCCGATGCCGGACAAGTGGCATGGGCTCGCCGATGTCGAACGCCGGTATCGCCAGCGTTATCTCGATCTGCTCTCCAACCCGAAAGCCGCCTCGTCGTTTGTCCTGCGCTCCCGAATCGTGCGCGAGATCCGCAACTTTCTCGATGCGCGCGGGTTTGTGGAAGTGGAAACGCCCATGATGCAGAGCGTGCCCGGGGGCGCGGCAGCGCGTCCATTCGTCACGCGTCACAATGCTCTCGGCATCGATCTGTTTCTCCGCATCGCACCGGAGCTCTACCTAAAGAGGCTGCTGGTGGGGGGATTCCAGAAGATCTTCGAGTTGAACCGCAACTTCCGCAACGAAGGCGTTTCGCGTCGGCATAACCCCGAGTTTACAATGCTTGAGGCGTATCAGCTGGGGGCAGATTATGAGACGATGGCGGCGTTAGTCGAGGAGATGATTTGTCATCTTGCCCGCACCTTTCTCGGCACACTCACCATCGAGGAATCCAGGGAGGAAACCGAAACCGCCACGAGCAGCAGCGATGCAGATGGCGAGTCTGTAAGCGGGCGCACGATCGATCTGACCCCGCCATGGCGCAGAGCGCGTTATCGCGATCTCATCCGCGAAATCGACGCTCAATGGTTCGAGCGCACTCCGGCTGAGCGCCGCAAACGGGCCATTGAACTTGGCGTCGAGATCGCACCGGGACTCGCCGATTTCGAAGTCACCCAGCAAATCTTTGAGAAGTTGGTGGAGGAAAAAACCATGAATCCGCTGTTCGTGACCCATCTTCCGGTCGAACTTGTGCCATTAGCAAAACAGAACAGCGAGGATCGCACCGTCGTGGATGTGTACGAACTGATTATCGGTGGAATGGAAGTCAGCCCCGGCTACAGCGAACTCAACGATCCTCAGATTCAACGCCGGCGTCTTGAGGAGCAGGCCGGGGAAGAGACCCAGAAAATCGACGAAGATTTCCTGCTTGCTCTTGAGTATGGAATGCCGCCAGCCGGCGGTATCGGCATCGGCATTGACCGCTTGGCCATGCTGCTCACCGGGGCCGAATCGTTGCGCGATGTGATTTTATTTCCTCAGATGAAACCGCGCGAGCGTGGCCATGGAGGAAATGCAGAAACCGATTCCGGCACAGAGTCCGCCGGAGGCGCTTCGGAATGAGTGCGACGTCAAAGGGATTCCCGGGAGCCTCTCCGCACTCCGGAACCGGTCAGGACGAACCCGGGGCTCGCCTTCCCCCCGGTGTCGGCCATGCCTATGGCTTTGTCCTTACCAATGCCATCTCATTCAGCATCACGCTGGGCGCGCCTGTGGTCCTGTTCGCAAAGGCTTTGGGTGCCTCTGCAACAGTCCTGGGATTGATCGGCGCGCTCACGCCGCTGCTTACCACGCTTCAGATTCCTGCCGCGCGCTATATTGACCGAATCGGCTACCGCCGTTTCATGCTGCTGGGCTGGTCGGTGCGGGTGGTATTCATCTTCGTCATCGCGCTCGTTCCGCTTGCGGATTTTCTCGACCGCACAACGAAGCTGGTCCTGCTCATGTTCTGTCTGTTCATGTTTAACCTGTTTCGCGGCATTTCCTCCGGCGCATGGCTGCCATGGATCACGGAGCTAATTCCCGAGGAACAGCGCAGCCGCTATCTCGCGCGGGATCATATATTCATGCACCTCGGCGGATTCCTCGCCATGTGCGTCGGCGGTTTTGTCCTGGGCAACAACCCGGGCGGATGGCAATTTGGAGCCGTCTTCCTGCTCAGCGCAATCGCGGGTCAGGCCAGCCTGTTTTTTATTAAGCGTATTCCTGAAGGCGACAGCGCAGAAACGGCAAAACGTTCCGGCACGCCGGTGCCATGGCGTGCGATCGTGTTTTATCCGCCGTTCCACACATTGGTTGTCTTCAACCTGTTGTTTGCATTTTTCGCCGCAAGTTTAGGCACGTTCGTCGTGGCCTTTCTGAAGGCTCCTGCGGGACTGCCCGAAAGTCTGGTCTTGCAATCTGCCGGTCTCGGCTGGCTCGGCGCGCTCCTGACTTATCCATTCCTGACGCCGATTCTCGAGCGGACGGGCTGTCGTCTGATGCTGCGCTTCGCGCTTGGGGTCATGACTCTGCTCATGCTGGCGTGGGCGGCGATGGCGGCCGGCGTGCTGCCCGCCGTTTGGCCGGTGGTTGTTGTGGCATCGCTCGTCTGGGGTTTGGCCGCCGCTAACTTCAACCTCGCGAATGCGCGCGTCATGATGTTCACGATGCCAGAGATGGGACGAAACCATTTTTACGCATTCTTTTCCGTCATCACGAGTCTCGGCATGGCTGTGGCCCCGGTTGCCTGGGGTCTGGCATTGGACGCGATGAGCGGCCTTCGTTGGACAGTTGGCCCATGGCAGGTTGAGAAGTACACAATTTACTTTATTGGCCTCGCGATGCTGTCGCTGGCGGCGATGCTATACTCGGCGCGGCTGACGGAGCCGCCATCGCGACCGGCCCCACAGACACGCCGGGCGGCCGTGATTGAAGCAAGCCTGAAGCGTTTACAACGCCTTTGGCAGCGGTAGAACGCCCCGCGGGTGCCGGCAGAAGAGACAGATTCCGCGGCATTTCTTATGCCCGCCTCGAAACACCCCTGTTGCACACCGCCCCCATGCTGGGGCAGGTTCCCTTTGCAACGGGTGCTGGCACTCCACAAACGATGAACGTTCTTGGCATCACAGACGAACGCCGCAAAGTCGGCGCTGCGCTTATCGCATCGGCAGCGGTGCATGTGGCGGCTTGTGTCGTCGTGCTTCTGGTCCATCGCCTGCCCCCCCCGCGCCTCGCTGCAGATCCGGCACCGGAAACCCCGGTGGAGATCACAATTGTTGAACCGCCACTCGAAATTCCTGCGCTGCCCCTGCCGAAACCGCAACCTACTCCGCCCCGCTTCGTCGATGCTCCGGATAATGCGGTGGAAAGCAAGCCGCCGCCGGATACCACCGCGCAATCCCACATCGATACCGTGGCGGCCTCTGCAACCGAGGGCGATGGAAGCCCGGATGCTCCTGAAATCCGCGGAGAAACGGATTTCGGAGAAGAACTCGGTCGCACAGCGTTTGCCTTCTCTCCGGACAACTCTCGCAGCACTCCCAGAGCGAACGCCGGGCGTCCGGCGCAACCCGTCCTGCCCCCGGCACAGGATGCGCCCCGCGCACCGGCACCAAGCGCGCGCCTTACCCCGCGCGAACGGA
>CAZZCL010000092.1:0-11227 GCA_964652295.1 uncultured Chthoniobacterales bacterium
CGCCGCCCCGATGGCAGAGGCAAACGCCGTTGCCCGTTCGCGCACCGGGGCCGCTCCAGACCACCCCGCAAAGACAAACGTCGCGGCTTCGGGGCATGCACACAGCAGTTCTTCAGCTGCCAATTGTCCAATGGCGGTCTCGTCGAATCCGGCTTCGCACACAGTGGGGATTGCGGCCAGAATGCGGAGGTTCACCGCAGGGAACGCGCGACGCCCCAGTGCGGCTTGAAGCCGTTTTGCGCCTGCGAACGCGCCGATGACGCCATGGATCTGGCCGGTTTCGCACAATTCGGCCGCCGCAGAATCGATCGCACGCGAGACGGGAATGACCGCCCAGGACGGCGCCCGGCTTCGGGCGTAATGCTGAACGCCGCGCAACACATCCGGCGCGAGCACAGGATCGAAATCAATTCCCACCGCAACCACAGTCATGCGTAATTATGTAATTAAAATACGGAAACGCGTAAAGACAAAGTTCAGCAAATCGCTAGGCTGCACGTGGCAGTATGCGCGCGTTGATCACAGGCATTACAGGGCAGGACGGCTCCTATCTTGCGGAGTGGCTTCTTGAGCAGGGTGCGGAGGTGCATGGCGTGGTGCGTCGCGCTTCCACATTCACCACGCTGCGTATCGATCATCTTTATGAAGATCCGCAGGTACGCGGGAAAAAGTTGCATCTGCATTACGGCGATCTGTCCGATCCCGTGCAGATCTCTGGGCTCATCGGCGAGGTGCAACCCGATCACGTCTATAATCTTGGCGCGCAGAGTCATGTGCGCGTGGCGTTCGACATTCCCGAATACACCGGGAACATTACGGGGCTTGGCACCGCACGCCTGCTGGAAGCACTGCGCAAATCGGGTCGTGCAGGGAGCGTCCGCTATTATCAGGCGTCATCCGCGGAAATTTTTGGTGTGCCATCGGAAACGCCGCAAACGGAGCGGACGCCGTTGCGGCCGGCATCGCCATCAGGATGCGCAAAAGCGTACGCGCATTTGCTTACGGAGACCTATCGCGACGCATACGGGTTGCATGCTTCCAACGGGATTCTGTTTAACCACGAGTCGCCCCGCCGCGGTCCGACATTCGTCACGCGAAAAATCACGCGTGCGGCGGCCCGCATCAAACTTGGGTTGCAGGATGCCTTGTACCTCGGGGACCTTGATGCTCGGCGCGATTGGGGTCATGCCGCGGATTATGTTCGGGCCATGTGGCTGATGCTGGCACAGGATAGCCCCGGCGATTACGTGATTGCCACGGGCGAAACGCATTCAGTCCGCGATTTCTGCCGCGAAGCCTTCGGACTGTTGGATCTCGATTACAAGGAGCACGTGCGTCATGACCCGCGTTACAAACGCCCACGGGAAATCGCCGAATTACGCGGCGACGCCACCAAAGCGCGGCGGGAGCTGGGCTGGGAACCCCGGGTGCGCTTCCGGGAACTCGTGCGCCTCATGGTCGATCACGATCTTGCCGAAGCGAAACGCGAATTGGCTGCCGCTAAAACTTTCCACCTGCCCATTGAACGAAACCCATGACCATGACAACTCCGAACCTCCCGCTTCCTGACAAGATCCATGTGGCCGGCCACCGCGGATTGGTGGGCACCGCAATCGTGCGCGCACTCGAATCCGCCGGGCACGATCGTCTGGTGCTCCGCACCCGCGCAGAACTCGATCTGTGCGACGCTGCCGCTGTCGACAGGTTTGTCGCTGCCGAAAAGCCCGGCGCAATCGTTATCGCCGCCGCCAAAGTCGGCGGTATCCATGCCAACAACACGTATCCTGCGGATTTTATTATGGAGAATCTTGCAGTCGCCGTGAACCTTGTCGGCGCCGCGTTCCGTCATGGCGTGCCGCGTGTGGTGTTCCTCGGCAGTTCCTGCATCTATCCACGTCTGGCGGAACAACCCATGCGCGAGGACGCCCTGCTCAGCGGTCCGTTGGAGCCCACCAACGAGCCGTATGCCGTAGCGAAAATCGCCGGATTGAAACTCTGCCAGTCGTACCGCCGTCAGTACGGAGTGGTTTACCATTCGGCCATGCCGACAAACATGTACGGACCGGGAGACAATTATCATCCCCAGAACTCCCATGTGTTGCCGGCGTTGCTACGTCGCTTTCACGAGGCGCGCGAAGCCGGGCGCAGCGACGTCACCCTCTGGGGAACGGGCGAACCGCGTCGCGAATTCATGCATGTGGACGATCTCGCATCTGCAACGCTCTTTCTGCTTCGGATGGAGGATCCGCCGGACTGGGTGAACGTTGGCACCGGGGAGGACATCCGCATCCGGGATGCAGCGGAAACGATCCGGCGTGTGACCGGTTTTACCGGCGCTTTAAAGTTCGATCCGAGCAAACCGGACGGCGCACCGCGCAAGCTGTTGGATGTTTCCCTGATGGCCTCGCTGGGTTGGCGCGCCAGGATCCCATTCGAGGAGGGTGTGGAGCGTACCTATGAAGCATTCAAAAGGGAACTTGCCGAAGGGTGCCTGCGCGAAATCTGATAGCAAACGGCATGGGCCGGGAGACCGGAAGATTTCCGGTCGTCCCGGCCCGCCGCAGGGGAATGCCGCGATGCGGCCGAACTCAGCGGCAGTATGTAAAGCTGAATCCGACGCGCGGGCGGGAGTAATACCCGTAGTAGGGACGTGCGGGCGCATACACGCGCGGCGCGCTCCATCGCGGATAGGCAACAACTGGCGGCGGGCACACCCGGCGCGGAACGTAAACGTTCACATAGACAGGGCGTCCGCACGTGTCGTAGTGCGAGAAGCGCTTCTCATGATATCCGCCGGCCTGAGCGGCCGGTGCAGCTATGAAGAGCAGCGCTCCGAGTGCGATGAGGGTGAGGAGGTGTTTCATTGTTATGGTGTGTGGTACGCTTCTTGGACGCGCACCCTCCGGTTTTATTCATTTTCCTCAGACCCGCTTTTACGCCGTTGCGATTTCGCCACTGCCATTTGCGCTGAAGTCGGTCCGCGTGGATGCTGAGCCGGGATGAGAGTCCGCGTTGAGGAATTGATGAGGCAGGTTGAGGGCGTCATTCTCGGCAAACCCAGGGCTGTGCGTCTCGCGGTCGCATGTCTTCTCGCCCGGGGTCATCTCCTGATCGAAGACTTGCCCGGAGTGGGTAAAACGACGCTTTCAAAGGCCATTGCCCGCTCGGCAGGGCTGGGATTCCGCCGCGTTCAATTCACCAGCGATCTGCTGCCCACCGACGTGCTTGGAACGTCCATTTATGACAGGGAACAGGGCGTGTTTGTGTTTCATCCGGGGCCTGTGTTCACGCCCGTGTTGCTTGCCGATGAAATTAATCGCGCGACGCCCCGTACCCAAAGCGCCCTGCTCGAAGCCATGGAAGAACATCAGGTGTCCGTCGATGGCGTAACCCGCCCGCTTCCAAGCCCGTTTTTCGTGATCGCCACGCAGAACCCGCAATCCCATGCGGGCGCGTACGAATTGCCTGAGTCTCAACTGGACCGTTTCCTGATGCGGATTGCGCTGGGCGCTCCCGATCGGCAAAGTGAACGCCTGATGCTTGTCGGACGCGAGCGACGCGAGCTGGTGGAAAATCTGCCGGCGGTGCTCGATGCGCGGACCCTCGCCGCAGCCCAGGATGCCCTGCGCAGGGTAAAAACCAGCGATGCTCTGCTCGATTATCTCCAGGACCTTCTTGAGGCGAGTCGACGGGCACATCCCGCGGGACTCTCTCCGCGCGCCGGTCTTGCATGGCTGCACGCCGCGCAGGCGTGGGCCTGGATCGAAGGACGCGAGTTTGTTCTTCCCGAAGATGTACAGACTGTCGGGGTGGCGGTGGCCGGACATCGGCTCTCTCGCGGAGGGGAAGACGGTGTGGAAGACGGTGCTGCGCTGGCAGAACGCATGCTGCGGGAGACGCCAGTGCCGTGAGTCGTTCACGCAGAGTCAGGCTGCGGCCTACGGCGACCAGCGGTGGTCTTGCGCTGGTTGTTCTGACCTGCTGGTACGCAGGCGCAAGCCAGGGCAACGGAGCCGCGCTGGCTCTTGCAGCGCTCCTCGCGGCGGCTGCAGCGGTTTCCTCCGCATTGACTTGGCGCAACGTATCCGGTGTGCGCATTCTGCAGCAGCTTCCTGCCCGCGGTTTTGCAGGAGAACCCGTGAAGATTCCTTTGCACGCGCTCACACACGCAGGAACAGCGCGCGGATTACGGCTGGCGGCACCATGGCCGGGGTTCCAGTTCCGGGGTGATGCGGTGGACGCAGGCGAAAGCGGGGTTGAGGTTTGCGTGGAGTGGCGGCCCTCCAGCAGGGGCTGGCAGAGTTTGCAGGGGCTGCGCATGGAATCGCGTTTTCCCTTTGGATGGCTGCGCGCGATTGTCGCGTCCGCCGACCCTGTGCACTGCCTCATTTACCCCCGCCCGGCCGGCCGCCACGCTTTTCCTCCGCAACGCGGTCATGCCGAATCAACGCGCGCGGCTTCCCGAACTGATGATGGCGATTTCGACGGACACATGGCTTATCGCGACGGAGACTCGCAACGGCGGGTCGATTGGAAAGCCAGCGCCCGCCGCGAGCAACTGATGCTCAAGCGGTATCGCACCGGAGAGACGCGACGTCTTGTGCTCGATTGGGAGGCCACAGCGCGCGACGGTGTTGAAGCCCAACTTTCCCAGCTTTGTCTGTGGGTGTGCGAGGCGGAAAAGCAGGGTATCGAGTACGCTGTTTACCTGCCGGGAAGCCGCGGATCCTTCGGTCAGGGTGCGCGCCATCGCTGCGAAACGTTGCGGCGGCTGGCCGAGTTTCAGCTGCCGCCCGCACCGGGCGGCAGTCCGCTGCCTGAGCTGGCGGAAAGAAGGCCTGTGTTATGAAGCGCGCCCGGCGTTCGAATGCGGAGCGGCTATTGGGTATTTCGCTTATTGCCGGAATGTTGCCGCTTGCAGGCACGATCGAAGTCTGGGTTGCGGCGCTCTTCATATATATTGTGTTGGCGCGGCTGGTGTTCGTCCTGCCTTTGCCGCCCGGCGGGTTGGCGGGACGTGCTGCAATTCTCGGCGGCGGCATCGCCGGCATCGCGATGTTGCATGGGTCATTAATGGGATTGAACGCAGGGTTGAGCCTGCTCGGGTTGTTGCTCGGATTGAAAGTGCTGGAGATCCGCAAGGCGCGCGATCTTGCGTTCACGGCGCATCTGGCGCTGGTCCTCGCTCTCGTCGGCTTTTTTGTGTATCAGGAATTGTACTTCGCCATGTACGAATTTGCGGTGGCAACACTCGCGCTTGCCGCCTTGGCGGGGTTGAACGCTGAGCCCGGGGCTGATCCTACGCGGGCCATCCGGACAGCGGCGGTGGCGTTGCTCGCAGGGTTACCGCTTGCCGCAGTGTTGTTCGTGGTCGCCCCGCGCACCGGCGCCGGGTTCCGCTGGCAGCTTGGCTCGGTGTCATCGCAGGAAAGCGGTCTGTCGGATAAACTCGAGCCGGGAAGCTTCTCGAAGGTGGCTCTCTCCACAGAGATTGCATTTCGCGTAGAGTTCCCAGAGGGACCGCCGCCCGAGCCGCGCGAACGCTACTGGCGCGCAGGTGTAATGAATCAGGGGGATAACTTCAATTGGGAAGCTGGCAAAGGCGGGACGCGTCCGCGCGAACTCGGTGAGGGACCTCAAACCCGCGATGTGCGTCAACGGGTGATGTTGGAGCCGCACGGAGGCCGCTGGCTGCCGGCGTTGGATCGGCCGCACTCGTGGGTGCACCGGGCGAATCTGGATTTCAATTATGTCCTTGCCAACATCGAGAATGTCTATGGAAAGAAACGCTACGAGGTTGTGTCCCGCCTGAATGGCAAAGACGCTCCACTGCCTGATGGATGGCGGAAACGGCTCACACAACTGCCGGACAGTCTCGATCCGCGCGTCAGGGAACTGGCATCCGGGTTGAAGCGGGAGGATGACGATCAAACCTTGCGGGCCCTGCTGCGTCATTTCCAAACAGGGGGATATGTGTACACGTTGCAGCCGGGCATTTATTCGGAGGGGACGGAGGGTCTGCGCGAATTTCTGTTCGAACGTCGGGAAGGGTTCTGCGAGCATTATGCTGCGGCTTTTGCAACGCTCGCACGGATGGCCGGGCTTCCGTCCCGGGTGGTGACGGGTTATCAGGGCGGGGAGATGAACGAGGTGAGCGGCCACATGACTGTCCGTCAATCCGACGCGCATGCATGGTGCGAAGTGTGGACCGATGCCACAGGTTGGTTGCGCGTCGATCCCACGCTGGTTGTGGCGCCAGGCAGGATTTCCGAGGGGCTCGATGCGTTTCTTGAGGGGAGGGAAGGCGGTCGCAGAGGATTGTCCGGTTTTGCAGAGCGGTCCGGTCTCGGCAATCTCCTCCGCGGCGTCCGCTCGTTGTATGACACGCTCGAATACGAATGGATCTCAAGGGTGGTAGGCTTCGATGCGGAAACGCAACGCTCGCTCTTTGCGTTCGCAGGTCTTGCACGCCTGCTGCAACCGGCCGCCCTGATTGCCATCGGTGTGGTCACAGCCGCGGTGTTTGTTGTCGGGCTGCGCGCGCTGCCGCAAAGGGGTAAGAGCCGCCCGACGGATAAAACAACCGCCGTATACCGCGCATTGCGCAGACGCCTTACCCGGTTTGGCGTCGAGGACCGTCCGGAAGAAGGGCCTCTGGATTACGCGCTTCGGGCGCGCCGCAGCGCGCCAAGCCATTGCGAATGGATTGAAGAGGCCACCGATCTCTATGTGCGAACGCGATACAGTGGCCTGCCACTTCGCGAGCGCATGAAACTCGAACGGCGTTTGGTGCAACTTGTGTCCCGCGGTCAACCCCGCGCGCAGGCACAGCGCTAACGGCTGCTCGACTCTTCCGCAGCAATGCGCCGAAGGTTATCGATGCGTTCCTTGTGATCGGGGTGCGTCGAAAACATGTACGCCCAACGCGGCAACCGCCCAGCTCGATCGAGATGCGCGAACAGGGCGTCGGCTCCCGTTGTAGTGTTGTAAACTCGCAACAACAACCGCACCCCGAATTCGTCGGCCTCTCGTTCCTGAGAGCGTGAGTATGCCAGATTGACCGCTTCCGTCGCATTCGAAGCGATCGCTGAGACGCCGGAATCCCCAAACAACAATCCCAGCGTGAGCCCCGCTCCAAGCTGCCGGGCAATGCCCTTGAGATGGTGGCGGTGGTGGAAATGTCCCATCTCATGCGCAAGCACAAAGGCAATCGCGATCTCGCCTTCGATCGCATCGAGCAACCCGCGTGTGACGCCGATCGTGCCGCCGGGAATGGCAAAGGCATTCGGTTGTATGTCGTCGGCAAACAGGAGACGGAAAGCCAGCGGCGGAGCGCCGTCGGCGGCGGCAAGCCGTGCGAGGATGTTTCGGCACAGCGCGGCTTCCCCAGTGTGACCGGTTTCGTCCGGATTGAACGTGGTCAGCTTGGGATCGAAATCTGCGAACAGCTTCGCCTCCTGCTCCACGGAAATTGCGCCGACAACCCGGTCGGCGGCGAGCATCAGCAGAATATAAATCACCGCGATGCAAAGCAGCGACAACCCCGCCAGCTTGGTAATTTCGCCCAACAATCCGCGCGAACCGGCGCCGCTGCTCGCCTCGGCAGCTTCGCCCAAATCACGCTGCACGAATTTCATGAAATTAACCCGCGGGTCCTTTAGACCGTGCGGTCGTACCAGATCGCAGTGCCCCATGCAAGAACCTCGATGGCTCCGATGGCACTTTGCCTGCGCTGCGTGTTGGCGATGGTCGATGTTTCCAATCGCAGATTCAAAATGATGTCGGCATCGGGCGCCTGTTGTTTCAGCCGCAAGACCGCCTCACGCCGTCCGCGGTCGAGCAGGCTTTCGTATGCGCGGATGCGGCCGCCGAAAATTTTCCGCAACCCGGCAAGAAACCGTTTCATGTAATCCAGCGAAATCACGACGCTGGAAACCACCATCTGCGCGCGCACCGGCTGGCGACCGATTGCAAGCGCACGGGTGGGCGCTGCGGGCAGCGCGGCAAATTGTCGCTCGCGCAAACGGATCGATTTGTAATGTCGGTCCTCCATCCATCCTCCGACGAACAATCCGAGGCCCAGCAACAACACCGGGAGAATGAAGATGACGAATAGATAAAAAAGCGCGAGCAACGCTTCGACGGGGCTCATAAGACGGCAGATGCTTGAAGAACGGCGTATGCAGGCGTGGGCTCAGCCCGGAACACAGCGTGGGAGGAACTCAGTCGACGGTTACAGCCGTGCCGTAGGCGAACAATTCGGACGCGCCCTGTGTGATCGACGACGTGGAAAAGCGCACATTCACCACGGCATTGGCCCCGAGCGCGCGTGCCTGTTCCAACATGCGTTGAACGGCTTCCTCGCGCGCTTCCTGCAGGAGTTGGGTGTAGCTTTTCAGTTCACCGCCGATGACGTTCTTGAACCCGGCGAGAATATCCCGTCCGACGTGCTTTGCCCGGACAGTGCTCCCGGAGACAAGTCCGTAATGCTCGCGGATGGTTCTTCCGGGCACGCTTTCAAGATTGGTGAGAAAGAGATCGTGCGTCATAAACTTCGATTGGATTGCGGGCGTCTGCAGGACGCTGCAACCCGGTTACCAGCCTCGATAATACATGGAACGCGTGCGCCCAACCTGATCGCCGGCAAGAGCCCCCAGACCGGCGCCGATCGCGGCACCACCCCATGAGTTGCCACCGCGGACGTTATTGCCAATTACAGCTCCGGTTACGCCGCCGACCACCGCGCCGCCGCGACGGCCCTGCCGCACAAACGGATCGGGATGCGGCACCACGCAGGAGGCAAAAAGGACACAGGCGAGCGCCGGCGCGGCAAGCGCGTGAATGGCGCGGAGGACAGGGATGAAGGTTCCGATTTTCATTGAAAGTGGTTGGATAAAAGTCAGCGTGCCGCAGCCTGCGCCCCGGCGGATTGAGTTTTGAGTTTGTCGTAAAACGTCGTGACTTCGCCACGATCAAGCACAGCGTTCGTGTCGCTGTCCATCTTCTCAAACAGATCTGTGAACGTCCCCTCGCGTGCAAAGTGTGCACGGCCTTCCTCCATGGTCACAGCACCGTTGCCATCGGTATCGGCAACTTTAAAGCGGGACGACACGGCATCAGGATTGGCCTGCTTCCACTCTTCGAATGTCACGCGTCCATCGTCGCTTTCATCGCTGGCCATGAAGATAAGGGTAAGGAGAGCCCGATCAAACTCCTGGCGGTCAAGACTGCCGTTGTCGTTGGCGTCAGCCTTATCGAATGCGGTCTCTTTGGAGCAGGCAGGCAGGAGCAGGCATGCGGCCGCTGCAACGGCGGCAATGGCAACGGCGAGGTGTGGCGGTGTCTTCATAGGTATTTCAATGCTTGGCGTGGGATAGCCCGGCGCTGAGCGCTATGACGGCGCACCGCCGGGCGATTGAAGATCTCCTTGTTTGCGGATTGCGTACCGGAGTCAATGGCAAATTTTATCGGAGCAAAGAATTTAGGGGGGCAGGGCGCGGTGGAAAGCTGTCGCCTCAATCCGCAAGCGGAATTTCGGATTGTCTTTTTTCGGGTGGATCGGCGAAGTGAAGCGGTATGACAGCGCAGCTGATCGAATGGGCGCTGGCGGCGGCCTTTTATCTGGGCTTTTTGGGCATGTTTTCAGCCTTGCGCGCGGCTCAGAAACGCGCGGAACCGCCGCCTGAAGTGATGCGCAAAAGTGCCCATGTCCTGTTGGGTACGGCGACGTTGGCGTTCCCCTGGATGTTCAGCTCCCCGTGGCCTGTGTGGGCGCTGGCCGCGTTTTGCATCGCCACATTCATTGCAATGCGCCGCAGGCGCGGTGGCACAGGGGACGTGTTGCATGCTGTAGTGCGGGTTTCGGTTGGCGAGATCGCATTCCCTGTGGCTGTGGCGTTCCTGTTTACCGCCGCAGGGGATCGGCTCCTGCTTTACATCGTTCCGGTGGCCATTCTGACTTTTGCCGACGCTGCCGGAGCGCTGGCTGGCGTGCGCTATGGCACGGCCCGGTATCGCACTGACGAAGGCGTGAAATCCGTAGAAGGCTCCGCCGCGTTTTTTCTCGTGGCATTCTTCACCGCGCACGTGCCGCTGCTGCTGTTCTCAGGGATGGGTCGCGAAGAATGTTTGTTGGCTGCCACAATTATGGGGTTGCTGGTGATGCTGGCTGAGGCTGCGGCATGGCAGGGGTTGGATAACGTCTTTGTGCCGGTGGCTGCCTTTTATCTTCTTGAACAATTCATGGAGCTGACTGCGCCCGAGTTGCGGGTGCGATTTGCCGTGGCGGCGGGGTTGGCCACACTGGCTCTGGCATGGCGTTCGCGCACCACGCTCAATCCCAGCGCGGCCATGGGCGGCGCGTTTCTTGCCTATGTTATTTGGGCGCTTGGTGGATGGTTGTGGCTGCTCCCGCCCGTTTTTTTGTTTGTGTCGTATAATGCGCTCGCGCGGATCGTCGGCGTGAAACAATCAGCACGCGATTTTCAGGCTGTTTTACGCGTGTTGGCCGGTCCTTTGGTTGTTATCGCGATCTGGCGCGCCGATGGCGGCGAACAGTGGCTGCCGGTTTACTGGATTATTTACGGGGCGCACCTTGCCAATGTGTGTGTGTCCCGAACTGACGATTCGCCGCAGCGCACAATCCGGTGGCGCGACCTGGCTTTGTACACTGTGGCTTCGTGGTTGTTGTTCGCCGTTCCGGCCGGGTTGCTTGCGGGCGGAACCAGCTTGGCATGGGCGATTTGGCTCGGCGGATTGGTTGGTATTGCGACATCCGCGTTGCTGTTCCTCGCTACGCGCTGCGTGGATTGTTCTCCGATCCGAACCTGGCTTTGGGAAAGCGGCATCGCAGTCGTCGGTGGCGTCGTGGCCTTGATCGCGATTCAAACGGCGATGTAAGAGCCACCATCGCTGGCGTCGGTGTGGGTGGCACAACCGCTTCAGGTTGGAGCGTTGCCGGAATCCTGCAGAAGGCGGCGTGAGAAGGCCGGCACGCTCTTGCCCAGATGAATGAGCACGTCCTGCATTGCGTCACCGTGATCCGTGGCAATGTCAGCAATGTTGGCCGCTCAAGGGAAGTTTAAGGGACCGGTCACATTTGAAGGAAGGTTTAAGGGACAGGTCACATCTATTGCAATCTGCTGAGAACCGTGTACAGCTTGGAGTATGCGAATGGCACGGCTCAAGATTCGGGATGGGGAAGGGGTGTATCACTGCATGAGTCGGG
>CAZZCL010000093.1:0-7817 GCA_964652295.1 uncultured Chthoniobacterales bacterium
CGCGCCAGGGAATTGATCTTCTCGCCCGACCCCATTCCCGAATCGGAGGGTGGCGAAGCACTCTTCAGCCCTGGACCGGCGAATCATCTTGCCCGCTATGCGGTCTTTCTCAAAAACGGCACCCTCGCGGACTATCGGCGGCTGGACGACTCGGAAGGTGTCGCCGCCGGTGCCGCCGAGTGGTTCGCCGCCTGGCGCACGGTCGAACGCATCCCCGCTTTCAATGGCTACACTTACGGCGACACCCTGAGCCCGGACGCGATGCGTCGCTTTTGCGAAATCATCCACGAACGCCTGCTCGAGGCCTGCGGTGGCCGTTTTCCGGATCATGTGCCCTATATTTTCAGTGACGAACCCCGCCACGAGCCCTGGCATACCCTGCCACACCCCGAAGCCCGCGCGCGGGTATCGATTCCGTGGACGACGGACTTGCCGGAAACCTATCGCGCGGCCTTCGGTGCCGATCTACTGGAAACCTTGCCGGAGCTTTTTTGGGATTTGCCGGGGGGACGGGCCAGTCTGCACCGCTGGCGGCTGCATGAACACATCGCCGAGCGCTTCGCCGCCGCCTGGGCCGATATTCCCGCCGCCTGGTGCGAGCGGCACGGGGTCGGGCTCACGGTTCATTTGCTGGCCGAAGAAAGACTCACCAGCCAGACCTTATTTTCCGGTGAAATCATGCGCGCCTTCCGCAACGTCCAGGTGCCGGGGGTCGATCAGCTCTGCGATTGGGACGACGAGATCAATACCTACAAGCAGGCTGTCTCGGTCGCCCGGCAATATGGACGCAAGGAGGTCATGACGGAACTCTACGGGGTCACACGCTGGGACTTCACCTTTGCCGATCACAAACGGCAGGGCGACCTTTGCGCGGCACTGGGCGCGACCCTCCGCGTCCCGCACCTCAACCTGATGAGCCTACGGGGCGAAGCTAAGCGCGACTACCCGGCCTCCATCGGCGAACATTCCCCCTGGTGGCCGAAGTATGCCATCGTCGAAGACCACTTCGCCCGCCTCCACAGCGTCCTCATCCAGGGCGTGGCCGATTGCTCGATCGCGGTCGTGCATCCGGTCGAATCGATGTGGCTCACTTGGGGCCCTGGCAACGCCGAGGAGCGCCGCCGCCTCGACGAGCGTTTCGCCGCCCTCTCCGAATGGCTCACCCACGGGTTGCTCGATTTCGATTTCCTCGCCGAAAGCCTCCTGCCTGGACAGACGACTTCCATCACGGACGGCACACTCGCGGTCGGGGAAGCCTGCTACCGCACCGTCATCGTGCCGCCGATGCAGACGATCCGCTCGACCACCCTTGATCTCCTTGAGCGCCACGCTGCTGCAGGAGGCGAGGTCATTTTCCTCGGTGAACCGCCCGCTCTCGTCGATGTCGCCCCCGATCCCCGACCCGCAAGTCTGGCAGTAAATCGCCGCATCGCCTTCGAAAAGCCCGCCGTCCTCGACGCCCTCGAATCCTCGCGTGTTTTCGACCTGCGCAACCCGAATGGCACCCGTGCCAACGGCGTTTACAGCCAAGTCCGCGCGGTCGGCGACACCCGTCTGATCTTCGCGGCCAACCACACCCGCCGCGAGAATGCCCAACGCTTCACGAACCTGATCGCATCGTCCCCCGGCGAGTGCTCGGTCACCCTGCTCGACACACTCACCGGCGAGCACCGCCCGCTTAGGAGCACGCTTGAAAACGGACGCACCCATTGGCGGACCGATCTCCTCATCGCGGGCTCGATGCTCGTGCAGCTTACCCCTCGCCCCGCCAACGCCCCGCCGGCAACTAATGAACCGCCTGCCGTCGATGTTTGGCAGCCTGCCGCACGCCTCGCCGGGCCAGTCGAGACGACCCGCGACGAGCCCAATGTCCTCCTCCTCGACCGCCCCCGCTGGCGGCTCGCCGACGAGGAGATCTGGCATCCGGAGGAAGATCTCCTGAACATCGACGAAGCCCTCCGCGTACGATTCGGCATCCTCCCCCGGACACGCAAGCCTGGCATACCGCACAAGGGCAAAATCCAGCCATACGCCCAGGGCGAACAACCGCCCGTCGCCCGCGTCCGTCTCGCCTTCACCCTCTGCAGCGAAGATCTCATCCAAGCACCGTTGCTGGCCATGGAGCGCCCGGAGGGCGCGCGCCTCTGGCTGAACGGCGAGGAATTCCCGCTCGAGTGGAAAGGCTGTTGGGTCGATTCCGACCTGCCGACGCTCCTCCTGCCCGACCTCGCCGCCGGCACACAAAGGCTCGAAATCGAAACGCATTTCGGCCCCCGCCACGAACTGGAGTGGATGTATCTGCTCGGCGAATTTGACGCCGATTTGCGTGGCACCGACACCCGACTCCACGCGCCCACCACACTCCGCCACTTCGGCGACATCACTCGCCAGGGCCTCTCTTTCTACAGTGGCAACCTGACTTACCGGATTCCGTTTCAGTGGTCCGGAGGTTACTGCCGCCTCACCCTGCCGCTCTACAAGGCACCGTTGGTCACCGCGAGGCTGGATGGCAAAGAAGTTGGCCACCTCGCCTTCGAACCCCACCAACTCGAGCTCGGCGAACTCACGCCTGGCCAACACCACCTCGAGCTCATCCTCTGGAATAGCCGCGAGAACAGTCACGGTCCGCTCCATAACGTGGACCCCAACCATCGGATGGAAGTCCCTCATTCGTGGCGGCTGTCGCCTGCGGGGTATTCGCCGGAGTACCGGGTCACCGAAGTCGGCGTCCTCACTGCTCCGCTTCTGGAATGTCGCCTCAGATCATTCGAGCGGGGTGATTTTCAGATTTCGAATCAAGACTTCACCGCCTTGGTTTGAAATCAGCGAAAAAATCAATCGTTCGGGGCTTATCAAATCGGGTGGCAACTCCAACGGAGCCAGCGTCGTGGCTGGTGATTTTAGCTGGATCTTTTGATTGGGCATGTCGAAGGCGATGTTCACCTCAGTCCAGACGCCCGAGGTGATTTCCGCAATCGGGACGGACTGGCTATCTTGCTCCCGATTGCGCAGGGCGACATGCGTGGTACCCATTGGGCGGAAACTGAAGCTGAGAGTAGAAGTCTCGGAGCCAGAACCGGTAATCGCCGTCGGAAAATACCCCATACCGTCCTGGGAAAACTCGAAACTGACTTGAAAACCAGGATCTCCTGCCCCGGAAAAAAAACCGAGTCGTATATCAGCCCGGTTTCCGTCAGCCTTGAGTCGAATGACCTCGCCCTCGCCCCCGAGCGGATCGGTCGTGAGAGAAACATTTCCTTCGATCAGGGCGTTTTCAAAAAAATCTGAGTTCGGGAGCACGTCAGTCAGCAATTTCTCCTGCGTCAGAAGGGATTTATCGGATTGCTGGGCATGAAGCGGTAAAAAGGAAGTCAGGAGTACAGCAGACAGGAACAACAACCACGGCGAGGCTGCCAAAGGCTCACTTTTTGATTGATTCCGGGGATTGGGGCGGAACGAAAGGACTTTCATTTGTTTTGGTTTGGAGGATTGCAGGAGGTGATTCAATAAAAAGCTTTGCGGGAAGAAACTGTCTTGTTGGCTCAACAGGCAAGCCCAGCCGGGTGAGTGATAAGCGGGCTAGTTTGGGCTCTTCCATTCGGATGGGGCCTTACCGATGGGGCTTTTTGCCGGCTCGTAGGTGGTCGGGTCGGGGTTTTTTGCGCGGGCGGCTCCTTCAAATTCGAGCCCTTCGGGAAATGTGGGGTCGCCCCATCGAGCACCGGGTTTCCAATTAACGCTGCGTGCCCAGTCCTGCCAGAGACGGATCATCTCGTGGAGTTTTTCGGGATTCTTTTCGGCGAGATTGTTCATCTCGATGCGGTGATCGGCGAGGTTGAAAAGCGACCATCCGGCGAGGTCGGGGTCGGTGAACTTTTTATGGATGGGGTGACGCATTTCGGTGTAGTGCGCCTTCCATGGTTCGGACCAAACGGTCAGTTGGCCGTCGTGATCCCAGGCCCAGATGCGAGGACCGCCAGCATGCGTTGGGTCAAGGATCGCAGGAAGAAACGAGCGCCCTTGGTGGGGAAAAATTGGACGATCCTCGAAGACTTTCGGGTATTCCGCACCGGAAAGTTCCACGAAGGTCGCCATGAAGTCTTCGAGTCGGACTTCGTGTTCCTTGTTGATTGTTCCTGCGGGGATCTTTCCCGGCCACCAGGCGATGAATGGAGTAGCCGTGCCTCCCTCAAATTGTGAAACTTTTCCGCCTACGTAGGGGGTGTTGCTGAGCAGTGCGCGGTGCGGACCGCCGATCAGCGGTTCGCCGCCATTGTCGGAGAGGAAGACGATCAAGGTATCCTTGTCCCGACCCGTATCTTTTAGGGCGTCGAGGAGCCTTTGGATGCCGTGGTCCATTTCCGTAATGGTGGCGTAGTAGCGCTGCACGTTGTCGATTTCCTTTTGCCGGGCATCGCCTTTGAGCTCGGCAATGGGAGTGAAGGCATCCTTGGGCAGTGGCGCGAGCGGCGTGTTCGGCAGGATGACTCCCCTCTCGATCTGGCGGGCGTGGATCTCGTGCCGGATTTCCTCCCAATCGCGGTCAAACATCCCGTCATAGATCGCAACATACTCGTCCAACGGTTGGATCGGCCAGTGCGGGGCGGTGTAGGACATGAAAAGAAATAACGGTTGATCTTTGGGTGTTTGCCGGATCATTTTGGCACCGCGATCGGACCAGGAGAAGGACTCGTAGAAATCATCGGGAATTTCGTCGTATTCGAGCATGTCGTCACCCTCGTAGATCATCATGGGGGTTTTATTCTGTTTCTTGAAAGCTTCGGCTTGCTCGATCAGTTTATCCTTGGTCGGTTGATTGGCTCCGGCGAGGGCACCCGTGAACTCATCAAATCCGCGCCCGAGCGGGGTGTCTTTCGGGTTGGATTTTTTACCCATCCCCAGGTGCCACTTGCCGACCATGTAGTTGGCGTAGCCGGCCGTGCCTAGCAATTCGGGCAAGGTCAGGCTGTCCGGTCCGAGACCAGGACCACCGTCGTCCGTTAGTTGCGGATTGAGCCCGGTCATGAAGGACTGGCGGGTGGGCCAGCAGCGCCCATTGCTGTGGGCGCGGGTGAATACCATCCCCTCCTTTGCCAGTCGATCGAGCACCGGGGTCTTGGCGACCCCGCCCGTGAAACCAAAGTCGGCGAAACCGGCGTCATCGCACATGATCACGATGATGTTGGGGCGTTCTGATTCGGCCGAAAAGGCGAGCAGGGGAGCGAATGATATTGCGAGGGCGGAGAGTAGTTTTGCCGGGCTGAGGGGATTGGGTATCATGGATTGTTTATTTAAACAGGTTGGCTTGGGGGTGTTCGTGGAGCAGTTCCCAAACCGTGTCGTGGATCACTTTGGCGCGTTCGGGAGTGATTTCGAGGACTTCTCCGAAGTCGTGGCTGCCATCGTCGCCGTAGCGGGACTGTTCGTTGTAGATCGACCAATTCAGGTTGTCGGGCCGCTCGCGGAAGAATCCGGCGTAGTAGAGGGCGGCGACGCTGTAGTTGGCCAAACCGGCTCGGACGTGCTGCACGTCGGTGTAGAAGTCGGTGATCGAATCGATGCCGGGGACTTCGCCTGCTTTCATTTTTTCATTCAGGCGAAAAAACAACTCCCCGCCGGGCAGATGGTGCAGACGACCTTCCGCCCAGAGCTCCGGGAAGTTTTTCTTGATCCCCTCGAAGACCTGCTCGGTGTAGGCGCGGGTGCGCTGGTGGGGGTGGTCTGCGAGGGTCCACGGTTTTTCGTGATCGCCGAGGTAGGGGCTGGTCCATTGCCTGGCATAGTCGAAACCCGCGCGATCGGGGAATTCGGCGTTGCTGATTTTGCCGTTCTTTCTTTCCTTCAATTTAATTGCCCAGTCCGGCAACTCCTCGTCGGGGGGAACGGTGCCGGCTTTCATTGGTGGCCAGACGGTATAGATGAAGACCTGGCCCTCCGGATTCTTTTTCACGAAGTGGTGAATGATGTCGCTGGCGGCGACGACATCGCCGAGATTGATGGGGTTGCCAAATTTCTGCCCCCACATTTCCGATGCCATGAAGTCGAGACGCGACCCAAAAATTTGTATCAAAATCGCGTCCCAATCTTCAGCCATGTAAGGCTTGAGGTGGTGTGCGGGAGTCTCGCCGGGCTTGAGATCGATGGTGAGATCACCGCGGGCCTCAAGGCTTTGAACCGAATGGTCGAGCGGGCGACCAATCGCGCGAAAGAGTTCGTTGCGGTGTTGCCAGGATTGCCACCCGGCGCCAAGGAAGGCGCGGTTGGTCCAAGATTTGTCGGTCGTCTTGGCCAGTTCAGGGTGAAGCGCGGGCTGGGAGCTCTGGGTCAGGCTGTTGCCGAAATAAAAGATCCGCATGGCGTCCGGCGAGTCCGACTCCGCGTGAGTGCAGAGGGGCAGGAAAGAAGCGACGACCAGTGCGTAAAGATGGAAAAAGAGATGTCTGGGGATGCACATGAAAATAAGAGGTTTATGCCCGTAAAACCATCGGGTACTCCGCATTGGTCAAAAACTATGCATGCTAACGCCGGGTTGACGAGCGAGATTCAATTCATCTTTAATCGCGTAAACCTCGTTGTCAGTCAAGAGCAAAAAAAGAAAAAGGCAAAAGGGGTCAGTCCACGCAAATACACATAACACCTTGACAGCTCCCAGAAGGCATTGTGTGCTTTGTTCGATATGGCACGCAAAGTTCGGATCGAATACGCGGGGGCATACTACCACGTGATCAACCGTGGGAATTACCGGAAGGCAAAAGGGGTCAGTCCACGCAAATACACATAACACCTTGACAGCTCCCAGAAGGCATTGTGTGCTTTGTTCGATATGGCACGCAAAGTTCGGATCGAATACGCGGGGGCATACTACCACGTGATCAACCGTGGGAATTACCGGAGTTGGATCTTCGAAAGTGAGGGAGCGCGCAAAAGCTTTTTGAAATGTCTGATTGAATGCTGTGTAGCGCAAGGGTGGCGGATACATGCGTGGGTGCTTATGGGAAATCACTACCATGTATGTATCCAAACCCCACAGCCGAACTTGGTGGAAGGAATGAAATGGTTGCAGGGTACTTTTGCGAACCGGTTCAACCGATTTCGCCAGGCCAACGGACATGTGTTCCAAGGCCGTTACAAGGCGATCCTTTTGGATGGTGACGCGGTGGGACGGGTCTGTCACTACATTCATCTGAATCCAGTGCGGGCCGGTTTGATCGCGGCCGCCGAACTCGAGAAATATTCCCCGTCGAGTTTTCATCAGCTATGGTATCCCGCTAAACGTTGGCCGTTTCTGGAAAGTAAGAGGCTGTTAGAAGAAGCGGGGGGACTCGCGGATACGCCGAAGGGGCGTCGCAGTTACCGCGATTACCTTGCTTGGTTATCCGAGGAGAGCGCGGAGAAGGAGCGGCTGGGGTTTGAGCGAATGTGTCGGGGATGGGTCAAGGGCAGTAAGGATTTCCGCAAGGCAGTCCTGGAAGACTTAACGGATGAGGTGTCTCTAAAAGTGGTGGAGGCGGAAGCGGGGGAATTAAAGGAGCCGCTTTGGGAGCGGCGGTTGAGTCAAGGTCTCGACGCGTTGGGGAAGTCGGATGCAGATTTATTGAGTGCGCGCAAGGGCAGCGATTGGAAGGTGGCGTTGGCTCGATACCTGCGCGAACGTAGTCTCGTTCCAAATCGGTGGTTGGCAGAACGGCTGAATATGGGAACCGCGAAATCTGTTAGCAGCCGGGTCAGCTTTCATCGAAATACAGAAAATGGCTTGGATAAACAGTGGGCCAAACTCAAAATGTTAGAGTGCGTGGACTGACCCCTTCCTCTCAAAA
>CAZZCL010000093.1:7917-10770 GCA_964652295.1 uncultured Chthoniobacterales bacterium
TCAAAATGTTAGAGTGCGTGGACTGACCCCTTCCTCTCAAAAATATCCTCGCGAGGAATGATGCCGACGCGATCGGCCCAGTCCTGCCAGAGAGTGCGCATCTCCAGGACTTTTTCCGGGAACTGGTCGGCGAGGTTGCGAGACTCGCCGGGATCAGCGGCGACGTTGTAGAGCTCCCACTCGCCTTCGCGGGGGGCGTTGCCGAGGACATTGCCGTCGGGCTTTCCGGAATTGTAGCCGCGAACAAGTTTCCAATCGCCGAGTCGAACGGCCTCGTTACCTTGGCGCTCCCAAAAGATGGGGCGGTCGGGCAGGAGGTCGACGGTGCCACGAATGGCGGGGAGGAGATCAATGCCCTCGGCGGGCAACACGGCGTGTCCGCCGAAGCGTTCCGGGGGCGTAGTGTTGGCGGCGGCGAGCAGGGTGGGCAGAATGTCTATGAAGTGCCCGTAGCCGTGCAGAATTTTGCCGTTGCGGTTTTGGGGGATTCCGGCGGGCCAGTGGACGACCAGCGGCGTGGTGATGCCGCCGTCGTAGGTCCAGATTTTATAGCGGCGGAAGGGGGCGTTACTGACCGAGCCCCACAAGGGGCCGCGGACGGTGTCGGCACCGTTGTCGCTCATGAAGAGGAAGAGGGTATTCTCCCATTCGCCACGTACCTTGAGTTGATCGATCAGACGTCCGAGGTTGCGGTCGACGCATTCGATCATTCCGGCGTAGTGGCGGGTGGAGCGGTCGCGGTATTCGCGGTTGTCCTCGATGCCCTCGGCGGTGATGGCGGGATCGAGCGGTGGGAGGACGGCGGAGTTGGGCACGAGCCCCAGCTCTTTTTGCCGTTCCAAGCGGGCCCGGCGGAGGCTCTCAGGGTGCTGATGGTAGATTTCGTCGTATTTCGCGGCATCGGCCTCGTGCGCTTGAAAGGGCCAGTGGGGGGCAGTGTAGGCGAGGTAGAGGAAGAAGGGCTGATCGGCATCGCCTTCCTCAATAAAGCGGAGGGCGTAGTCGGTAAAGATGTCGCTGGAATAGTAGTCGTCGGGGAGGGTGTCGACTTTTTCTCCGTCAAGGATGTGAAGGGCGATGGGTCCCTCCGACTGCCATGCGTTGCGTCCGGTGAAGTGCTCATGGGCACCCGGAATGAGGCTGAAGGTGCGGTCAAAGCCGCGGGTGGAGGGCCAGTTGTCCTGAGTGTCGCCGAGATGCCACTTGCCGGTCATATAGGTCTGGTAGCCGGCCTCGCGGAGGAGTTCGGGCAGCAGGGGCACGCCTTGATCGGCGTATTTGAGGCCGAGATAGGCATCGGAACCGATTTTTTGCCAGAAGGGGGAACCCCGCCCGCGCGCATTCATTTCACCGAGGCCTGCTTGGTGAGGGTAGAGCCCGGTGAGCAGGGAGGCGCGGGAGGGTGTGCACTGCGCGGCGTTGTAGAAACGCGCAAAGCGGATGCCGTCCCCGGCGAGGCTGTCGATCACGGGCGTGTCGATTTCCCCGCCATAGCAGCCGAGGTCGGAGTAGCCCATGTCATCGACCATGACGAGGACGATGTTGGGCTGATCGGGCATAGCGCTGAGAGTGGGAGTGAGGGTGAAGGTGAGAGTGAAGAGTTTGCTAAGATGTCGAAAGATTTGTTGCATGATGCTTACTCAAGAGTTTTGATGCGGATGTTACGGAATTCGGGGCGGTGTTGTGGGCCGTGGCCCTGGAGGGCGATGTGACCTTCGCGGCGACCAGTGAGGTGCTTTCGCTTTTCCTCGGCGTCTCTGTATTCGGTTGTGGTCTCGCCGTTGATTTTGATAGTGACTTCCTCGCCCTTGGCAATGATGTGAATTTCAAACCATTCGCCATCGCGCACCGGCGAGGGTTCGGGGCGCATGGCATGAATCCAGAGACCGCCGGTGTAGCACTGGTTTTTTCCGCTGTTCTGGAGCTGGACTTCCATCCCTTTCTGCAGCCAACCTGATGCTTGCCAGGGTTGGCGGAAGAAGATGCCGGAATTCGTATTCGGGCGGGTGCGCACTTCCGCTTTCAACTCGAAGTCGGTGAAGGTCGCATCGCCCTCCGGCCCGACGTAGAAGAGGTGGCTGACCGGTCCGCTGGCCATGATGGCACCGTCCACGACCGACCAGGTATCGGGACTCTCGTTGGCCTTCCAGCCCGAGAGGGTCTCACCGTCGAACAAGGGTGTCCAGCCAGATTCGGAGGCGGTGAGAGTCGCTAGTGGGGCTGCCAGGAGGCAGAGGTGCAAGAAAAGAGATTTCATGAATTTTCGAATCCGATCCATTTTAGACTTTTCCATTCCGAAGGGGCTTTGCCAATAGGGCTTTTTGCCGGGTCGTAGGTGGTGGGGTGGGGGTTACCGAGTTGATCGGCACCCGTTTCGCACATCGATCTGATTCCGACCTGGCTGGAGCATTTCGGGCTGGAGATCCCGCCGATTCTGCAAGAACGGTCGCTGCTCGCGCAGGTGGCCAATCCGGGGCATCTCACCAACGAAGAAATTGTCATTGAGTTCAATCGCTTCGAGGTCGATCACCATGGCTACGGACTGTTCACTCCGATCCGCGCGGTCTTCGACGGTCGCTACAAGCTGGCCCGAGTTCCGCAGTTTGGAAGGATTTTGAGTGAAATTGAGTGTGCTTGGAGAAGTGTGTGCTTGATGTGAAGCTGGTTTGATGGTGGTTGGCGTGTTGCGAGGGCTTGTAGTGGAGAGCTGGTCCTTGAAGGAGGTCTTGCGGGGCTGGAAGTTTTGGCATGTTGTTGCGCAAGAACCGCAAGAAGTCCGGGGGGGAGTTTACGAGTATTGGACGCTATGCGAGACGGTGCGCACCGAGAAGGGGCCACGCCAGCGTGTGGTGG
>CAZZCL010000094.1:0-10627 GCA_964652295.1 uncultured Chthoniobacterales bacterium
CAATTGCGGCAGGGCGGCAGATGCCGTTCTGGCCGCAGGACACCGTGCTGGGACCTTTTCCAAACCGCAATCAGAGCGCCTTGTTGTACGCAGTCGGGGCCATTCTTGCGCTGCCGCTAATCGAAGGCGAATTGCGCAACCGCAGCACGCGCGTGGCGCTCTGGGTTGTGGCACTGGCAGTGTGCGTGGCATGCCTTCTCGCTGGCGTGTCACGTGCGGGCCTTGCTTTGGCGGCCGTGGGGGGGGGTGTGTGGGCTGTTCTCAGAGCGAAGCGCATCCGCACCATTGCGACCGGCATCGCGGCATGCCTCGTCGCGGCAACGCTTCTTGTGCTCGTCGGCGCTCCGTCCCTGGACCGGTTTGGCTTCGGCCAGGGCGGCGTGTTTGAACGGCTTGCAGCCGATTATCGCTGGCCGATTCAGCGGGACGCCTTTGTCATGAGCGTCGGCGCAGGGCCGTTTGGAACGGGTTCGGGTAATTTCGATGGCCTCTTTGGCCTGTTCCGCGATGCATCCCTCGGGTTCAACCGACCCATTCATCCGGAGAGCGACGTGCTCTGGCTGGCATGCGAGAACGGTTGGGCCGCCGCCATTGCGGCTGCAGTCTGCGCAGTTTCTCTCGCCGCCAATGTTTTTCCCGGCAAATCGCGCCGGACCCGCAGGTGGCGTGCGGCAGCTTTTGCTGTCGTTGCAATGGGTGTCGTCCACGCTTTTATCGATGTGTCGCTGCATCGTCCGGGTGCCTTCTTTCCACTCGCGCTCGCGCTATCCCTGGGCATACGTGGTCGAAGAGCCGCCAGTCCCCGCTTCATCCTGGGAATGCGCGTGGGGGGTGGACTGGTAATGTTCGGAGTGGCGGCGTGGTTTACTTTACAGAATGTGTCGGCAGGCGGCGCGCCAGGGGCGGGGGCGCTGGCCGGGGAACGGGCGCGGATTGATGCAGCCATTGAACAGAACGATCGCGACACCGCTCTTGCAGCCGCTCAACGCGCACTTAAGATCGCGCCTTTGGATTGGGACACCCATTTCCAGATGGGGCTGCTTTTGTCCGCCGATCCGCTTGCCGACCGCGACGCGGCGCGCCATTTCCGACTCGCACGATTGCTGGAGCCGGGAAATGCCGGGGTTCCCTTTCAGGAAGCGGGGGCCTGGCTGCAAAGCCCCAGCCCCGGACGGGCTGTTCCGGCTGTGTTGGAAACCATCAGACGCGCCGGATTCAACACGCCACCACCGCCTCTGTCCTGGCTGTTTGAAGACCTTCGCCGTTTTCCGGATGTGGCCGTGGCTGTGTTCGATTCGGCTGGTCAGACACCCGAGGTTCAGGCAGGGCTGCTCCCGCTTCTGCCGCCGAAAAAAGCGCGGTCGATTGTGGAGGGCTGGCTGGCGCGCGATCGGGAACTCGGCTGGCTCAACCCTCCGGCCTTGCGTAGCGTCTTTCTTTCCCTGTGGAACGATCATGGCTCCCGCGGTGCCCTGTTTAATCGTTTTGGCGGCAGCACACGCTGGAGGGCGGCTGGATGGCGCGAATTCGCTTCTTACACCGCCGCTTCGCACCGGTACGAGGACGCGGTGGAACTCACCTGGAAATTTCTCAGCCCGCCCCCGCTTCCCCCAGAGGAACGTCATGCCGACGAAGCCGTGCTCCAGTCGAGGATCGCTCGTCAGCCCGGAGATTTCGCCGCAGGCTACCAACTCTATGTCCTACTCTCGCAACGCGGCGATTTTGAGGCGGCCATGGACCTTGCGGAGAAAATGCGCCAGACTCAGGATTCACCTGCCTACTGGAATTTTCTGGAGGCGCAGGCTGCGCGCGCACATGCCCATTGGTCTCGCGCGTGGGATGCGCTCGAACGGTTTCTTGCCGACCAATGACGATACACAACCGTAAGCCAACTCATGTGTCGCCGGCCTTTCGGATGGCGGCGTTCATGGTTTTCCTGTGCACCGCAGGCCATGCCATGGCTTTGCCCAAGCTCGATCGGGTCGATTTGGACGCTTTCCTGAGTTCGCTTCCAGCGGATCTGGAAGTCATGGACGGCGATGTCGTGTCGCAGAGGGAACGATTTTTCCGAATCGCGAGACGCCGCCTTGTCGAGGGGTCTGAGGGCGTTGCCGCGGCACGCAGAAACTTTGCGTCTGCTGCGGAGTTGGGACACGAGACCGCCAGCGTCTGCCTCGGTATCATGGCTCAGAATGCCCTCGGCGGAGAGCGGGATCCGGCCTCGGCCGAACAGGCTTATCTTCGCGCGGCAAGCTCCGGGAGTGTCGATGCCATGATCAACCTCGGCGTGTTGTACACGGAGGAGGAATTTCGGGATTCCAGCGATAAAGCGCTGCATTGGTTCTCCATCGCCGGGGAGCGTGGCGATGCCCGGGCTCAGAACAACGCCGGGATTCTTCTCATCCACGGTTTCGGGGGAGGAGGCGCCCGGGCGGCGGAAGGTCTCGTCTGGCTTCTGAAAGCCGCCGAGCAGGATCATAGCGGCGCCCAGACAAAAGCGGGCATCCTGCTTTGCGAAGGCGCGCCCGGCGTTCCAATCGATTATGTCGAAGGCATCCGTTGGCTCCGGCGTGCCGATGACGCCGCGAATCCGGCGGCCAGTTATGTGCTTGCCGTTCTGTGTATGGAGGGGCGCGGCGTCGAGAAAGATGATGCTGGGGCAGCGCGTTGGTTCATGCGCTCGGCCGAACTTGGAAATCCTTACGCCCAGACCAATCTCGGTGCGCTTTACGAAGAAGGTCGCGGCGTGGAGAAGGATCCCGGTCTTGCTTCCCACTTCTATATGCTCGCTGCGGAGCAGGGGACTCCGGGAGCCCAATACAATCTGTCACGTTTATATTTGGGAGGCATCGGCCTCGAGATCGATCCCGGAGAAGCTTACAAATGGTGCGCCCGCGCCGCCGAAGCGGGTCTTGCAGACGCCATCAACACCCTCGGCGAAATGACCCGCGACGGTGTCGGCCGTGAGCCGAATGGTGAGGAAGCCCTTCGCCTCTTCCGCAAGGCGGCCGATCGGGGCAGCGCCGCCTCGACCATCAATATCGCTCTCGCCACCGTGAACGGTGCGCAGACTACCGATCCCGCTGCCCCCGACGTCGAAGATGCGGTGGCGATCCTGCGTGAAGCTGCCGAAGCGCGCAACCCCCGCGCGGCAAATGCTCTTGGAGCCATGGCGCGTGATGGCACCTTTGGACCTCCTGACCATGCCGAGGCCGTCCGATTGTTTCGCATCGCTGCCGAGTCAGGGTTTCCGCCCGCACTTTGCAATCTCGCTTACATGCTGGAATACGGTCTCGGCGTCGAGATCGACGATTCCCGCGCCATGGATCTGTACAGGCGCGCAGCGGAAGTTGGCAACGCGTACGCCATTGCAAAACTCCAGCGTCTGCAGGCTACTGCGGAAAGATAATTCACGCTGGCGTGAAGGTGCCTTCTGAACTCAACGTTCCGAGCAACGGACACTCAAGCAAATGTTCAAGCATGCTCCGATTGGTGGCGCGGGCCGCCGCTTCATCCTCGGGGTAAGCACCCGGAAGATCGTTGAAAATCCATCCCGCAAGCGCACAACCCTCCTGCGACACCGCGCGGGCCGTTAGCAGGGCATGATTCAGCACCCCCAACCGGTTTGGGGCAACAAGCACCACCGGCAGAGCCATCTCCTTTGCAAGATTCGCCAGCGTGACCTCCCTCGTAACGGGTACAAGCCATCCTCCGGCTCCTTCCACCACCACCGCTTCCGCCCGCCTTTGCAACTGCTGGAACATTCCCAGAACATGAGCGATGTCTGGCAGCCGATTCTCGATAAATGCCGCCGCACAAGGCGCTGCGGGCGTGCGATACCAGAATGGATTAACGTCTTCAACGGTGTGCCCGGGACCAGACGCCGCGGCAAGCCGTTCGGCGTCCTCGCGCACCCCGCAACAAAACGGTTTGAATCCCCGCGCGCCGATCCCCGCATCGCGCAGAATCCCAAGTAATGCACAGGCGGCAACGGTCTTTCCAACCCCTGTGTCCGTTCCCGTAACGAAACACCCGCGATGCAGTGCAGCAGGCAGCATGAGAGTTTTCTCGGCCTCCTCTTCAGCTCCCCATGCCGAGTTGCGATTGCGCGGCATCCCGGATCGCCCCCGCCAGGACTTCGGCCTCGGATAATTCTGGGCCTTCCACAAGAATGCGGAGTCGCGGTTCCGTACCGGAATAACGCACCAGCACTCGTCCGCGTTTATCCAGAGCCCGTTCCGCAGCCGCTATGGCTGCGGCCAGCACATCCACCGAGGCAATGGGCGGCTTCTCCCGCACAGCGACAGCGTGTTGCACCTGCGGAAAACGTACAATCCCCTTTCGTAAACGGCTTAGCGGCCCTCCCTGCCGTCGCAAAATGGCAAGCATCTCCAGAGCCGCCAGCAGGCCGTCCCCGGTGGTACTGTGGTCGAGAAAGACGAAATGTCCGCTTTGTTCCCCGCCGAACACAAGCCCCTCGCGGCGCAGTGTGTCCACCACATGGCGGTCGCCCACAGGACAGCGGATGACGCCGATGCCCGCTGGTGCGAGCGTGGCGTCGAGTCCGAGATTACTCATCACCGTAGCCACAATCGTGGAACGGGATAAACGCCCGCGGCTCGCCATGTCCAGCGCCGCAAGTGCCATAATCTCGTCGCCATCCAGCAGCGCGCCTGTCTCGTCGCAAAACAGCACGCGGTCGGCATCTCCATCATGCGCGATCCCCACATCTGCTCCGGAGGCTTTTACCGCGTTCTGGACAGCTTCAGGATGTGTGCACCCGCATGCTTCATTGATATTCCATCCGTCCGAAGAGGCATTGAGCACTTCCACCTCGGCCCCAAGCGCTCGCAGCACTTCCGGTGTGACGCATGAAGCGGCTCCGTTGGCGCAATCCACGACAAGGTGAAGCCCATCCAGCCGTCCCGAGACCTTCTCTACACAGGCCGCCATGTACTCCTCCGTAACTGCGGCGTCCGGCTGGCAGACGCCCTTTTCCCGCCCTGCGTTGCCGGAAATGGGAAGCTGTTCGCCCGGTGCAGCCGTCACAATCCGTTCGTACATCGACTCCAGCATCTCCTCGTCTGCATCACTCAACTTAAATCCGTCACTCCCAAAAAATTTCAGGCCATTGTCCGAAGCCGGATTGTGGGAGGCGGATATCATTACACCACCGCCGTATCCGCGCTGCGTCACCGCCCGGGCGATCGCAGGCGTTGGCGTGATCCCGGCGTCGCGGACGCGTACCCCCTCCGTGGTAAGCCCGCGAATCAATCCTTCCCCCAGCCCGGTACCGGATTCCCGTGGATCGCGCCCGAGCGCCACCGTCCGGCGGTCTGTCGGCAATAATGCCCCAAGGCAACGCCCCAGGAGTTCCGCATGTTCCGGAGTCAATGGCGGTACCCCGGCTGGCCCGCGGATCCCGTCCGTTCCAAACAACCTGGTATTGGCCCCGCTCATTGCGACTTCCAATGCTTCGCCAGACCCCATGTGCAACCGAAAATCGGCCTGCAGTGTGCACCTTTTTTCAACATTTCCCGCGTAAATATGTCAGAGTGAGCGCTCCGCATGGAATATGCTGGCCTGCACCAACCTCAACTTTTCACTCACCATGATAGGATTCTCGATTCTTCTTTTTGTTGGCACCATGGCCCTCTCACTGTGGGCGAGCTGGCGCGTCAAACACATCTATCAAAAGCATCTGAACACCCCCTCGGGAGCCGGCGTCTCAGGCGCTCAGGCCGCCTCCGAAATTTTGCGTGCAGCCAATATTCACGATGTCGAGATTGTCGAGCACGAAGGGATGCTTGGCGACCATTACGATCCGATCCACAAACGGCTGGTTCTCTCTCACCAAAATTTCCGCGGTGGTTCAGCCGCGGCACTCGGTGTGGCCGCGCACGAGTGTGGGCATGCCATCCAGCACAAAGCACTCTACGCGCCGCTGCAGTGGAGGATGGCCGCAGTCGGCGCCACCACGTTTGCCAGCCAGATCGTCATGTGGCTGCCGTTGATTGGTCTTTTCACCGGGCTCGTCAACATGAAGGCTGCGCTTTTGATCATGGCCGTGGCATGGGGTGTTATCATGATCTTTAATTTGATCACGCTCCCCGTGGAATTCGACGCCAGCCGTCGCGCCGTTGCAATCCTGGACGGAATGGGGTTTGTGCGTTCCGGATCGGAGAACCAGGCCGTCAGGGAAGTTCTCAACGCCGCCGCATTTACTTACGTTGCAGCGTTCATCACTTCGCTTGCGTACTTTCTCTGGCATTTGCTTCCACTGATTCTTGGGCGGCGCGAGTAGACGACGGGCTGCGGAGGAATACAGTCAATCCTGCCCGGGAAAGACGTTCCATTTTTCTGCCCTCGCGATCCGGAATCGGGCGTTCATCCTGCTCTAATTGTCGGACCTGAGATCTGTCGCACGTGCGACAGATCTCAGGGAACGGACTGGCTGCGTGCCAAAACCGCCGCAACAGTTCTACGGCGGACTTCAAGGAGCGAAATCGTAAGCGACGAAGCGTGTTGCAAGCGGTTTCATGACGTTCTCGACGAATTCCACATGGATGGGATGGGTTCGATAGGCGTCCATGGCTGCGCCATCTGCGAACGTCATTGAGATGGCGACCGCGAAACTGTCATCCACAGCCCCGCGAGGGCTGGGGACAGCTTTCCCGTGGCGATATTCCATGACACCGGGGATGCGAGCGAGGGTGGCGGCGCCTTCAAGAATACGCGCAGTGTTCGTTTCGCGGGGTTCATCGGCCCAAAAGACCACGACGTGCGTGATCGGAGAAGGCACGCTTCCGGGTTGTGCCGGAGGAGATATTGCCTGCGCGGGGTCAAGCGATTGTGTGCTATCGAGATAATCGTTCATTTCATAGAGTGCGGGATCGCGCCGGGGGCGGTTGCGAAGGCGGCGCATGGTTTTGCGGAGGTCGGCTGAGGGTTCGACATCCGCACCGGCTCCCGGCGGCATCATACCGTCCTCGTCATCGCCGCCATCGCCCATGAGGTCGCCATATTCCTCCTCAAGTTTCTCAAGATCCTCGCCGGCTTCGAGGCGACGCAACATCTCGTTCATATCCTCGGGCACGTTTTCTCCGGCGATTTCGGTCATGCGACGCATAAGGTGGCCAAGAGCTTTTGGATCGGGATTTTCCTCGTCGAGCCCTTCCATCTCGCTGGCGAGGCGCATCATTTCCGCTTCCTGTTGGGGAGAGAGATCTTCGCCGGGACCGGCCGGTTCAGCGGGTTCTTTGGCACGCCCGACGATTGCAAAGCCGGAGACCAGTTTCTGCATCCGGAGTTCGGCGCCGTCGGGACAACGTGGGAGCGCCGTGGCAAACCGGCTTGAGCGAGCGAAGAAGCTGTAGACCTTGTTTGTATCCGGGGAATAAAATTCGTAGATCGGCATGGCGTATTAAACGGTATTCGGCCGGAATTATGCCGATGGCTGTCCGCTGTGCAAGACTGGCCGGCGAACAGTGGCGGAGGAATTTGGATTACATGAATCCTTTTGCGCGCAGCTTCTGCATGGCATTGCGCTCGTGATGATCCTGCGCGCGTCCGCTGCGTTCGCTGACGCGCGTGGTGCGGAGTTCTTCGATGATTTCAGGAATCGTGGCTGCCGCGCTTTCGACCGGTTGCGTGATGGGCCAACAGCCAAGGGAACGATAGCGCAGGAAGCGCCCATCCTGTTGCCGGGCGAAATACATGTCGGGGATGGGGATTTCCTCCCGGGCAATATACTGCCAGACATCGATCTCGGTCCAGTCGAGAAGCGGTTGTACGCGGAGGTGCTCACCCTCTCCAACGTGGGTTGTGAACTGGTTCCAGAATTCGGGTGGTTGGTCGCGGTAATCCCATTCGAACTCTGCGTTGCGCGGGCTGAAATAGCGTTCCTTGGCGCGGGTAGAATCTTCGTCGCGGCGGATCCCGGTGATGAGCGCATCCCATTTATGAGCGTTCATTGCCTGCTGCAAGGCGACCGTCTTCAACTCGTGGGTAACTGTCACGGGGTCGTGCGTTTCGTATCCCACGCCGCGGGCCCGGGCTTCTTCATTGATTTTCACAATGAGATTCAGGCTGTACTGGTTTACCGCCCAATCGCGAAACTCAAGCATCTCCGGGAATTCGTAGGTCGTGTCGATATGCAGCACAGGGAACGGGATGCGCCCGCAGAACGCCTTCATGGCCAGCCAGATCAGGACGTTGGAATCTTTGCCCATGGACCATGGCATGGCGGGTCGTTTGAAGGCGTGGTAGGCTTCGCGGAAGATGTAAATGCTTTGGGCTTCCAGGCGGTCGAGATGGGTCATGGCACAGGGCGTGATTGAGGCAAGGCGGCGGGGTCGGGGAACAGCAGAGTAGGACGTGTTCTTGTCATGGACATGGCGACGAGTCAACAGCGTGACCTTGTCATAAACGGGTGGGCTGCGGGGGGGGGTTAAGCAGGTTGAAATCGGCCCTGGGGCGGAAGAAGGTGTGGGAATGGGAGAACAAAGCATTGTGTTGGGCGGGGGCTGCTTCTGGTGTGTTGAAGCCGTTTTTCAGAGTTTGCCGGGGGTCATCTCCGTCACGAGCGGGTATGCAGGTGGCACGGTGCCGGATCCGGATTATGAAAGTGTGTGCAGCGGCCGCACTGGGCACGCCGAGGTTGTCCGGGTGGTGTTCGATCCGGAGAAGATCTCCATGGAGAGCCTCTTGGATGGGTTCTGGGCCTCGCACGATCCCACGACGTTGAATCGTCAGGGGGCCGACGTGGGATCGCAGTACCGTTCGATCGTGTTGTACGAAGGGCAGGAGGAAAAAGGGGTGGTCGAGGCGTCGCGAGACCGTGCTGCGGAGTTATTCGACGGGCCCATCGTCACAGAAATTGCGGCGTTGGAGCGGTTTTATCCGGCGGAGGATTATCATCAGGATTATTATCGGACGCGGGGCAACGCGCCGTATTGCCAGTTTGTGATCCAGCCCAAGCTGGAGAAGCTGCGGGCTGTTGGCAAGCTTCCCTTGGATTAGCGCCGCACTCGCACGGGCCAGTTGACGCGCAGGCGGCTGACAGCCTAGGTTGTTGCATGGGCCAACAGCACCGCAAGGAAGTCAAACGCAAACGCCGCAAAGAGTACGTCAAGCGCAAGAGGGCGATTGTGCGCGAACAAGCCGCCGCACCACGCAAAAGTGTGCCTGCGGCGAAGAAATCTGCTGAGAAATCGGGTGACACGGTGAAGGCGAAAAAGCCGAAAGGCGAAGCTAAAAGCGGTGGGAAGAGCAAACCTGCGGCGGCGACGCCCGTGCCTGCGGTTGAGGACGCTGCGCCGGTGGTGGATGCCGTGGTGGCCGAAGCGCCATCGGCTGGCGAGGGTTCCGTGGTTGTTCCGGCGTCGGAATAGCGGCGAAGGGAGGGCAGGACGGTGGCCGCGTCGTATTTGCTTGTCGATGGCCACAGTCTGATTTTTGCGGAGCCATCCCTGGCGCTGTTGCACGGAAGCAACCGGGCTGCGGCGCGTGCGGAAGTCGTTAAGAGATTATTGCGGTATCAGGACAGCACGGGGGTACGGGTTGTGCTCGTGTTTGACGGAGGCAAAAGCCGTCGCCCGGAGCAGGATACCGAGAGTGGGTTGCAGATTTTTTATGCCGCTGCCGGTGACACGGCGGACTCTGTGATTGAACGGTTAGCTGCGAAATATGCCGGGGATCGCGACGTCACCGTGGCGACGAACGACCGTCTGGAGCGCGATACGGCGGCGGGATTCGGGGCGGCGACGATCGAGATTGAGCAACTCCTTGACCGATTGGCGGCTGCTGAGCGGGAATTTCAGCGTGAACTCGGGCGGCACGCCCCGCCGCGGTGCCGCTGACTGGCGGGTCAAACCTGAGCGATTTCCTTGAGGGCGACGTCGAGTTGTTCAGCGCTCTCAATGCCGAGGGTGATGGATGGCACGCACCCGAGAGAGAACACATACCGCAGACATTCGAGCCGGTTGCGGGTCAGTGCGCCTGCGCCATAAACTTTCATGCCGATGACACCTTTGCCTGCTGCGTGCATGCGTTGAAGAACGGGCACAACTTCACCGGGTCCGGAATCCATCTGGACTCCCGCCGGATTGATGCGGGCAAGATCGATTTCGACCCACGGCTCGGCTGCGGCGGCCAGCAATGCGCCGAAGCTGTGGCAGGATACGCCGAGACTGCGGATGCGGCCTGCGGCTTTCGCTTCGGAAAGTGCGTCCATTGCGGGGCGCATCTTCGATGGCCATTTTGGATCGGTGAGACAATGAAGCAGGAGAATGTCGATGTAATCTGTGTTCAGTTCGCGGAGAAATCGGTCCAGATCGGTGCGAACGCCGGCTGCGTCGCGTGAGGTGGTTTTTGTCAGGATAACGATTTTCTCACGCGGCAAATCCTTGAGGGCGGCTGCGAGATGGGGGTGGGAACCGTACATATCCGCGGAATCCCAGAAGGTGATGCCGCGGTCGAATCCGTAACGGAGCAGAGCGGCATAGCCTTTGATGCCAAGGCGACGGGTTTGGTTGGAGGCTCCGGCCCATCCGCCGCTGCCGGACCCGAGAGCAAGGCGCGAGACGCCGATGCGGGCGGGACCGAGCGTCACCCGATCGGCGGCATC
>CAZZCL010000095.1:0-10311 GCA_964652295.1 uncultured Chthoniobacterales bacterium
GCCCCGCCATCCTCGCGCAGGCGAAGCCGGGCCGGAAGCCGCGGCTGCGGTGGGCGCCTACTCGGTGGTGGCGGATTATATGCGCCAGTTCGGTCATGAAGGGATCGGATCGCTGGTGTTAAGCATGACGCGCGGGCTATCGGATTTGCTCGGGGTATTCTTCCTTGCCCGCGAAGCAGGATTACTGCGACCCGGGGAAAGCGCGCCGCATTGTCTGGTGCCCGTCACGCCATTGTTCGAAACGCTGGACGATTTGGATCGTGCACCGGACATCATGGCGACGTTTCTCGACCATCCCGTCACGCAATCCAGCATCGCCGAAATGCACCGGCACCGCGGTTTGATGACTAAAAAAGGAGCCAAACGCATTTCTGCAGCGCAGGACGGCAGCGCTGCACCAGCGATTGGGAGGAAGCCTGTGCAACCGGTAATGATCGGCTACAGCGACAGCAACAAGGACAGCGGGATTCTTGCGAGTCAGTTCGGTCTATACCGGGCTCAACGGGCGATCACTGAGGCGGCACTCGAGCGAGGTGTGCGCATCCGGTTTTTTCACGGGCGGGGTGGTACGATCAGCCGCGGCGCCGGACCGACACACAGGTTCCTTGAGGCGTTGCCTTCTGGCACCCTGCATTACGATTTGAGAATGACGGACCAGGGGGAAAGCATCGATCAGCGGTACACGAATCTCGTTACCGCCACTTACAATCTTGAACTGCTGCTGGCAGGCGCCGCGCGCGTGTCGTTGATGAACGACCGGCCCGACATGCCCTCCCATCCGTTGGAGCCATTGTTCGGGGCGGTGGCAGCTCGCAGCAGATCGGCGTACCGCGCGCTCGTTGAGCACCCGGACTTTGTAGAGTTTCACCGTCAGGCCACGCCGCTTGACGTGCTGGAAAACGCGCGAATTGGGTCGCGCCCGGCTCGGCGGACAGGCGCTCGGACGCTTGAAGATCTCCGCGCGATCCCATGGGTCTTCAGCTGGGCGCAATCGCGGGTGTTTCTCACCGGCTGGTACGGGGCAGGGACCGCGCTGGCGGCTTCGATCGAGGAAACACCTGCTGATTTTCAACAGTTGCTCGAGGGCATCGGAACCTGGCCCTTCCTGCGCTACGTCTTCACGAACATCGAAACCAGCCTCGCGAGTGTCGATTTCGGCGTGGTGGAAGATTATGCCGCTCTGGTATCCGACAGCGGGTTGCGCGCGCATTTCATGAACGCGTTGAAGGACGAGCACGCGCGGGCTGTGCAGGGCGTGGCGGAGCTGTTCGGCAGCAAACTTGGAGAGCGTCGGCCACGGTTGCAACGCACGCTGGAACGGCGGGCGGAAGCCCTGCGCCCGCTGCACCGGCATCAGGCGCGGCTGCTTGGGGAATGGCGACAGGCTCGCGAGCGCAACAATGCGGAGCTCGCAGAGGAGTTGCTCAGCGAACTCTTATTGACTGTCAACGCGATCGCGTCCGGTCTCAAGACCACGGGCTGAACCCGCCCCCACTCCCGGCGGGGTGACATCAAGACAGGAGGCAAACGCACGCGGCTTGCAAAGCACTTTCGAGGAGTTGGCCACGCGGGCGCATTTACGGCAGAAAAACACGGGATTGTCTGTCAGCCGACGGAGCCGTGCAGCATGCCACTCAATGTCATGTTTGGACCAGTCGCAAAGCGTTTTCGGCATTTCAAACCCTGCAACAGTGCGGTTAGCGACGCAAGACGCAGACCTGGCAAGCCGGTTGGAAACCGCGGAGGGCGATGCCTGACAGCATCCCCGAAGACGCAGAAGCGCGTTGCGCCGCGTTTACTTATTGGGTTTGCGCCCGTTGCCACCCGGAGAAGAGTCCGTGGACATCCCGGTGCTTTCTCCGAGGCCGGCTTCGTCGGCGGGCAGGAAGCGCTTGAAACGGTTCTTGTCGATCGCCTTCATAAACGCTTCATGCGGGCTGACATGCCCTTTCTGCATCTGCGCCCAGATCGCGTCGTCCATGAATTGCATCCCTTGGCCTTTGCCGGCAACAATAACATCCTGCAGCTTCTGAGTAGCGCCTTCGCGAATGATGGCGGAAACGGCGCTGCTGGCGACGAGGATTTCGTTTACCGCAACGCGACCGCCGCCGCTTTCCTGGGTCTTCTTCAGCAGCAACTGGGCGACCACGCCGCGCAGGGACGCGCTGAGCATGGTGCGCACCTGCGCCTGTTGATCCGAGGGAAACACGTCGACAAGACGGTCGACCGTTTTGCGGGCATTGTTGGTGTGCAGCGTGCCGAACACGAGAAGGCCCGTCTCGGAGGCGGTGAGCGCGAGGGAAATCGTTTCCAGATCGCGCATCTCACCCACCAGCACGATGTCGGCGTCCTCGCGGAGAGCAGCCTTCAACCCCCGCGCAAAGGACTCGGCATGTTCGGGCACTTCCCGCTGCACGATAATGCTTTCCTTGTGCGAATGAACGAATTCGATCGGCTCTTCGATGGTGACGATGTGGCGGTTAAACTGCGTATTGATGAAGTCCAGCAGAGCGGCGAGCGTGGTGCTCTTCCCGGAACCGGTGGGACCTGTCACAAGAACCAGCCCGCTGCGAAGATGCCCGAAATAATCCTTGAGCACGCCAGGAAGACCCAATTCATCCAGCGTGGCGATCTTGGTTGGAATCAGTCGGAACACGCAGCCATGCCCGTGAATCTGCTTGAAATAGTTGCAGCGAAACCGTGAGTTTTCATCCATTTCATAGGCGAAATCCAGATCGCCATGCTGGAGATACCGCTGCCATCGCGAGTCGCCGGCGATTTCACTCATCATTTTTTCGCATTCCTCGCCGGTGAGAGCTTCCTCCCGAATAGGGTGCAGATCGCCATGGATACGAATTTTGGGCGGTTCGCCCTGACCGATGTGAAGGTCAGACCCGCCATAATGAACGAGGTATTCGAAAAACTGGTCGATGTACGCCATGACTTAAGGGAGCGAAGAGGAGGAAGTCTCGGTGTTGGAAACGGGAGGTTGCACCCAATAAAACGCTCAGCGCCCGCCTTCGATGATGCGACGGGCTTCCTGCTTGTCGGTCGAGCGTGAGAAAAATTCTTCCGGAGAGATCGCACCATGGCGGTAATGCTCGGCAAGGCTGTCGTCCATGAGCATCATGCCGTGCGCTTTGCCGGTCTGCATGATGCCGGGAAGCATGAAGGTTTTTCCCTCGCGAACGGTGTTGGCCACGGCCGGGTTGTTCAGCAGGATTTCGAGGGCGAGCACGCGTCCGGCGCCGTCCACACGGGGAATGAGTTGCTGGGAAATCACTCCTCGGAGGGATTCACTGACCATGACGCGGATTTGTTCGCGTTGTTCGGTGGGGAACACGTCAAGCACGCGGTCGAGTGTGCGTGCGGCGTTCCCGGTGTGGAGGGTGCCCAGAACAAGATGCCCTGTTTCAGCGGCGGTAATGGCCAGCTGGATGGTTTCGAGATCCCGCATTTCCCCGACCATAACAACGTCCGGATCTTCACGAAGCGAGGCACGCAGGGCGACGCCGAACGATTCGGTGTGGGTATGAACTTCACGTTGACTGATGTGGCAGCCAATGGATTCGAAAACATACTCGATGGGATCCTCAAGGGTGATGATGTGATCGCGGCGCTCTTTGTTAATATGATCGATGAGGGCGGCCAGGGTCGTGGACTTGCCGGACCCGACGGAACCCGTCACCAGCACAAGGCCGTTGTGATACTGGGTAAGAAGCTTTAGTGTGGACGGCAGGCCCAGCTCGTCCAGGGTGCGGATGCGCGAATTGACGATGCGAAAGGCAAGATCCAGACCAAGCCTGTGGCGCACAACGCTGGTGCGGAAACGGCCAAGATCATTTTGATACGCGAAATCTGCGTCACCGCGCGTGGCAAGCATTTCTCGTTGTTCGGCGTCGAGAAAGCCTTCTGTCAGGTTGCGTGTGTCGGCTGCGGTGAGAACCGGAGCCTGGAGCCAGATGGGCTCCAGCTTGCCGAAACGCCGCCAGCTGGGCTGACGACTAACTGCAAGATGAACATCCGATGCATCGGATTCGACGCCGACGCGCAGGTATTCATCAACGTGTTCGAGCGTGTGAAGTTTCGGTGCTTCGGTGGCTGCTGTGGCTGCTGTGGTCATTGGACACTGGGGGCGGGACATAAACGACGCCGTTAGAACGAACAGAACAGCACCGCCTTTACCCCCCGAGAATCGTTCCACGGAGCGGTTGCGACGTCAATTCCCTGGATGCGACAGCAGCAAACTCGGCAGCCGGGCGCCATCCCCCGTCAGCAGTTGCGCAAACCGGGGTGCGGGGATGCCGGCATAACGACTCCGCCACGTTGAGGCACCATACGCTGGTCATGCCGCCGATTTGGCCGTGTCCGTGTTCGGGTGCGAGAACACGGCTGCCAGAGACACCTCCGGATCTGGCGTCGGTGATGATCCTCCACAGACCCCGGAGCAATGGGACAGAACACCTCTGGTGTGCGCGTCCAGGGCAATCGAATCGAGAGGCGCAGGAAAAGCCCGTCGCTTCATCCCAAGGCGCCGTTGGCCGTAACATCCGGCCCGGCTCCACCTTGATCGACACCTGTTGGGGTCCACGGTTCCGGGGCGAGCGATTGCGAGCGTTCGACGGTGTAAATCAGTTCCACCGTAACCGTCTGCTGAAACCCAGTGGTCGTGCAACTTGACAAGGATGGATTCGAGAACTCAGCCGGATCCGGAATCAGCGTTTGGCTGCGACCTCGCGGCTGGTGCCCTTAGCGAGTTTATGCAGCACGTGAAGCAGATCCTCCCGAAGGTTGATACCCAGGCGATGGCAGGTTTCGAATATGGAGAGGATTGCTGCGATATTGGGACGGCCTTGTTTGCTGGCGAAGTGCAGCCAGTTCTTGCGTCCCAAAATCACAGGCCAGAAGGCATTTTCAGCCTGGAAGCTATCCCAAAAGTAGGGATGTTGCCGCTTGAGCACTGTTGTTCACAGGCGCGGCGACGAGGAGGAAATGAATCGAGATTCATGACCGAGGAGCAACAAAGCCCGTGGGCATCTGTGTTCAAGCCCGAATGGTTCACTCCCAAAACTCAACGCAAAGTCACTTCTCGTTCCTTACTCAACAGTTAGTGAACGGGAGCATTCGTAGTTTTGGGACAGCTTCTAGTTGTTGTCGATCTCGACGATGCCATTTGAGAGGCACACTTCCAGCCGCGTCCATTGGCTCAACGCATAGGGGCACGCACGCCCGGCAAGGCTGCGCGGCAGGGCTGCCTTTTTCAGTTCGGTCACAAGTCCGCGGAGTGTTTTCAGAAGCGGCCCGCTGTGCTCACGGCGCGCCTCCAATCGGCCGGTGCTATCCAACCCCTGAGCCCGGCAGTCACTCTCGATTTTGTAACGGGCCGCAATCATTCTGAGGATCTCATTGAGAGGCTCAAAGCTGGGGTCGACCTTGTGCGCGTCGTGGAACGTGCGTCGAACATGTGCCATACATGGCGCGCGTACCACGCCAACACCGCCGATTTTATCGTCATATGCGTTGTACCCATCGGTTTGCAGGATCCCGCTGTAGCTGCCCATTGACGTTGCGCGGCATGTTACGTCCGCGCCCATTGCGATAATCGAAGATCATTCCTCCAGACTCCGCCTCGCGGCGGACGCTCTTGCCGTCCGGCCAGCACTTCCCCTTGTCGGGCGTGCAGGGAACTTCAATCCCCAAATGGGTGCGCCCTGCTGGGCGCACAAAAAAAAGACCCCTCCCTCAGCTTTGGCTGAGGGAGGGGTATGGATACTGGCAACGACCTACTCTTGCACGGCCTATCGCCGCACTACCATCGGCGCTGCAGCGTTTCACTTCCGGGTTCGGAAAGGGACCGGGTGGTTCCACTGCGCTCTGGTCACCAGACCACCGGACCTTCGAATACTCCAAATCGAAGAGCCGGGGCGTCTGAAGCCCTGAGGACAAACTCGGTCTGCTAAGCATGAGCTTCGCCGACGAGCAATGCGAGCGTTCGGATTCGCTGACAACTGCACACAGAAGACCACGCAAACTGCGCTTTTGGCGGTCGATAATAAGATCTGGCGACACTTCGCATGCGGATCGTTCCGGCGCGCGCTTTTGCTAATCGCGCGCGGAAGGATCGCAGGAAGCGGCCAAGACGATCGGACGATTAGTAGCACTGAGCTAAACGCATTGCTGCGCTTGCACTTGTGCCCTATCAACGTGGTGGTCTACCACGGTCCTCAGGGAGAATTCATCTTGGGATAGGCTTGGCGCTTAGATGCTTTCAGCGCTTATCCTTTCCGAACATAGCTAACCAGCGCTGCCGCGGACGCGACAACTGGAACACCAGAGGTTCGTCAGATCCGGTCCTCTCGTACTAAGATCTGAACCCCTCAATTCTCCTGCGCCCACAGAGGATAAGGACCGAACTGTCTCGCGACGTTCTGAACCCAGCTCGCGTACCACTTTAACCGGCGAACAGCCGGACCCTTGGGACCTTCTCCAGCCCCAGGATGTGATGAGCCGACATCGAGGTGCCAAACCGAGCCGTCGCTATGAGCGCTTGGGCTCGATCAGCCTGTTATCCCTAGCGTACCTTTTGTCCGTTGAGCGATGGCAATTCCACATTCAACCACCGGATCACTTGGGCCGACTTTCGTCTCTGCTCGACTTGTAGGTCTCGCAGTTAGGCTGGTTTATGTCCATGTCCTCGTCACCTGATTTGCAACCAGGCTGAACCAACCTTCGCACTCCTCCGTTACTCTTTAGGAGGATACCGCCCCAGTAAAACTGACCGGCTGCCAGTGTCCCCGCATGCGGGTTAGTCCTTCCAACACGAAAGGGTGGTGTTTCATTGGCGGCTCAGCCCACCCCGAAAGATGGGCTTCAAAGCCTCCCACTTACTCTAAGCATCCGAATCGAAAGAACAGTAACAGCGTACAGTAAAGGTGCATAGGGTCTTTCCGTCCTTCTGCAGGTATGCGGCATCTTCACCGCAATTACAACTTCGCCGAGCGCCTCGTTGAGACAGCGGTCAACTCGTTACACGATTCGTGCAGGTCGGAACTTACCCGACAAGGAATTTCGCTACCTTAGGACCGTTATAGTTACGGCCGACATTCACGGGGGCTTGGACCCAGAGCTTGCACCCCAGATCTTGACCTTTCCGCATTGGTCACGTGTCACACCCTATACGTCGTCTTGCGACTTTGCAGAGTGCTGTGTTTTTGCTAAACAGTCGGTTGACCCCATTTACTGAGACCCATTTCTGGGCACCCCTTATTCCGAAGTTACGGGGCTAGATTGCCGAGTTCCTTAACGAGGGTTCACTCGCGCGCCTGAGTGTAGTCACACTCGCCCACCTGTGTCGGTTTGCGGTACGGGCGGCCTGGGAAACAACGGACGGCTTTTCTCGGCGCCAACTTTAGGAGATCCACCTTGGCCGTAGCCTCAGCGTCCCTCACGGACTGTCACTTTCAATCGACAGACTCCCTCCATCAACGCGTCACCATCCGCCTTAATCCAAGCCGGTACAGGAATATTGAACCTGTTGTCCATCGCTTACGCCCATCGGCTACAGCTTAGGTCCCGACTAACCCCGGGAGGACGAACCTTGCCCGGGAAACCTTGGGCTTACGGCGGCCGGGAATCTCACCCGGCTTATCGCTACTCATGTCTGCATTCTCACTTCTCAAACCTCCACCATCAGTCGCCATCCGGTTTCAACGGCTTGAGAACGCTCCCCTACCACGCTTGCGCGTCCGGAGCTTCGGTATTGCGCTTATCGCCAATCATTTTCGGCGCAAGGTCACTCGATGAGTCAGCTATTACGCACTGTTTAAATGGTGGCTGCCTCTAAGCCAACATCCTCATTGTTTAAGTAACTCCACATCCTTTCCACTTCGCGGTATTTAGGCACCTTAGCTGCCGATCTGGGTTGTTTCCCTTTCGACTGCAGAGCTTATCCCCTGCAGACTGACTCCCGTGCTTCACCCGATGGCATTCGGAGTTTGATTGAGGTCAGTACCCTGGTGTGGGCCCTCACTCATCCAGTGCTCTACCTCCATCGGTCAGCGCACGAGGCTCTACCTCAATAGATTTCGGGGAGAACCAGCTATCACGGGGTTTGATTAGTCTTTCGCTCCTACCCACAGTTCATCCGAGAATTTTTCAACATTCACCGGTTCGGACCTCCATCCCGTGTTACCGGGACTTCATCCTGACCATGGGTAGATCACCTCCGCTTCGGGTCTATCGCCGGCAACATACGCCCATTTCGGACTCGCTTTCGCTGCGCCTCCACCCCGTAAGGGCTTAAGCCGCCACCGACAATAACTCGCAGACTCATTAAGCAAAAGGCAGGCCATCACCCCTTGCGGGGCTCTGACACATTGTAAGCACATGATTTCAGGTTCTATTTCACTCCGCTCAAAGCGGTTCTTTTCACCTTTCCCTCGCGGTACTTGTTCACTATCGGTCGCCAGCGAGTATTTAGCCTTACGCCGTGGTCGGCGCAGATTCGCACGAAGTTTCTCTTATGTCGTGCTACTCAGGAAATCCCTGGGCGTTATCCGGTTTTCGATTACGGGCCTTTCACCCTCTATGGAGCGACTTTCCATCCGCTTCATCTAACCTTCAAACTGCCGTGTCGGGCTCCTACAACCCCTCCCCCCGCAGGGGGAGGTTTGGGCTGCTCCGCGTTCGCTCGCCGCTACTAACGGAATCGCTTCGCTTTCTTTTCCTCCGGTTACTGAGATGTTTCACTTGGCCGGGTGTCGCGCCCTTTCGGGCAGGCCGCGCTGGGCCTGGGTTACCCCATTCGGAAATCCACGGGTCAAAGCGTGTTTGCCGCTCTCCGTGGCTTATCGCAGCTTTCCACGTCCTTCATCGCCTGCTGGCACCAAGGCATTCATCATGTGCCCTTTGTAGCTTGGCCGCTTTCCTGTGAAATCAGAAATGCGGCTGGTATATCACCAGTTCTCTGAACCACCGCGCTCACGCGGGGGTTCCGGCGTTCGGGCTGGGCTGGACGCGATTGTCCAGCGGGGTCGCCCGCACGCCATCATCTTACGCTTTCGAAGTTGCGTTAATCTTACTGTGTGCAGATGTCAAAGAACCCGGGCCCGCCATCAAACGGCGGTTACCCGCAAAAAAAGAAAATTTCAGTTCGTCGATACGATAGTTTGAATGACGACACCGCAGTGTCTGACGCATTCCCAATAAAACGAGAAAATGATCTGCGAATCAACGGCGTGGGCCTGACTGGGCTCGAACCAGTGACCCTGCGCTTATCAAGCGCATGCTCTAACCAACTGAGCTACAGGCCCGAAAACAGGAAACACCGTAACAAATTTGAGAAATCTGCAGCGCTGTAAGCGTGCAATGAACGGACCCGGACCGCATTTCGTTGTGGTGATCCATTCGGCACTTTAGCAATAAGGGTCGCCCCAAACGCTTCGCTTGTGGAGGCAAGGGGATTCGAACCCCTGACATCCAGCTTGCAAAGCTGGCGCTCTACCAACTGAGCTATGCCCCCGGTTAGAAAAATCCCCATTGGAAAAACGAAAACAGATGTGCCCGCACGCACCCAAATTGCGCGCAGCACGACACTTCTGTCGATTGTTAATTCCCAGCTGAATTTCGCAGCAGATTTTTTTATGCGACAAACACCAAAATTTGAGCAGTGCGCTGCACGCTTGATCGTAGCCATCTTTAACTGCCGGACTCGCCTCAATACCCCTCAACAGATGTTGGCGGACAATGAGACGGTCGACCTTCCACAGCCCCTGCGCGCGCTGATAGTTAACAACCCTATCGGGTGCGCGAGGGCCGGGATACTCCTTAGAAAGGAGGTGATCCAGCCGCAGGTTCCCCTACGGCTACCTTGTTACGACTTCATCCCAGTTACCACTCATAGCGTAGGGCACTGCCTCCTTGCGGTTAGCACATGCACTTCGGCTACAAGCGACTTCCATGATGTGACGGGCGGTGTGTACAAGGCCCGGGAACGTATTCACGGCGCCGTAGCTGATGCGCCATTACTAGCGATTCCGGCTTCATGGAGGCGAGTTGCAGCCTCCAATCCGAACTGGGCCCGGTTTTGGTGATTTCCTCCACCTCGCGGTCTCGGTTCACATTGTACCGGGCATTGTAGTACGTGTGCAGCCCTGGCCGTAAGGGCCATACTGACTTGACGTCGTCCCCACCTTCCTCACGGCTTAACCGTGCAGTCTGTCCAGAGTGCGCCCTTTCGGGGTGGCAACAGGACACAGGGGTTGCGCTCGTTGCGGGACTTAACCCAACATCTCACGACACGAGCTGACGACA
>CAZZCL010000096.1:0-10125 GCA_964652295.1 uncultured Chthoniobacterales bacterium
CGTGCGGGGCGCTTGCGCCCGTGGCTCCCGCCGCTAGACTGGCCGATGACTTCGCAAATCGCGCCCCTCCGTCGCGCTACTCCAGCCGACGATTTCGGCGGGCCAATGCCGGTCCGGCCGCAGCCGGGGCGCATCGCAATCCGGGAGCAACAGCCATGTTAAGTGCGCCCAACGTGCCACCACGCCCCCGTCAGCTGGGGCAGAAAACCACCTTCGCCATTGTCGCCAGCCAATACAACGGCGATCTTGTACAAGGGCTGGTAAACGGTGCCACAAACGAGCTGTATCATCTGGCACCAGGATCGCATGTGGTTCTGTATCAAACTCCGGGCACATTCGAGATCCCGGTGCTGGCTGCGGAGATTGCGCGCGAACGTCAGCCCGACGCGATTCTCGCGCTTGGCGTCCTTCTCCAAGGCGAAACGCTTCATGCCGATCTGATTGCGCACAGTGTCAGCCAGGCCCTGCAGCTGGTGGCGGTGAATCATCATGTGCCCGTCATGCACGGCATTCTGCACGTCGCCAACATTGAGCAGGCACGGGCTCGCACCGGGAACAACGCCAACAATCGTGGAGCCGAAGCCGCACGCGCCGCCGTGGCCATGGTGAGCGCCATGCACGAAGTGCGGGCCCGATGAGCGCACGCCGCAAAGGGCGGGAAGCTGCCATGCAATACCTTTGCGGGCTTGACGTGCATGGCTTCCCCCGCGATCACGCCATCGCACAGTTCTGGGCTGTGCGCCCCACGGAAGTGCGGGCGCAGGCCTTCGCGGAAACGTTGGTGTCGGGCGTGCTTGACCATCGCGAAGCGCTCGATGCCGCGATTGAAATCTGCACCGACAATTTTCGCCTCCAGCGCCTCGGTCTTGTGGATCGCAACGTGCTTCGCGTGGCCATGTTCGAGTTGCGGGAATGCCCCGACGTGCCGCCGGTGGTCGTCATCGATGAAGCGATCGAGATTGCCCGAAAATTCGGCGACACCGATTCCGCGCGTTTTGTCAATGGCGTGCTGCACCGCGCTGCCTCGGGTCTTGGGCGACCCCTTCGCGAGCCTGCCGCTCCGCCAGGCGCCTCGTGAGGCATTGAGCCGAATCCGGGTTTCCTCCAGAATGAATGCATCCTGATGACCAACGGCTTTTTTGAACGGCTCAAACAACGGTTCGGCAGCGGTCCACCGGACCTGGGCGAACTCGAGCAGGCCTTGTTCGAGGCGGACCTTGGCGTGCCATTTGTGTCCGCGTTGCTCGAACAATTCGAGCGCGCGCCGCGCAACGCCACCGCCGAGGAATTGCTCGAACGGGCGCGCGATGCCGTGGCGGAACGGCTTGTTCCCCGCTCATTAATCATTCCGCCCGAGGGCGATCCCCCCTTCACGATCCTGATCTGCGGGGTGAATGGTGCAGGGAAAACGTCAGCAGCCGGAAAACTGGCTGCCCGTCTGGTGAAAGAGAAACGCAAAGTGATGCTTGCCGCGGCGGATACCTTCCGCGCCGGCGCGATCGAGCAGCTCGCGATCTGGGGCGCGCGAACCGGGGCGGACGTTGCGTCGGCTTCCTACGGAGCGGATCCTGCTGCCGTCGTGCATGATGCATGGCAAAAAGCCCGGGCCACGGGCGTCGGCGTTCTCATCGTGGATACCGCCGGACGTCTCCACACGCGCGACAACCTCATGGCGCAGCTCGCCAAGATGAAACGCACGCTGGCAAAGCTGGATCCGGCCGCTCCACACGAAGTGTTGCTCGTCGTCGATGCGACAACCGGAGGAAATGCCGTGATTCAGGCGCGCGAATTTCACGCCATCGCGGGGTTGACTGGCCTGATCATGACCAAGCTTGATGGCAGTGGCGGTGGTGGGGCGCTTGTAGCCATTGCCGAAGAAACCGGCGTCCCGCCCATGTTCGCAGGTGTGGGCGAGGAACCGGGCGACTTCCTGCCGTTTGAGACCCGGCGTTTCGTGGACGAAATGTTGTAGCGGTCAAGGCCGCTGCCTGCCGAAGTGGCAGCGAGCGGCGCACCGCTTTAAGTTCGGGCTGGTTGCCCGCCCCGCAGGCTGAACGCTGTTACTCAGCCGATTGCATCTCGAAAAAGTTGCCCAGCTGGTCGCGCAACGCTTCATCGGCCTGCGAACCTTCGATCAGCAGGGATTTACCGCGCTCCGACAGCCCGGCCTCGTGCGCGAATACGCCTGCCAGCCAGAGTCGTTTGCCGGCGTCGGCCCCGGTCGTAGTGCGCGCAAAGGATTCCGCCATTTGCACGACCAGTTCCGGTGGCAGTTCCTTCCACGGCACATTTGTCGTTCCGTACGGGGAGGCGATGGAGACGCCGTCCGAATCCGCTCCGGAAACCGTTTTGCCCGCAACCGATCCCGAAATGGTTCGCACTTCGGCATTGTAACCCGACGCATTCAAATCCTCAATCAAGGCCGTCTTGAACTCGCGCAGCCATGCGAGGCGTTCCTCCTGCCTGCGCACAACCGGCAATTCCCGAAGCTGGGGATCCTGCTCAAGCGGGGCCAGCAACGCGGCCGCAGCATCGAGGTCAAGAGCGGTCACAGCCTTGAGATAATCCGCCCCGGTTTGCGCGAGTTTCTCCTGCGTCCTGCGTTCAAGGTCTTCCCGTGCCTTGCGCTCACGCCGCTCGCGGTTTTGATCGTCTTCATCCGCTTGCCTGAGAAAAAGGTTCGCGCGTTCTGTCAGATACGTCACGATGGGACCCGGCGTCTGAATTTCCTGGGCGGTTTGCAGAGCGTCCTGCGCCGCTTTGCGCGTAGTCGCCGAATCGGTCGCTTTTTCCATGGCGTTCACAGCGCCAACATAGCGTTTTGCATCGTCGAGATAGCGGTTGGCCAGCGGTTTGAACGCTCCGATCCATGTATAACGCACGTGCTGTCGCGCAGCGGTAAACAGGCGCAGGCAATCCTGCGCAGCGCGAAAGTCGGCCTTTTGCCAGTTGATCGCTGCACACAACAGGATCACAAATGCCTCTGGCCCGCTGCGATCGAGCAGGCGACAAAACGAGGTAGATGGCTCCTGCTCCCCGGTTCCCACACGCAGGGCTGCATCGACCATGTTCGCCATTTCAAGGCTGAGCTTGCCGGTGTCCTGCCCCTGGAGTTCAGCCTGCCAGCTTTCGAACAGTTCTGTTGCGGCCCCGGGGTTGTCGCCCAGATAGGCGGCGAGAGCTGCGTGGAGCCTGATCCATGTGCGGGCGGGTTCAGCGATTTTGCCCGGGCGCTGCAGCAGATCGAACAGCGCGCCTTCCGCGGTGGCGAAATCCCCCTTGAGAATCAGGGCCTGCGCCTCGGAATACAACTCATCGTTCTGCGCCTCGATGGATGGAGCTTCGCGGGTGTCAGCCTCTTCCCCGACGGTTGCGGAGTCCTCACGGGGGAAGAGTGAGCCGCGGAATGCCCACACTCCGATGCCGGCGAGGAGGATCAATCCGATGCATCCCAGCACGATCCATCCCATCCGGCTTTTACTTTCCTCGCCATCCACCACCACGCGCTGCCTTGGACGCCCTCGGGAGGACACAGCCTCCGTCACACGTTCCCGGGCGTAGTTCAGGTGTTCTATCAATTCCTCATAGGATTGATACCGGGAATCGGGATCTTTGTGCAGCATTTTGTTGACCACGTAAGCGGTCTCACTCGCGGTGTTCGGCGCAAACGCCTGCAGGCTCACCGGCTGGCTCTTGAGATGTTTGAGGGCTACGAGGGAAGCGGTCTGCGCCTCGTACGGAGGCCGCCCGGACAGAGCGTGGAACATGGTGCCCCCAAGGCTGTAGATGTCGCTCCGGAAATCCTCCGGACGCTGGTCGAGTTTCTCCGGGGCCACGTAATACGGCGTGCCCCAGATCTCGCCGCGTTGCGCCGCTTCTTCTTCCATGACAATCGCGAGACCGAAATCGACGATCTTGGTCATGTGCGCGTCGGCAAAAAGAATATTGCCGGGTTTCACGTCGCGATGGATAAGCCCGAGCTGATGTGCGGCCTGGAGGCCGGATGCCACCTGGATTCCGATTTCCAGAACCTGCAGCTCGGCCACCTGGCCCTGTAACTCAAGCAGATCGTCAAGGCTCCCTTTCTCGACCAGCTCCATGGAAAGATAAAACTGGCCGTGATCGTCGCCGAAACTGTAGATCTTCACGACGTTCGGATGATTCACCATCGCCGTCAGCCGGGCTTCCCGTTCCAGCTTGCCGATATCGTCGGTGCTGGAACTGAACTCCCGGCGCAGAATTTTTAATGCGACGACGCGCTGGAGATTCAGGTCGAGCGCCTTGTACACGGTGCCCATGCCTCCAACGCCAACCACGCTCTGTAATGTGAAGTTGCGTACCTGCGTGCGGACGCGCAGCAGCGTGCCGCAACTGGGGCAATGCACCTGGGCAAACGGTTCCTGTTCGGATACGTCAAGAAAGCCGCCGCAACCGGGGCAGGCTTGAATCAGGGGGGATGGAGCGTCCTCAGTGTCGGACATGCTGAATAGCGTAGCAGGAGACGTTCCGCCGGCAATGCGCAGTACAGGTGTTGCCCGGGTGCTACCGAGGGCGTCTTCGAACGGCTTCTAACCCAAACGCCGCCCTAACGCCGCGGTTGGATTACGATTTCAACGCGCCGGTTGAGTTGCTGTTGTTCCACACCGCGGTCAGGTGGTACAAGCAGCCGCCGCTTGCCGTAACCGATGGTTTCGATCTGGCGCGGGTCGATGCCCATGCTTTTAATCAGCCAATCCCTTACTGCCAAAGCGCGTTGGGTGCTGAGCCAGAGATTGTAATCGTCCGGGCCGAATGCATCCGTGTGTCCTTCAATAATGAAGCGGGCCTGCGGATTGCGCTGAATGAGCGTGCCCAATTTTCTCAGGCTCTCCACCGCATCACGCCGGAGCAGGAATTGATCGTAATCGAAAAGCAGATCGGTGGGCATCAGGATTGGCGCGGTGCCCTGCCGGACCGGTCCGGCGCGATTGAGCAATTCGTCGAGGTTGCTGAAGCTGCCTGGACCGACATCGCCGCCGCTGCCGACTGCGGATTGTCCAGCCATGTCGCCCTCGCGTCGGGCCTGCTGCCCAAGGGTCGAAGGATCCAGAAGTTGAGGGGCGTTCGGATTGGCCAGATCCTGATCGGTTTGCGCGAGCAGTTGTTCCTCAAGATCGCCGATCTTTTCCTGTGCTTCGCGTGTGCTACCGGCGCGGACATCGCTGATGGCATCGCTGAACCGGGGAGGGGCGACGGCCGGTGTCTCGGAAAAAACGGGGCTCTCAATCTGTGCCACCGCGGGCGTCGCGCGGATATCGCGGCTGCCTTCTTCAAACCCCACCTCCTCATCCGGTAAGACGATTTCCCCGATTTGATCGAGTGGCTTGGCCGCGGGCCGTTCCTCCGGCGTCCTCGCTGGGTCCAGAAGACCTGCATCCACCTCGGTGCGTCGTAATTCGAAGGCGGGGGGTGGCGGCATGAGTTCCGGGCGTTGAAACGCGCCCAGACGGTAGTCCTGCGCGAAACGAAAGAAGGCAAGATGCACGGCTGCAGCGATAAGGATCGCCGCGAGGATCGTCAGTTTGCCGGCCCCACCCACGTGATTTGTATGGAATGTGCGATAATTCACGGATTCCGTGTTGCTACGGTTGCAATCATACCCCGAAATGGACTTGAGTGAAGACATCGCGATGAATCCCTGCGTTCATCTCCACACACTGCATGATGCGGCCGAAAAACTTGTCGGGACGGACGCCCTTGCCCGTTTGCGGGAGGATCTGGATGCGCGCGGTCAGCGGCTGGCCTTTACCAACGGGTGTTTCGACATCCTGCATGAAGGACACATCCGGTATCTGAATGAAGCGGCCCGACTGGCCGATTGTCTTGCCGTGGCCCTGAACAGCGACGCATCGGCCCGCAGGCTGAAAGGGCCGGGACGTCCCGTGCGCACTCAGGATCTCCGGGTGAAGCTCATTGCCGCCCTGCCTTGTGTCGACCATGTGGTGGTCTTCAACGAAGAACATGTCGCGCCATTGGTTCGCATAGTGCGCCCGCATGTCTATGTGAAAGGCGGCGATTACACGATGGACACCATAGAAAGCTCGCTGCGTGCGGCGCTTGAGGAACTTGGCATCGAAACGCATTTCGTCGGCCATGTGCCAGGCGTCTCGACCACAAACATTCTCAGCACTCTTCCTCCCGAGGCCATGGCCGCCGTTGCCCGCGGCGAACCGCCGCCGCCATCCTCGCCATCATGACTCTCGATGCAGTTATCCTGGGCGGTGGCGTTGCTGGATTGTGGACATTGAACGCCCTTCGCAACGCCGGTTACCATGCCGTGCTGCTTGAAAAAGGCTGGCTTGGAGGCGGGCAAACCATCCTGTCGCAGGGTGTGCTGCACGGCGGACTCAAGTACGCCTTGAACGGCAGACTTAATGACGCTTCCGAAGCAATCCGCCCCATGCCTGGTCGATGGCAGGCCTGCCTTGAAGGCCACGGCGACCTTGACCTGCGGCAGGTCCGTGTCTTATCCCCGAAACAATATCTCTTTACCGAAGGAAGACTTGGGTCGCGGATTACCGCCTTTTTTGCGAGCCGCTCACTTGCAGGACGTTCCACCGCGCTCAAACGCGAGGATTGGCCCGAACCCTTTCGGAACCCCGCCTACACAGGATCCGTCTATGAGCTTGCGGAAACTGTTATCGATCCGCGTTCCCTTGTTAAAACCCTCGCAGGCCTTGCCGACGGACGCGCTTTGTACGGCTCCGGAATTGCATTGCAATGGAGCGAGTCATCGGGACCTGTGCAAATCCGTGCTGCGGGCGGTGCCGAATTGGATGCGCGCTGCGCAATTCTGTGTGCGGGCGAAGGCAACGCGGAACTGCTGGCGTCACTGGGGTTAAACACCGAGGCGCCCACCCAGACGCGTCCCTTGCATCAGGCTGTGCTTTCCGCGCCGCATCTCCCACCGTTGTATGGGGTTTGCATCGGCACTGGCTCCAAACCGCCGTTGGTTGTCACCACACACACAGGCCGGTCCGGCAATCCCGTGTGGTACCTCGGCGGCGAATTGGCGGAGGCTGGCGTGCACCGTTCCACGGACGAACAGATCGTCGAGGCCGCCCGCCTGCTCCGGCGTGTGTTTCCGCATCTGGACACGGAAAAAGCGGAGTGGAGCGCCGTGCGCGCCGTGCGTGCGGAACCGCGCCAACCCGGAGGGGCTCGCCCCACCGGCCCGGTCGCGATACCTCTCGCAGGCGGACGCGTCATTGCTGCCTGGCCTTCCAAACTCGTTTTTACCCCGTTGCTGGCGGATAAAATCCTCGCCCTGCTGCCACCGCCGCAACCTGTCTCCGCTGCGCAGACACGGTTCGCGCCACCGCCTGGCCTGCATCATGCCATGCCTGCCACAGCCCCATGGGAGAAAGCAGCATGAAAGTGGGCTCCGCACCCGCATCCCTCCCGTCGCGACCGCTCGGCCGCACCGGATTGCATGTTTCGATGCTCGGATTGGGCACTGTCAAATTCGGGCGTAATGTTGGAGTAAAATATCCCCGCCCATTCGATCTCCCTGGCGAAGAGAGCCTGCGCGATGTTCTTGCCCAGGCACAAAGCCTCGGAATCTCTCTGCTCGACACCGCGCCTGCCTACGGCCAGAGCGAGGAACGCGTCGGACGGCTTTTGATCGGCCAGCGCGACACTTGGATTCTTTGCACCAAAGCCGGGGAAGAATTCGATGGAGAGATTTCCACGTACGATTTTTCACCGGACGCCATTCAACGCAGCGTGGAGCGCAGCCTTAGCCGGTTGCGCACCGACCAGCTCGACATTGTGCTCCTGCATTCGGATGGCAGCGACCTCGAGATTCTCGAGCAAAGCGGCGCCGTCGAGACCTTGCGAGGATTGCAGGAATCCGGCGTGGTCCGGGCCATTGGCGCATCAACCAAAACCGTCGAGGGAGGCCTCCGCGCCGCGGAACTGTGCGATGTTGTCATGGCATCGTACAACCCATGGAACCGGGTTGAAGAACCCGTGCTTGATGCCTGCGCCCGCCATGGCGCTGGGGTGCTTGTGAAAAAAGCCTTTCAGAGCGGACATTTCGCGCGTGGCACGGATCCGGCCAGTGCCGTTGAGGAAAGCCTGAGATTTATTTTTGCGCATCCCGCAGTGAGCGCCGTCATTGTCGGTACGCTGGACGTGAATCATTTGTGGCAGAATTGCGCCGCCGCCATCGGTGTTGAAAATCACTGAGCGCTTCACGCGACGGTTGACACGCTTTTAATCGTCCAGGCGAAATGCAGACTATGTCCTGGTTGCCGTTCTCAGGAGAACGGCAGTCATCGATAAGAACCGCCTTCAGAGGACTCTGGCCTGGGGACGGAACAAGCCATTGCGCCAGTGCATCGGAACGAGATACGGCCTGCAGGGCTCGGGGAATGGCATGTACTCCGTTCTCGGGGAACCGAAGCAACCAAGCCACCAGTTGCCTTCCCGATCGCACAGCGGATGGCCGTGACCAACCCCAAGAGCCACAATCTGGCGCGGACCGTAAGGACCAGTCAGACGATCGCTGCTGGCCTGAATGAGGTCATAACTAAAGCTGTTCTTGCTGCCATGCCCGGATTCCGCGTATCCGATTTGTCCCTGCGACAATCGCCGGGAAACCATCGTCAGGAAGAGATGATACCGGCCCTCATGCCTGACTACAAACGGGCCTTCGCTCGTTGGCTCGGGATGATACGGGGTTTGCCATGGGTTGCTAATGAGGTCGAACGCGTCAAGCGCGCTGTTGAATCGGGCCATGCGACCGTTCTGCCAGATGAACCAGATCGAGTCGCCATCCTCAAACACAGTGCCGTCGATGTGGTCAGTCATGGGGGTTTCACTGACAAGTTTCCACGGACCGCGCGGGTCGCCAGAGGGGGATGTAAGGAAGTAATTGCCTCCAAACAACCCATAGTGCGTCCATTGATCGGGAGGAATGGCAATATTGGTATTGAGGCAGAAACTCAGAAGGTATTCGCCGCGCCGCGGCAGCCAGTTAAGTTCGGGACCCCAAACCCCGCGCCGTACCTGAATCGGGTGAGTCGCCGTGGCAGCCCCGGGAGGCTCCGGGGATTGCTCCATGCCGGGTGGCAGCAAACGCGGAAGAACATCCCTGCGGAAGGCTTCCGGAGCATAGGTGCGTCCGACGCCGTTCTCATAGACGGCAAATTGCGCCAGTGCGCCCCCTTCCTGTTCGATGGACCAGACCAATCCAAGATCTTCCCATGTCTTGAGATTCTCAGAACGCCAAAGACGGATGCCGTCGCTGAACCGTCCGGCGTTAATTTCGCCGGACTCAGGGTCGCGAGTGGTGCCGGTGAGATAGTACGCACCGTCGTGACCAGGCGTCACGCGGGGGTCCCGCATCCAGGTTTCAAAAAGAGGACGAATCCCGGGGGAGACATGAATGTCTGGATCTTCAAGGTTAATAGTGCCGTCAGAGGATGGGTTCATCATCGTGGTGAAACAGCGTTTCGTCCTGCACACTTCAACGATTTCAAACATGCGAAACTTCCTGTGGAGCGCGTCACCGCCTGAACCCTCGCATCCTTGTTATCCAGGCTGGTTGCTGTTATCCGTGGTTGAACTGAGCGATCCTGGGAGAGGTACGGGGTTGTCAGATTGATGCAGGTTCGCAGCTCGCAACGGTCTGCCGGGTTAGCCGTGTGCAACGCATGAATGTGGCCTGCTGGCCAAGCTGCGATTTCCGGGACGTCCCTGAGTGCACAGCATTTGCTCCTGATCGATGGCCCCGACAGAGTCGGCCCGGTTTTGGAAGCGCTTTTTGAGAGCAGCGACCTGTTCCGGGTGTTGGGCGGCGAGGTCATTCGTCTCGGTTGGAGCTTCCTCAAAGTTATAAAATTTCCATTGGCTCGCGCTCAGGCCCGACGTAAAGAATACCACCTCGCAGGCCTTATCCGCAAGCGCGAAGTTGTAGCGTCGGACGAGTTACCACTCGCCAACCACAGTGTTTGAGGGCGAGCCGATATCCCAGCTTCAACGCGGCCGCGCCCAACTGGGCGCGGATAGTTTTGGCCTTGATGATTTTTGAGACTTTTATTCTGGGCTTCAACGGGGCCGCGCCCAGCTGGGCGCGGATAG
>CAZZCL010000097.1:0-9903 GCA_964652295.1 uncultured Chthoniobacterales bacterium
TGCCCGCCCATGGCTGTTTGGCCCGGCGCGCTGCATCGGACAGGGCTTCGGCCCCTGCGCGGCGGGTTTGCGAGCGATCGCTCGTGGACGAACGCCCGCAGGCCCGTGGTCGATGCTCAACCCGCAATAGCGCGGGCCGTCATCGCCTTCATTAAAACCCCGCGGGGATCCTGCCGTGCGGGCTCGGTCCCGCGGTCAGAAGGTGATGTGCCGACGCTCTCGGAAGAGGACCTGCGGGTGCCACCTTGCCCCGGTTGAGCCGAGCAGAGGGTTGTCCCCAGCAAAAGCGCCCCAGCGGTTGCAGCGAGGATCGCCGTTTGCGATCCGGGAAAACGGGTGCGTGCGTTCACCGCGATTCGACGGCGTTGGCAGCCAGTTCGGTCCGCAATTCCACAGCCCGCCGCGTCGCGGCTGTGACGGCGCGAATCATTGCGGAGCGCACACCTGCTTCCTCCATTACCGCGATCCCCGCCATGGTCGTGCCGCCAGGGCTGGCGACGTTGTCTTTGAGTTCGCCCGGATGATCGCCGGTCTGCAGAATCATTTGCGCCGCACCGGCGACCGTTTGTGCAGCCAGCTGCAGGGCCATTGAACGCGGCAGACCGTTCAACACCCCGCCGTCGGCCATGGCATCGATCACCATAAAGACATAGGCCGGACCGCTGCCGCTCAGGCCAGTCACCGCGTCGAGATACTTTTCCTCAGCACGGAACGAAACTCCGACAGAATTGAAAATTGATTGCACAAGATCGGCGTCCGCCTCCGTGGCGAGATGGCCGAGGGCAAAGACCGCAGCCCCTTTGTGCACAAGTGCAGGGGTATTCGGCATGACGCGCACAATACGGCAGCCCGGTGCCAGCGCTTCGAGTTGCGTCAGATCCACTCCGGCTGCAATGGAGACGACCAGTTTCCCCGAGGCATGCCGACAAATATCGCGAAGAGCGGAGCCGATATCGGCAGGTTTTGTGCAGAGCATGAGCACATCGCAATCGCCAGCCACGCGTTCGAGGTTGGACGTGGTTTGCACGCCGGTCGTGTTGTTCAGGAGGTTGAGCACTGCGTCGTCGATGTCCGTGGCGACGATTTCCTCCGGCCGACAGGTGCCCGCATCGATTAATCCGCGGATAATCGAGGCAGCCATCTTTCCCGCGCCTATAAATCCTATCCTCATGGTTTGCTCGTAACAACTATGGGAATACATTCAAAATGCAAATTGACATCCGGCGGGCACAGAGACGGCACATCTCTCTGCCGCCACCGCCTGCCCGGGCGCGTCAGCAGCCAACACCGCCGACTCCATGACCAGTACCATTCCAGCTCTCGATCTCGCGGAAGATATCCGGCGGCTGAAAGCCCGCCGGAACGCCGTAATTCTCGCGCATAATTATCAGGTCCCGGATATTCAGGATCTGGCGGATTATGTCGGCGATTCCCTGGGCCTGAGTTTCAAAGCCGCCGAAACGCAGTGTGAGACGATCGTATTCTGCGGAGTCCATTTCATGGCGGAGACCGCGAAGATTGTGAATCCCGAAAAAACCGTTCTCCTCCCGGATCTCGATGCCGGGTGTTCCCTGTCGGAATCCTGTCCGCCGGATCGCCTTGCGGCTTTTCTCGACCAGCATCGCGCGCGCAACTATTATGTCGTTGCCTATATCAACTGCAGCGCCGGGGTGAAGGCGCTTGCCGACGTGATCTGCACCAGCGGTAACGCCGTTCGCATTGTGGAGCGCATCCCGGCCGACCGCAACATTCTGTTCGTGCCCGACCAAAACCTGGGTGAATGGGTGATGGAACAGACGGGGCGCCGTATGGATTTCTGGGAGGGCAACTGCTATCTCCATGTGGAATTTACCCGACGCAGTATTGAAGCCGTGAAATCCGAGTTTCCCGACGCGCCCGTTGTCGCCCATCCCGAATGCACGGTGGCCGTGCGGTTGCTTGCGGATGAAATCTGTTCAACGGAAAAGATGGTGGGATTCTGCCGCGAACATTCCTCAGACGCATTCATTATCGTGACAGAGGCCGGTATGTTGCACCGCCTTCGCAAGGAGATGCCGCACAAAACATTCATACCGGGGCCGACGGAAACGTGCGCGTGCGCAGATTGCCGGTTCATGAAGATGAACACCGTTGAAAAACTGCACGCTGCACTTGAGAACATGTCTCCGCAGATCGAGCTGGACGTATCCCTGCGTAAACGGGCGTACGAACCGATCAGGCGCATGCTCGATTGGAGCAGTTGAAACCATTCGAACGTCTTGAACTGATTCTCGACGGACCGTGCAGTCCCGCCGTGAACATGGCGCGGGATGAGGCGCTTCTGCAATGTGCCATCAGACCGGTGCTGAGATGTTACGCGTGGGAAACTCCGGCATTAAGTCTCGGCGTTTTTCAATCGCTGGCTGCGGCCAGTTCGGATTGGCCTGGTCTCCCGACGGTGCGACGGCCAACCGCAGGTGGAGCGGTGATCCATGGGAACGATTTTACTTATGCGTTGGTGGCCCCGGCCGAAGGACGTCAAAAGCCTTCCGGACGTCTGCTGGACAGCTATGCGACTATTCACGGGGTATTGTGCGCAGCGTTGAAAGCCTGCGCAGGGATCGATCCCTTGCTTGCGTCTACAGAGGTTGCGTCCCGGGCAGGCGGCCTGTGTTTCGATGGGCCTGTGCGCTCGGATGTCCTCTGGCGTGGCCGAAAAATCGCCGGTGCCGCTCAACGCCGCACCCGGGCGGGGCTTTTGCATCAGGGCAGCATTCAAGGTGTGGATCTTCCCGACGGTTTCGGGCCTGAATTCGCACGACAACTCGCGGGAGACGTCGTGCAGCGCGACTTCGAGCCGCGTGAACGGACGCTTGCAGAACGCCTCGTGGCGGAGCGTTACGCAAGCCGCGCCTGGTTGCTGCGGCATCCCTGACTCGATGCGACCGCTTGAGGTGTCCCGGATGACTGCGCCGCCACGCCGGGTTAGCCCGAGCGGTCCACTGAGACGTCGGCGTCTGGTGCGCCGTTCGTCGAGTCATCTGGGCTGGCTTCCTGTTCTTCTGCAGCCGGAATTCCGTCCCCCTGTGCCCCCTGATTCGCTTCAGTCGCGGACGCTTCCGCAGCCGCGCGTGCCGCTTCCATGGCGTCCTTCGCAGCCTCTTCGCGCTCGGCTTTGTCATCAAAATACTCTTTTAAAACTTCCGCAATCATAGGCGCGGCATGGCTGCCGCCACCCGCGTTTTCGTTCACCCGGCTTTCGTAAACTGCTGCAAACGCCACCTCAGCATTTTCCGCCGGAGCAAATCCGGCAAACCAGGCAGCGGTGCGCTCGCGATTCTTGGGTCCCCATTGGGCGGTGCCAGTCTTGCCGGCGACTTTTACGTTTTTCATCCGGGCGCGTCCTGCAGTCCCGCCACCGCTATTGACAACGTCCACAAGGCCCTTGTGAAGTGCGGCGAGTGTGTCCGGGCGAATGCCTGCGTAGGTTTTGGCCCGCGGTTGGTATGCGATGGTCACCTTGCCGCCAATCGCCTGCACTTGCAGCACAAGCCGACATTGCACGACCGTGCCGCCGTTCGCCACGGTGGCCATGAGCTGAGCCATTTGCAACGGCGAAACGAGCAGGTCGCCCTGACCGATGGACATGTTTGCAACGTCCCCGTCGAGAATTGGGCGTCCGCGTGTCTGCTGAAAATAATCGTGTGTGGGCACGCGCCCGCCTGTTTCCGCGTTCAGAGGGATGCCGGTACGCACGCCGAGCCCCATGCGAAATGCCCAATCCATGATCGCATCGGCGCCCGCCTTTAGTCCGGCCTGGTAAAACCATGTATTGCACGATTGCGCCATTGCCGAAGGGAAACTCAAATGCCCTTGTCCGCTACTTTTCCAGTTATCGAACCAGAGATTGCCAACACGATAGGAAGCCGGGCAATCGAGGGTGCCCTCCAGATCCATGGCACCTGACTCGATTGCGGCCAGTCCGGTCACCACCTTGAAAACGGAACCGGGCGGATATGCGGCGCGGAACGCGCGGGGAAACAACGGTTTGTCAGGGTCCGTGTTTAACGCGTCAAAATCTTCGCCGGAAATGTACGGCGTGAAAGCATTGGGATTAAATGACGGCCACGAAGCCATGGCAAGGATGTCGCCGGTGTCGGGTTTAAGCACCACGATGGCACCGCTGCGTTCCCGCTTGGCGATCACCGATTCCGCATGGCGCTGCAGCTCTTCGTCGAGTGTTGTTACCACATTCTGGCCTGGTTGGGGCGGAATAGAGACCTTTTCCGCTACCTTTTCCCCAAGGCGATCCACCACGAGGTTGAGCTGACCAATATTGCCGCGCAATTGTTGGTTGAAAGTCTGTTCAATCCCGTCGCGCCCCTCGACTTCCGGCCAGACAAGATCGTTATTTTGAAGCGGGCCATCCGGAACCCCACCTTCCTTTCCGCAGTAGCCGAGAATATGACCTGCCATCGGGCCGTTGGGATAAAAGCGGACATAGCTCTGGTGAAAGCCCAGGCCTTCGGGCATGTGATTTTTGAGCCGTTCCACCTCCTGCGGCAGCAAATCTTCCAAGAAGATGAGAGGCGTCACACCCCGGTTTTTGTAGTGCAGAAGAACGTCATCCACCTTCAACGTAAACCGTCGGGTGGGCAGCAGATCCGCTGCGCTGTCCAGTGCGCGCTGGGCATAAGCGAGCACCGTTTCGTCATCGTAATCGAGCGGAGTCGGAAACAGAATTGCAAGGTTGTATCCGATACGGGTTTGGGCAAGAGCGCTGCCGCGCCGGTCCGTGATCTGGCCGCGGGGCGCAGGAATCCCCAGCAGATATGTGCGCGCGTTGGTCTGGGTTTCCCATGTGGGAGCGATCGCCACTTCAGGCTCGTCCAGCGTAGCGGCCGATGATGCAAGCGCAGCGTTCTGCGCGCACAAATTCCCTTGCGCAACCGTCAAAATCACAGCCGCGGCCAAAACCGCGGCTGAAGCCATGCCGTGCGTCGACCCCTTCATAAAGATATCCTGTGGTCTACAACGCCAATGCGCAAGCATGGAGACTGGCCGCGACGCCAGGCTGAAGACTCCCGGGGAGCGGGCACGCCAGACGCACGCACTCAAAATCCCGCTGCGGTGGAGGCGTTTGTCAGGCGATGACCCCGGCGAGCTGACCCGACTTCTGTTTGGCACGATGCTTGTCCACAAAATACTTCATCGTGTGGTAGATGGTTGACCTGATGTCATGCTTATTCTTCCATCCCAGAGCGCGAAGCTTGTTTACAACCGGAATCCGGCGGTCGCAATCCTCATAGCCAGGGCCGTAAAATTCTTCACCGCTGACACTGACAATCTCCGGTTCCGGATCACCAGGCTGACGAAATTCTTCGTCAAAAACAGTTTTCACAAGCTGCGCGAACTCGGCGATGGTGACTTCGTTTTCCGGTGTTCCGATGTTGAAGATCTGGTTCTTGGCGGCGCCATCCTTCGCTTCGATGATACGCACCATGGCGTCCACAGCATCGTCGATGTAAGTGTACGCGCGATAGCTTTTGCCGCCATCGACCAGTTTCATGGGAGTGCCGTACAAAAGCGCATTGAGAAAGTGGGAAAACACGCGGGGATTGCCTCCGCCAGCTTCGCTTGGAAGATAATCGATGCGTGGACCAATGAAATTAAAGGGCCGGATCACAGTCCAGGTCAGGTCGCCCCGCATGCCGTATCCGTGCAGAACACGCTCAAGCAGCTGCTTCGCACAGGCATAGATCCAGCGTTGATTTTTGACCGGCCCCATGATGAGCGGCGTAGCATCTTCATCGAACGGAATCGGATGCTCCCGCGGATCCAGCCCCATCGCTTTCGCCGCTGTGATCCCGTACACTTCACACGTTGAAAACTGCACAATGTGTTTCTTGTGGCGCAGACACTGATCCACCACCTTCATGTTTTGCGTGAAGTTCAGGTCGAAAACCCCGATCGGATCCTCCACGTAGAGCGACGGATTTGCGAACGCCACTAAATCCACAACGACATCGGAAGCAGCGACAAGCGCGTCGACATCTTTTTCGTCCTTGCTGATGTCGAGATGCCGGTAATCCAAATTCGGGGTGTGGGAGAGGATCTCGTCGATCTTTTCCTCCTGGATATCCAGCGCCGTGATGTCGTGGACGCCGTCGTTGAGGAGCCGTTCAGTAAGATTAACGCCAATAAAACCTCCGGCTCCGAGCAATAGGATCTTCATGGAAATTCTTAGAATGCAGCTGCCAACCGGCCAGTCAACGGGAAATTCAAACCTTCAACTCAATCGCCGGTTTGCGTGATGCGGAGAGGAAGCAGACATGCTCACTCATGCTGCCACAGGCAAGGGACGATCTTTGATACGACCCTCTACTGCTGCATAGCCTGCGATCTTGCCGGAGGGAGAACGCAACGGCGTGATGGCAATGCGCACCCAGTACGGCGAACCGTTCCGATGATAATTCAGGATCTCTTCCTGGCATTCCCGACCCGAGTGCACTGCGTCACTCATGCGACGTGCCGTTTTCGGGCAGGTCGCTGGACCCTGCAGCAGCGCGCCAGGCTTTCGGCCAACGATTTGTTCGGCGGGATAACCGCACATGGCTGTAAACGCCGCGTTCACGCCCACAACCCGCCCGTTGCTATCCGCAAGGACCAGCCCGGGGGTTTCGTCAATGGCAGCAAGAATGCGCGTTTTTAGTCCTGGCCGGGGAGCCACACTCGGGCACAGCGAAGCCAGGACCAGCCCGCTGATCTCTTCAAGCGATTGCACCAAAGACGATGTACGAGGGTCGCACTCCGCAAGTGCCTCGAATTGTTCCGCATCGCTCGGCTTGAGAAGCCCGACGGCATACAGACAAGATTGATCCTCGTGGTCGTTCATGGAATTGAAGAAGTTTTTCATTCCTTAATTCGCTCAAAGCCCGGTGTCCAGATGCACGTTTTCTTTTGCGCTCATCTTGCAGGAGGGCTGATACGGGCCTAATCTCATTCTTGAATTCGCCGGTGTAGCTCAGTGGTAGAGCAGCTGATTCGTAATCAGCAGGTCACGGGTTCGAATCCCGTCACCGGCTCTCTTCCGTTGGTGGAGAGGAAAATGCGCTGGCGGTGCAGGTCACCGGCGAGGCAACTGTTCCTCGTGCGTTTAGTGGCTGGGCCTGTTTACAGCCTTTTGTTGACTGCGCGCGATCGCGGTTCGACCGGCAGACATGCAATCGTCCAGTGTCTCCCATGCAAATGCCAGCTGCGATCCCTTTGTCTTCGGGCCGCACACCGAAATGTGGCGCATCAATCGGGAGCGCACGGGCCTGATCTACGGTCCGGCAGCTGCCGTGCTTCAGGTGGCGCACCCGCGAATCGCACAAGGCGTACACGACCACAGCCGTTTCCAAACGGACAGCCTCGGAAGATTGCATCGCACCCTTGCTGCCACCAATGCCATTGCCTTCGGCAGCATGACCGAAGCGGTCTCCATGAAGGAACGCCTTGCTGCCGCGCACGAGCGCGTTCGCGGCCGGACAAAACCCGGAGTGCCGGGGCCGCTGGAGTATTCCGCGTTTGAACCCGACCTCATGTTTTGGGTGTTGGCGACTCTGATCCATGCCGCGATGGCGGGCTACGAATTTGTTTACGGGCCGCAAACCATGTCATCCAAGGAGGCATTCTATTTGGATATGTGCCGCTTCGGCGAATATTTTGGGGCAGACCTGCGGATTGCCCCACGGGACTGGGCTGAATTTGAAGTGTACTACAGGGAGATGATCGATGGACCCGTACTGGGAAGCCATCCCCTTTGTGCGCAGGTCGCGCAGGCTGTGGCGGCTCCCAACGATTCGCCGTTCGCCTGGGTGCTCGGCAGGCTGTTCGGTTTTATTCCCATCGAAACGCTGCCCCCCGCCGTGAGGGAGCGGCTGGGACTCAGATCGACAACTTTTACCCGCACCGCCATGAGGCTGTTGCGTTGCGTGTTGCCGCCGCTTTTTCCGAGGCTCCCTCCGGCGCTGCGGTTTTATCCCGAGTACCGGCAGGCGGCAGCGCGACTGCGCCGTTCCGGGGGATGACGGCGCATTATTGCCGGTTTAAGATGTGCGATGTCCGCCGCAGAACCTGTTGTAAACTGCCCCAGATGCGGGGCGGAAATTCCGTTTACTGAAGCCGTATCGCAGCGCATCCGCGAGGAGTTGCGAGTCGAACATGAGCGGTGGGCTGAGGAGCGCAGCGCCGCTTTGGCAGCGCGGGAAGCCAAGCTGGCCGGGCAGGAAAAGCAGATCGCCGAAGAAGCGCAAAGCATGGAGCGCCGTCTGCGCGAAGCGCTTGATCGCGAGCGCGACAAGCTCAAAACGGAAGCGGGCACCGCTGCCGCCGCGCGGTTCGAACGCGAGCTGGCCGAAATGCGTGAGACTTCAAAACGGCAACAGGCCGAATTGCAGAAGGCGCGGGATGCGGAACTCGCCCTGAGACGGCGCAAAGCCGAGCTTGAAGAACAAAAGGCTGGGCTGGAACTTACCATGGCCCGGCGTCTGGACGAAGAGCGCGACAAAATTGCGGCTGCCGCCCGGGAACAGGTGCAGGAACACGAGCGGCTCAAGCGCGCGGAACACGAACACACAATCAAAGCTTTGCGCGAGCAGATTGCCGCTTTGCAGCAGCGCGCCGCCCAAGGCTCAATGCAGGTGCAGGGAGAGGCCGGCGAAGAATTGCTTCAGGGACGGCTGACGGCAGCGTTCCCCTACGACGATATCCAGCCGGTCAAACAGGGCACACAAGGAGCCGACCTGAAGCATGTTGTCAGAACCAATGCGGGAGCCGTCTGCGGAACCATTCTTTGGGAAAGTAAAACCGCGAAAAACTGGTCTCCCGCGTGGGTGACAAAACTCAAGGAAGACCAGCGCGCCGCAGCGGCCGAGGTGGCCATACTTGTGTGCGGCTGTCTGCCTGAAGGCGTGCGCGGTTTCGGCGACGTGCAGGGGGTGTGGCTGTGCGAACCGGCCTTCGTCCCCGCAGTCGCCGGGGCGTTGAGACAGGGGTTGGTTGCGGCGGCTATGGAACGTTCATCAGGCACCGACCGGGCGTCCAAGGAAGCGCTTCTCTACGAGTACATGACCGGATTGGAATTCCGGCAGCATATTGAGGGAATTGTGGACGCATTTACCGGGTTACAGACGCAGTTGGAGCAGGAAAAGCGCGCCTTTCAGAAGCAATGGGCGCAGCGAGAACAACAACTGCTGCGGGCGGTGATGCACGCCGCCCAGTTGTACGGCGGCATTCAAGGCATCGCAGGTACGCCCACATTGCCGGATATCGATCAGTTGCGGTTGGCGACGTGAACCGCTACCCGCTCCGGGGACAGCCCACGGGACTGGGACTGTGCTACAGAAAAAATGGCTCCGGCGCGCCTCTTTAGGTCCGAGTTCCGCAGTTGCAGATCAGAAAAAGGGACGGGTTAAAAGCAGTATTTAGGGACGTGTCGTTTAGGGACATGTGGATCATTTTGCTAAAAAACAAAGGGACGGGCCAGTAATTGATCGCTCATGGACCCACCGGAAATGCTAAAAAACAAAGGGACGGGCCAGTAATTGATCGCTCATGGACCCACCGGAAAGGAATAAAAAATATTTAGGGACGGGTCGATCATTTTGCTGAGGGTACGCCAGACCAGGTCGCGGGATTGAGTCAGCGATGATTAAGTCCGAACACAGAGTCGAAGACTGCGGGACTTGGGGGTCGGCCATGGTTTTGCGGGCCAGATCGAACCGCAACGAGCATCGCGAATGTGCTAAAAAACAAAGGGACGGGCCAGTAATTGATCGCTCATGTAAAGAACAAGGACATTTATGTCAAAAAAAGGGACGGGTCATTAATTGATCGCTCGGGTCAGAAAAATGCAGATCAGAAAAAGAGATCAGAAAAGGG
>CAZZCL010000098.1:0-4400 GCA_964652295.1 uncultured Chthoniobacterales bacterium
AGCCCGCCATGAACCGGCAGCCGAGGCGCGCCGCCGCAGTTTCGACAAAACGCGCATCCGCGTTGCTGGCACGCCCGCGCAGATAATGATTGAAATGGCATACCACTAAACGGCTGTATCCGTTGGCGAGCAGAAGATGCAGCAACACCATCGAATCGCGCCCGCCGGAGACGCCGATCAACGCAGTGCGCCGCGGAGGAAATTCGGTTCGCAAGGCGGCCAATTGTTCGTGGTCGAGCGGCACGGCGGTTCAGATCGGGGGGGGGCAACCGGCGCAACGCTTTGCCGCGGAGAAATGAGGCGGGTTTTGACACGTCCTCGGCGGGTGTGGCGTCCGTAAATGTAATGGCATGAAAGAGTATTCCGTAATCATCCCCGCTTACAATGAGGAGTTGGCGCTCCCCGCAACATTGCGAGCCCTGCGCACTGCAATGTCCGAAATTCCCTGGGAAGGCGAAGTCATAGTTGTAAACAACAATTCCATCGATCGCACCGGGCAGATTGCGCTCAATCACGGAGCGCGCGTGGTGTTCGAGCCGGTGAATCAAATATCTCGCGCGCGGAATACAGGTGCCCGCGCAGCACATGGTCGCTGGCTTGTTTTTCTGGACGCAGATACGATCGCACCGCGCAGCCTTGTGGAGACTGCAGTTCGGGCGATGCGTTCGGGTCATGTCGCGGGTGGAGGGGCAGCCATTGCGATGGACCGCCCAATCGGCCCTGCCGGGCGGGCGTTGCTGGCGTTGTGGAACTGGATCGCGCGCACATTTCATGTGGCTGCCGGGAGTTTTGTCTTCTGTCCGCGCGAGGCGTTCCTGGAAACCGGCGGGTTCAGCGAGCGTGTCTATGCAGGCGAAGAGATCTTTTTCTCCAACAACCTGAAACGATGGGGGCGCAAGCGCGGTATGGAATTCCGGCTTCTCGACCATGAGCGCGTGGTGACATCGGCGCGTAAAGTGGAATGGCATGGCCCGTGGAAAGCGGGTGGTACCCTGCTGCTTTTGGCCATTTTCCCGTTCGCAATCCGCTATCGGTCGTTGTGCGGGCTGTGGTACAAACGTCCCGCGGCTGCAAACAGCGTCCGCGGGTAGTTCATGACGCGGAGAGATGTCGGCGGGAGGCTGCAGGAATCAATTGTTGAACCCGGAGTCGCCTTCGGCGGCGTCTGCCAGCACTTTGTCTTCACCCTCACTTTTCGCGATGATCACAGCACCGCAGGAATCGCTGAAGACATTGAGCGAAGTGCGGAGCATGTCGAGGATGCGGTCCGTGGCAAGGAGCAATCCGATGCCTTCGGCCGGCACCCCCGTTGCATTAAGAATGATGACGATTGCGACAAGGCTTGCCGCAGGGATGCCCGCCACGCCGATGCTGGTAAGTAAAGCCAGTGCGACAACAAGAAACTGTTGAGTGAACCCCAGCTCGATTCCGTAGGCCTGGGCAATGAAAATTGCCGCGACGCATTCGTAAAGCGCCGTGCCATCCATGTTGATGGTGGCTCCGAGTGGCAGTACGAAACTTGATGTGCCGCGCGAGACCCCGGCGCGTTTCTGCACGCAATCCATGGTGACGGGCAGCGTGGCGCTGGATGATGCCGTGGAAAACGCCATGAGCGCGGCCGGACTCATGGCTTTGTAGTGTCGCCATGGCTTCACACGTCCGAGCGCAATTAACAGGATGGGGAGCGTTATGAAGGCGTGCGTGGCAAGCGCAAGCAGGACTGTTATGAAAAAGATGCCGGCGGAGCGGAAGGCCTCGACACCGGTCTCGGCGGTGACCTTCGCGACAAGCGCGAACACCCCGATGGGTGCGAACGCCATAATCAGCTCGGTCATTCGCAGCATCACATCGTTGAAAGCCTGCCAGAAATCCGTCATGTGCCGGCGTGGCGCATCGTCCAGTCGCGTGACGAAATACCCGAACAGCAGACTGAAAAAGATGAGGCCGAGCATGTTTCCTTCGACGGCTGCGTTAACGATGTTGGGAGGAATAAGCTGAACAAAAACGCTGGCCATGTCGCCGGCGTCACGATCACCGATCTGTTCAAGTTTCGCGCCGGTTTCAGTTTCGGAGGACTCAATGCGGCCGCGCGCGGGTTCTCCGTCGAGAATGCCAGGCTGCAGCGCGTTCACAAAGGTCAGCCCGGCCAGAATGGCGAGGCTGCTTGTCAGCAGGTAATACCCCATCGTCTTGATCCCCAGACGGGCGAAGCCTTGAACGCGCCCGAGTCCAGCCACGCCCGCCACGATTGAGGAAACGATCAATGGCACGATGAGCATCTTCAACGCGTTTAGAAATAGTGTGCCGAAAAAGTCGTACACCGCGACAAGTGGCGTCCCGAAAAGTTGTGCCTCACGAAAACCAAGGCCGACGGCCGCGGCAAGAACGAGTGCGATGAGGATCTGCCAGTGTAAGGCGGGCATTTTCATGCGGCTCTTTTACTCCTCATGACGCCGCGCGCCAAGCGGCCTGTCGCACTGCGTTACCGGAAAGCGGCGGGGGGAGCGTCTCCATGCTCAGGCATCCCCGTGGCTCCTGGGAGGTATGGCGGTTTGACAACCCCCCTCCGCTCAACCGATAACTGAGGACTGGCCGCGATGAAATTTATCGATTCTGTCTTCGAAAAACTCGCGAGGCATCCGAAACGCATTGTGTTTCCGGAGGGCGCTGAAGAGCGTGTCCTGCGCGCGGCGGTGCAGCTTGCGGAACGGCGGGTTGTGGCTCCGATTCTTCTCGGGCAGCGCGACCGTATCCATAAGGCGGCGGAACATCTCGGACTCGACATCGACCGCCTCATGATCATCGAGCCGCGCAACTCAGCCGATTTTCCCCGGTTCTGCGAGCATCTCGAAAGAATGTCGCGCTACCGGCGCATGGGAGTCAAAGATGTGGCCGAGATTATGGCCAACCCGAATTATTTCGGGGCCATGATGGTTCAACACAATCACGCCGACGGGCTTGTGGGCGGTGCCTCGGTTTATTCCAGCGCATTGTTGAGGCCCCTGTTTCAACTCATCAAGCCCTTACCCACCGTTCGCAGCGTTTCGAGTGCCATGCTGGTGGAGGTGGGACGCGCGGAGTTCGGTCATGGCGGCGTTTTGTTGCTGGCCGATTGCGCCGTGATTCCGGATCCGACAGTGGATCAACTGGCAAGCATCGCCATCGAGTCGGGCAAACTCGCTCGGCAACTGATCGGAGTTCGTCCCCGCATCGCAATGCTCAGCTTTTCCACAAAAGGCAGTGCACGCACGCCGGCCACGGAAAAGGTGGCGGCGGCAACGGCTTTAGCGCGCCAGCGCGCCGACGCGGAGTCGCTCGATTTTGAGATCGACGGCGAATTGCAGGCGGACACGGCAATCCTTCCCGAACTCGCCGCCATCAAGGCGCCCCAAAGCCAAGTGGCCGGGCGCGCCAACGTTCTCATCTTTCCGGATTTGAACAGTGCAAACATAGCCAGCAAACTGGTGCAACATCTCGCGGGGGCGAATTCGTACGGTCAAATCCTGCTTGGCCTTTCGAAACCCGCCGCTGAAGTCTCGCGCGGTGCAGATATCGACGAGATCGCGGGCGTCAGTGCCATCGTCGGGTTGCAGGCGGTGGAGTACCGCAAGCTCTACCCTGCAGGGCCAGTAGAGGAGCGGCCTTGAACCATCCGCAGTGTATTGCGGTCTGCCCCGCATGAACGTTGTTACGCCAAGGGTTTTCGTTGCCGCCACACAGCAAAATGACGGCAAAACCACAGTTGCGCTGGGTCTGTTCTCCGCGCTGCAAAAATCGCGGGGTCGCATTGGATTTATCAAACCTGTTGGTCAGCGGTTCGTCGAAGTTGAAGGCGCCAAAATCGACGAGGATTCCCTTCTGATAAACGAAACGTTCAATGTGGGCATTCCGCTCGAAGCAATGAGCCCCATTGCGGTGGAGCCCGATTTCACCCGCAAATTTCTTGAGCAGGCCAACAACGACCTGCTTGTGCGCCGGATTCAGAACAGTTTCGACCGCGCAACGTGGGAGAAGGATTTTTGTATTGTGGAAGGCACGGGTCACGCCGGTGTGGGCAGCGTGTTCGACCTGTCGAACGCCCGGGTGGCAAAGCTGCTGGAGTGCAAGGTGATTATGGTTACCACCGGCGGGATCGGGAGACCGATTGATGAGCTGGCTTTAAATAAAGCGGTTTTCGACAAGGAAGGCGTTGAAGTTGCCGGAGCAATTCTAAACAAAGTGCTTCCCGACAAGCTGGAGTACATTGCCGGGTTCGCGCGGCGCGGGCTTGAACGTCTTGGGATTGAACTGCTGGGTGTGATACCCGTGGAGCCCATGCTCGCACGGGCCACGCTTCAACAGGTGTGCGAGCACGTCGGCGGAGAGTGGCTGCACGGCGCGGAGCACGGCTTGCGGCGGGT
>CAZZCL010000098.1:4410-9758 GCA_964652295.1 uncultured Chthoniobacterales bacterium
CGGGTGGAGCGCGTAATCATCGGCGCCATGAATTCCATCCATGTCATGGAACATTTCCGACCCGGCACGCTCGTCATCACTCCGGGTGACCGTGAGGACGTGATCCTCGCCGCGCTCTCGGCGACGAGCCTTGCTGACGCAGAAGCGCAGATGACCGGGCTTGTTTTGTCGGGCGACATGAAGCCTCATGAACGCGTCACCGAACTCATCAAAAACTCGCTCCTCCCGGCAATCGTATCGCCTTACGACAGTTATACTGTGGCCAGTCAGATCAATAAGATGACGATCAAAACGCTGCCGCGGGACAAGAAGAAGGTTCAGCGTATCCGGGAGTTGATCGGCAAGCACGTGGATGTCCCGCGCCTGATGGAGAAGCTCAGCTGATTTCAGCCATAACCTGCCGCAATCGATCGGCCGCGCGACCTTGCAGCGGAGCCGTCCCATGACTCCCAGCCATCATGCAAATCCGGCAGTCGAAGTGCGTAAGCTGGTCAAGCGCTTCGGTTCCACACTTGCCATTCGCGGGGTGAGCTTCCACGTCGCACGCGGCGAAGCCCTGGGCTTGCTCGGTGCCAATGGGGCAGGCAAAACGACCGCAATTCATATCCTGCTGGGAATTACAAAGCCTACTTCGGGCGAGTTGCGCATTCTCGGCATGGACCCCCGACGTCAGCGGCGCGAAGTGCTGCAGCGATGCAATTTTTGTTCCGCCTACACCGCGCTGCCAGGCAATCTGAAAGTGATCGAGAATCTGAGGGTTTTTGCAGGGTTATACCAGGTGCCGAACGCCGCACAACGCATCGGGACACTGTTGGAACGATTTGAAATCAGTCATCTGCGCAATCGGGTAAGCGGCCAGTTGTCTTCGGGCGAAACCGCGCGTCTGAATTTGTGCAAGGCTCTGCTCAACGATCCCGAGCTGCTCCTTTTGGATGAGCCGACGGCAAGCCTCGACCCGGATATGGCCGATAAGGTGCGCGGAATCCTGCGTGGGTTGCGGGATGAAACCGGCCTGACCATGATCTACACCTCGCATAACATGCGCGATGTGGAAGAGGTCTGCGACCGGGTGATTTTCATGAAGGATGGCGGCGTGCTGGCAGAAGGCGCCCCCGCCGAATTGCTGGCGCGTTTCGGGGCGGAAGATCTGGAGGCCCTGTTTATTGGCGTGGCTCGCAATACGCCCGAAAACGTCGGCGGCGGTGCTGGGGTGGAGGGAATGCGGCAATGAGGCCGTCCCGCGTTGGCGCTCTGGTGTTGCGTTACACCTACCTGTTGCGGCGCAGCGTCCCGCGGCAGATCGAGATTCTGTTCTGGCCGGTTATGGAACTCATCATGTGGGGATTCCTCACGATGTACCTTGAGCAAACCGGCGCGGAAGGTTCTGGCACGGTTCTCTTCCTGATCGGGGCGATGATTTTCTGGGATGTGCTCTATCGCGCGCAGCAGGGCATCAGCCTTTCCTTTCTTGAGGATATTTGGTCGCGCAACCTTTTGAACATCTTCATTGCACCCGTCTCCCGGTTCGAGTTCGTGCTGGCCACATCGATCGTGGGGCTTCTCAAAACGGCAATCATTGTCGCCGCATTATGGATGGTGGCGCTCGTTTTCTACGGGTTCGATCTCGGATCACTTGGAACCGCACTGCCGCCACTGCTAGCCAACCTTTTTCTCATGGGCTGGGGCCTGGGCATGTTTACCACGGGACTGATCGTCCGGTTCGGCCTGGCGGCGGAGAATCTGGCATGGGCTGTGCCGTTTCTGGTGCAGCCCGTCACAGCAGTGTTTTATCCCGTGAGCGTGCTCCCGCAATGGTTGCATCCTGTCGCATGGTCGCTTCCGTCCACGTTTGTGTTCGAAGCGATGCGCAGCGTCTTGAACGGCGGCCCGTTCCCCTACGATTACCTGGTTAAAGCGGCGGCTTTGAATCTTGTGTGGCTCGCTGCGGGGGCAGTCTTTTTTGCCTGGATGTATGAGGCGGCCCGGGAGCGTGGGTTACTTGCAAAAATTGGCACGCAGTAAGGTACTCACGGATTTGCGCTGCCGCGTCGTTGAGTCGTGGCCGGTCCGGCTTTGACTTTCCCATGTCGGCAGGACGAGCATGGTCGCGTTCATGAAACGTTTTTTCCAGGATCAACTCCGCGTTTTGCTTGCCGGTTTGCTCGCAGCCCTTCCCTTGATCATCACGGCAGGTATTGTCGGATGGGTTGCCAATTTTCTTTTTGAACAGGCCGGCCCGCAGAGTCTGACGGGGCGCATTCTCAGCGGCATAGGATTTACGGTCACCGGAGAAGGGCGCGTGTACCTTTCTTACGCCCTGGGAATTCTGATCGTTATTACCGGGCTATACCTTCTTGGGCGGCTCGTCGAATCGGGCATGCGCGGATCGTTGGTGGGAGCGCTCGAATCGTTGCTAAGAAAGATTCCGGTCATCGGCTCGGTTTATGACACGGCTGAGCGGTTTGTGGGATTGTTCGATCGAAAAGGTCGGAACGAGCGGTTGCAGGGCATGAGTCCGGTGTGGGTCCATTTCGGCGGGGAAGGCGGCACTGCGGTTCTCGGTTTGATGCCGACACCGGATGTGCTGGATTTGGGCGGGCGCAATTATCATGTCGTACTTGTGCCCACCGCGCCGGTGCCGTTTGGGGGAGGTCTCTTGTATGTGCCTGCCGGCTGGGTGCGTGCGGCAGACTTCGGTGCTGAGGCGCTCACCAGCATCTATGTGTCGATGGGAGCCACCTCGCCGCATTACATTAACGGTGTGCGAATGACGAAACCGCACCGGCAGGAGGATTTGAATCCGGGACAACCGGCCTGAGTGCGGAGGGATTCAAATCTGTCGTACGTGCGACAGATTTGTGGCGCCTTGAGCGGCGGTCTTTTAGCGGCGGTCGTTTAACAGGGGCTCTATCGCTGTGAGCCAGGCTTTTGCCATCTTTTCCTGTCCCCGCAGGTTGGGATGAACCCAATCGAAGGTGTCGGTTTCCGGGTGCCCGGGGTTCTCGTTCCAACCTTGATAATGCGGAACGGTTATGATAGGCGAACCGGGCATTGTCAGGTCGGCTACGACCGTATCGACCACTGCGCGGATCGCGTCGGCCGCAGGAGAACTTTTGAAATTGAGGTGGCCGAGAAGCAGGGCGACCCGGGGATTGTGTTTGCGCAGGAATGCAATGAACTCGCGAAGCGGGGCGCCAACGCGCATTTCAAATGCGCCGTCGCGCTGATCGTTGGTTCCAAGATGAATCAGAACGATGTCGGGAACTGCGGCGAGTCGATCGAAACGCGTCCGGACCTCAGCAACCACATCGGACGTCGTCCATCCGTAATAACCGTCATGATGCGGATCGAACGGGACGCCGTCGATGACATCGGGCCATGTCGCATCGGAGTCGAGTCCGCCCGTCTGCGTGCCAACAAAGTCGGCGGCAATTCCGCGCTGATGCAGCAGCCGCTGGAGGGGAAGGCGGTATGTGTATTCCTCGCGATGGCGCACACCGCCTTGTGTAATCGAATCGCCGATACACCAGATTTTCAACGTTGATGGGGAAGCGCCTCCGCCGTCCGCAGGATGGAGTGTGGGCATGGAGACGAAGGAGGCAGCAAGGATGAAAACCAATCTTCGAAGCACGACATTGCGTAGGAACGCATGGAGTGCATCGCGTCAACCTTTCTTAGAACTCCAATAAAACCAGGCTGCGTAACCGGCCAGCGCAAGGCCGGAAAGAATTAGCAGAACGAGGAAAAGGGTGGAGAACTGTCTTTGGGCGCTTGGTTCGTACAACGGTGGCGGGGTTGCTTTGGGGGTCGGGTCGGGAGTGGCCAGTGCGATTGTTGGAACCGGGAACGCGGTGTTCGCAGCCATGAACGAGCTGAGCTTTTCCGACTGGGCGCTATCAAGGAGGATGAACGGAGCCGGATGCGCGCACGGGGCGGCAAGCAGGAGTAACCCGGCTATGGATGCGATGGCTGAGGGCGGACACGGGCGGTTGATGGAGGGTGGATACAACACTTGTCAATGAACGGTGAGCTACTGCGCGCGTCAAATGGGATGGGCGCTCCACCGGAGAGGGCATCGGATGTGCGACAGCATGCTGCGGTTTCCTGGGGAGATGGTTGCAACGGCGGCGAGCTGACGTTTAGTGAGGCGACATGAGCGCCTGCTGCAAATCTCCATCGCCGGCCGCGCCGTGTTGTGGCAGCGGAGAAGGCGCACCCGACATGAGTCGCGAATGGCTTATGACAGGTCTCGCAGCCATGATCGCTGCGCAATCGATGGCGTTCGGTCTTGCGATCAATCTCTCGCCACCATCGGGAACGGACCGGTTGATGTTGCACCTTGGGTTGGCTGTCGCTGCGGTGGTGGTGTTTGTGCTGGCAGGCCTGCCAATCTTAAAGAGTGCGTTTCGGGCGGCATTGAGCGGGCGCATTGTGATCGAACAATTGTTTCTGGCGGGTATTGCCGGGGCGTTCGGCGCGTCATTGCATTGCACGCTCACAGGGCATGGCGCGGTGTATTACGAGGTCGTGGCCGTGCTTGTGGCGATTTACAATTTCGGCCGAGTGCTCGGCGAGCGGCGTCGTGTCGGCGCGCAGGAGGCCGCAAGTCGGCTGCGCGGGCAGTTTGCGACGGCACGGGTTGTTGCGGCGGACGGGACGACGGCGTCGATTCCGGTGGAAGATGTGCAGGCGGGGGTGCGTGCCCGGGTATTGTCTGGAGAGGGCGTTCCGGTGGACGGACATGTGGTTCTGGGGTCGAGTTTCGTTCGGGAAACCGCGCTGACGGGCGAGTTGTTTCCGGTGGTGAAGCGCGAGGGCGATGTGGTTTTGGCCGGTTCGCTGCTGGAAGATGGCGTACTTGAGATCGAGACTTCGCGCGCAGGAACGAGGCGGCATCTTGACGCGTTGTTGGGGGCGGTTGCGGGAGCTGCGGCGCAACCTGCCGAGATCGAGCGCGAGGCAGACCGCATTGTGCGCTGGTTTCTGCCGGCTGTGATGATTGTGAGCGTGCTGACGTTCGTGGGATGGACGCTGGCGGCGGGGTGGCCAACGGCGTTGTTCAACGCACTCGCGGTTTTGCTTGTAGCGTGTCCGTGCGCAATGGGCCTCGCCACGCCTATCGGCATCTGGGGTGCACTGAACGATCTTGCGGAGCGTGGCGTGGTCCTGAAGAGCGGGCGCGCAATCGAGACTCTTGGAAGTGTGGATACGGTAGTCTTCGACAAAACGGGGACGCTAAGCGAGGAACGGTTTACTGTCATCGACACGGCCATTGGGCCGGGGTTTGATCGTGCCCAGGTGCGATGGCAGGTGGCTGCGTTGCAGGCATGCAGCACGCATCCTGTGGC
>CAZZCL010000099.1:0-9739 GCA_964652295.1 uncultured Chthoniobacterales bacterium
GCAGCGGCCAATCATGCCGCGAATCGTGTCAGGCACGAGCCCCCTCGCTGCGCGCCGCCGCGCTATGCTCCTTCAGCAGGCCGACATAATGGCCCTGCATATAGCGCCCCATCATCTTCAAAACATTGATCCCATATGGGATGGGATCGAGGCTGGAAATCTCGCCGTCGTATCGGGTGGGAATCGGCAGCTGCGCACAATCCCATCCGAGGAGTTTGGCCATGATAATCATTTCAGCATCGAAATTGTAGTTGTTCTGAAGCCGCTCAAACGGCACGCGCTCGAGCAACTCGCGCGAATAAAGCATGTAACCGCTGTGAAAGTCCGCCATCTTCGTTCTGAACACCAAATTCTCAAGAAACGTGAGCGCCCGGTTGGGAATGTAACGGATCAGCGGCATGCCGCCTTTAAGCGCGCCTCCTGCGAGCATGCGCGAACCCTGCACGATCCTGGCCTCCCCCGCGTGGATGGGCGCGAGCAAATCCAGCACAAGTTCCGGAGCATATTGACCATCAGCATGCACGACGGCAAATGCGTCTGCCCCAAGCTCGAGGCCGCGGCTCAGTCCCGATTTTTGTGCGCCGCCATAGCCGCGATTCTTCGCATGGTGCACGATTTCCACCGCTGGCCACTGAGATTTCAACTGTTCCGCAACGCCACCGGTATCGTCGGGACTGCAATCGTTCACAATAATCGCCACCCCCTCCCGGCCGGCGGCGTCGTCTTTCCAGAACGCACCGGGAACGCGTTGCAGCACGCCCGGCAGCGTTTTTTCGGCTTTATAGGAAGGAATGACGATAGCGCTTTTGCTCATGGACATCGGGGGACGACAGCTTTTCAATCGAACCATCAATGCGCCTCGCCCGCGTGGTCAAGACGCTTTCACCCGACTCTTTTTGAACACCTCGCCCCCACAATCGTCAATAGACATGAACAACCACTACTAAACGACCATGGAAACGCTTGAACTTCTCGGTGTTGCGCTGGGCCTCGCCACGCTTGCCGGCATCAATCTCTACCTGACCGTTTTTGCAGCCGGTCTCGCCATCAATATGGGCTGGATCTCTCTTGCGCCCCACTACGAAAAATTGGCGATCCTCGGTGATCCCGTCATCGTTGCTCTGGCAGGCGTCCTCTTTTTCGTAGAGTTTTTTGCCGATAAAATCCCGTGGGTGGACAGCGCATGGGACACCCTGCATACCGTTGTGCGGCCACTCGGCGGCGCGTTGCTCGCTGTGCAGGTGCTCGGCCAGAGCAATCCTGTGTTCGATGTGGCAATCGGTCTGCTAGCAGGCAGCGTAACTCTCGGAGCACACAGCATCAAGGCCGGTACACGCCTCGCAGTGAACGCATCGCCCGAGCCGTTTTCCAACGTGGCCCTGAGCGTTACGGAGGACGTGGCCGTGGTCGGAGGCCTCGCACTCACAGCCCTCAATCCTGTCTTCATGCTTGCCGTGGTGGTTTTTGTCCTATCACTCGGACTTTACCTCGCGCCAAAAGTCTGGCGCAGCATGGCCATGCGGTCCTCCCTTCTTTTCAACCGCATTGCCCGGCCGCGCCCCGCCGGGGTTGCCGACGCGCTTCCTGCCGAGTTGTCTCCCAACGCCCACATGGCATTTAAACAGGCTCGTCCGGAGGAACGCACGGTTTCATGGGCGCTGCCGGCGTTTGTGCGCCGTGCACCCGGACTCAAAAGCGGTTTCTACGGCTGGCTCATCGGCACCCGTGAACATCCTGGGGTCATTACCTTCGTACCCCGGACCGGCATAGCCCGCCATGTTCAGGACTTCGACGTGTCAGGATTTGACGTGGCGCTGGAGGACCGGCTTCTCTCGGAACGGCTGACCCTCTACGCCGGTAACCGCAAGGATCGGCTGGTGTTCGTCTTCCACGCTCATCAAGGGCCACAGGCGCGTCGGCTTAGGGATATCCTTCGCCGCTCGCTTGCAGGCAATTCCCGAACCGAATCTCCCGACGAATTAACGGTTGCCGCCTCGGTATCCGCCTGACCACCCGTCGCTTCGGCGCAGCATAAACGCCGACACATCGGCGAAGCCCTCACGGTGGCGTTTCATCCGTCGCGCGCTATGATCCCTTGAATATGTCAACCATCACGTTTTGCATGCGCATCTTACGGATGGCATCTGTCGCCACAGCATGTCTGTGGTCAGCAGGCGCAGCAGTGGCAGCTGCCTTTCCTCCACTTTATTTTGCCGATGAACGCGGCAACGAACTCGCAATCTTCCGTTCCGGCGAAGATCCTCGTGGGGTGCTGCGCGTCCCGACACGCTTCGGGGCCGATTACATCTTCGGTCCCCTTCGAAGCGAGCAAGGCCACATCATGATCACCATGTGGATTGGCGAGGAAAGCCCCGATGCTGCGGGCTTGCGCGCCCATGTGTATCATGATGCCGAATTCAAGGGCGTGCGCGTGGAATGCGAAGCGCTCGGCCAGACGCCGGTCGGCCTGCCCCCTAAAGTGCCTGCGGGAGACGGGGAATATCGTCCGGTCGAACCTTCAGAACGCCTGGTTCTTGCTCGCACAGAAGCCACCGCCGCAGACCAACAACTCGGGGATACCCTGCAGAAGCTTGATGCACGGCCCGAGACGCATCCCGCCCTCAAGGATTTGCTGGCGCAGCAGGCAGATTGGGCAGCTGCCCGCGTGGCCACCGCCGAATCCGCTGTTCCCGACCATGTTGCCTCTGCCGATCCCAGCGAAAGCCCGGAGTATTGGCAGGCTTACGCCGAACAGACGCGTGACCGCGAACTGGTGCTCGTCGCAGCATCCGGACTGGAAGCCGCCTCCGGTTATTCCGGCAACTATGTGGACGGCTACGGGGGCCATCTCGAGATCGGAGTTGCCGGCGGCGAAGGTGAGGGCGGAGACATGCTCGATTTTCATTTCCTGGTTGTGCGCGGCCCCACAGCTCACACGGGCGAGATCTCAGGGGTTGCACCATTTTCCGGACCGACCACCGCCGAGTTTGTTGACTCCGATCCGGAGGCATTTTGGGAAGGTAACCCCGCGAAGTTACACTTCGATTTCAACGAACATATCGTCACCGTCGAAGGCGAGAACACAGCCTATTATCACGGCGCCCGGGCCTACTTCGACGGCGTCTATTTCCGCCTGCCTCCCCAGTGAACGCAGACGCGGACGCCGAACGCATCGCTGCCGGGCTTCATGACGTCCTGCGCCGCCGCGATGACGCGGCGCGGGCGGCTGGACGGCGGCCGGACGATGTGGCGCTCGTGGCCGTTTCCAAAACGCACCCTCCCGAAGCGGTTTCAGCCGCCGCAGCCGCCAGCCAGACGGTTTTTGGTGAAAGCCGCGTTCAGGAAGCCCGAGCAAAAATTCCCCTCTGTTCATCCCGCCTCGAATGGCACTTCATCGGGCGCCTCCAGAAGAACAAGGTGCGGCAGGCGCTGCCTTTGTTCACTCTTTTTCATGGTGTCGACTCCATAGAGCTGGCCGAGGCCATGAACTGCGTTTGCCGCGAGGAAGGATTGCGTGCGCGCATCCTGCTGGAGATCAATGTGGCCGGCGAGTCAAGCAAGTTCGGCTTTTCGCCCGCCTCGGTCGCGCCCGTCTTTCCGCGGCTGGCAGCATGCGAACGCCTCGATCTTGCAGGTCTGATGGCCATCCCGCCTCCGGTACCCAAACCGGAACTGGCTCGCACGCATTTCGCATTTTTGCGCGAGCTGCGCGAACAACTCCAGGCAGAAACCGGGGCGGGACTGCCGGAATTATCGATGGGAATGACGGGCGACTTCGAGGTTGCGATCGCCGAAGGCGCAACCATGATCCGCGTCGGTACCGCAATTTTTGGCGAGCGCACCGCCAAAACATGGCGGCCGACCGAATCGAGCGATCACGACGACGGCTGAGCCCGCGCCTCCGGCGTGGAGAAATGTGCTTTCAATCCCGTCGCAGCGCATTCCGGGACGAATGCACGCACATCGCCACCAAGCCGCGCGATCTCCTTGACGATACGCGAACTGAGATACGAATAATCCTCTTTCGGCGTGAAAAACACGGTTTCCAGGCCGGGAAACAAGCGTCGGTTCATAAGCGCCATCTGAAATTCAAATTCAAAATCGGATACGGCGCGCAGCCCGCGCACAACGGCCACCGCGCCACGCGAGCGGGCGAAATCCACGAGCAACCCCTCGAACTTCACGATCTCCACATTGGGAATGTGTCCCGCCGACACCCTCAGAAACTCGAGCCGTTCCTCCACCCCAAACGTGTGGTGCTTCTGCGCATGCACAGCTGCTGCCACAACGACGCGGTCGAAGATCAGGCTGGCCCTCTGGATCACGTCGAGGTGGCCGAATGTGACCGGATCAAAGCTACCGGGATAAATCGCCAAGCGCATCCCGTAGCCTTGTGCCGGGCCGTGCGCGTGTAAAGGCCTGAGCGGCTGGAGAAGGCCCGATAAAACTCGGTCGCACGTGCGACCGAGTTGCGCGCCGCTCCATGGCCTGCGGCAGATAATCAACCGCGGCGGCGGTCCGCAATGGCTACCGCGGCGGCTGCAGCGAAGCCTGCCGCATTTATAAGCAGGCTGAGCGCCATATTGTTGTGGCGCAAAGCCGGACCAAAACATCCGCACTCCACATCAATGCCCCGCATCCATGCCTGGGCAGTGACAGCCGCAAACGCGAGGAACAATCCGGCAGCAACCATGGCCCCGCCCCCGCGCCATGCAGGAATCAACAGAGCCAACCCGGCTACAATTTCCACCCACGGCACGTAGACCGCAGATAAAACATCCAACGGCCATGGCAGGATGCGATGATTGAAAATATCACGCAGAAATCCGGATGGATCGGCCGCCTTGAGTCCGCCCGCCCAAAGAAAGACGCCGGCAAGCGTCAGACACAACACCCAGCCCCAGATCGGGAATGCGCCGCGTCTGACGGCGCTCTCCACCTCACGGGCGTCGGACGTATCATCCGGCGGAGGCATCGTCTTCCGGAAATTCCATCTGCTGTGCGTCCCCCCTGCCGAACCCAAACCAGCGGGGTACATCCAGAACATCGTTGAAAGTCAAAAACAACATCAGGCCAATGAGCAACATGGCAAAACCGGTTTGCATCACTTCCACCACACGCACATTGAGCGGGCGGCGACGCACCCATTCGATCAGCGAGAGCAAAATATGTCCACCGTCGAGAACAGGAAATGGAAGCAGATTCAGCACTGCGAGGTTGACGTTCAGGAAAACGCTGAACCACAAGACATAACGCCAGCCGTCCGGCCCCATAAGCATCAATAGATAGCTGCTTATGATGCCGACCGGACCACTGAGGTGTTCGGCTTTGATTGCGGATTTCGGAGAAAACAAGGCGCTCAAAGTATTGCCCATGGCGCGCAGGCTGAGCACCACCTGCTCGAACGGCCCTTGGTAAACCAGCTCGGTCGGACCGCCGGCAACGAGCTTCAGGTCGTCGCTTCCTCCAAATGCAATGCCGATGCGCACTTTGCCATCCCGCGTTTCGCGCGGCGTAATGGAGAGTTCCACCGGGTTGCCATTCCTGGTTACAAGAAGAGCGATGGGCGTTCCTGGTGAAGCCTCGACGAGTCTCACAAATTCAGGCGCGGAAATGGGCGCACCGCCGTTCACTCCCACAATGATATCGCCCGCCTTCAACCCGGCTTTTGCCGCCGGTCCATCGGCGACAACCTCCGCCACCGGCAGCGGTTCAAACGGAATCTCCGCTTCGAACAGTGTGCCGTCGCGCGAAACCGTGAGACGCGCGACGCCCTCAGGGTTTCCGACCAGGCCGTACATGAGATCGCGCTCGGTAAAGAGCCGCTTGCCATTGAGATGGGTGATGAGATCGCTCTTTTGCAGTCCCGCTTTTTCGTAAATGCTTCCTTCAGCCACTTCAGCCACGAGCGGCGTGGAAACGCCTTCCATGTTCACCCGTCGCAGATTACTGCGACCCAACCCCCGCCGGGGCTCCACCTCGGGAACTGCTGCAAGCGTGAGTGTCTCCCCGCCGCGCTCCACGGTAAACTCGATTGTCTCGCCTTCGCTGCTCACAATACTCCACACAACGCTGTCGACCATGCCCCCCCATTGAGTCACAGTGTCGCCGTCCACAGTCAGGATGCGGTCGCCGGGCCGTAATCCGGCGCGGTCAGCCGGCCCGCCCGGCTCTACGTAACCGATCGTTGTGGTGCTTTGGGCCTGCGGCGTTGCCTTGCCCACAGTCCACACCACAAAAGCGAACGCCAGTGCGAGCAGGAGGCTAAACAGAGGTCCGGCAAATGCCACGATGATCTTGTCCAGCGGCGACGCGGGCGGGAGCGCCTCGGAATCGCTGTGCGATTTGCCTTCGACGCTTTCCATCGAGGCCAATTGCGGCAGCGCGACGTACCCACCAGCCGGGATCCAGCCGAGGCGGTATTCCACGCCATTGCGGCGCATGCTCCACAACGGGCGACCAAACCAGATGGCAAACCGTTCGACCACAAGGCCGCGCCAACGTGCCGCAAGAAAATGGCCGAGTTCGTGGACAAGAATAATGAGGTTGAAGATCAGCAGGACAAGCAGGAGCAGTCCGCCGGTGCGCGCGATTTGTAGCAGCAGTTCCATGGGTGGCTGAGAACGGGCAATCAAGCAGAAGGCGCGCCGGGTAGCAAACGGGGAGTCACGCACAGAAGGCGGCAGCTCCGACGACAATTTCCCGCTCGCAACGGGTGCCACCGGAGTGCATGCTCTGCCCCGCGATGGCCGCTTCGTTTTCTCTGGATTCCCTCAACGCCGCTCAACGGGACGCTGTGCTGGCCGTTGATGGACCAGTCCTGATTCTGGCCGGTGCAGGCACGGGCAAAACGCGAGTGATCACCCATCGCATTGCCCACCTCTTGCAGCGCGGCGTCGTGCCAGAGGCCATTTGCGCAGTCACGTTCACCAACAAAGCGGCCGGGGAAATGCGCGAGCGCGCCGCGAGGCTCGCGCCGAAGGACGCTATAAAAGCTGTCACCATCTCCACGTTTCACTCTCTCTGTGTGCGCATCCTGCGCGGAGGCATCGAGAAGCTTGGCTACAAATCCAATTTCACCATCTACGACGAGTCCGATCAGCTGGGATTGATCAAAAAGATCATCACTCGCTCTGCCGCCCGCGGCGAAAAGCTCGATCCGGGGCTTGCAAAGGCGATGATCGGCAAGGCGAAAAACCTGCTGTGGACCCCCGCCGAGTCAGAAGAATCACTGCTGCGCACGGTTTACGAACGCTACATTCACGAGTTGAAACTGCTGAACGCGGTGGATTTCGACGATCTTCTTCTTTTGGCCGTGCGCTTGTTGCACCACCACGAAGACGTGCGCGAGCGCTGGCGGCAGCGGTACACCCATTTCATGGTCGACGAATTTCAGGATACCAACCGTCTTCAACTTGATTTACTTCAATTGCTCGCCGGAGATCCCCCTAATGTCTGCGTTGTCGGCGATGATGACCAGAGCATCTACGGCTGGCGCGGCGCAGAGACGTCGAACATCCTCGAATTCGAAAGCCACTTCCCCAATCCGCGCATTGTCAAGCTCGAGGAAAATTATCGTAGCACCCGGATCATTCTCGACGCGGCCAACAGCGTGATTCGGAACAACCCGCGCCGCCGCCCAAAAACGTTGCGCACCGCGCGCGGGGATGGCGCCCGCGTCCGCCTGATCGCCGCGCCGGACGAACGCGAAGAAGCGCGTTTCGTGGTCGAAGAAATCCACAGACGGCACATCGAAGAAAAACTCCCCCTCGAAGAATTCGCGATTCTGTTTCGCATAAACATGCAGGCCAGGCCCTTCGAAGAACAGCTGCGCCAGTTGCAGATCCCCTACAAGCTCGTTGGAGCGCGCAGTTTCTTCGACCGACGGGAGGTGAAGGATTTGCTTGCCTGGCTTAATGTCTGCCTGCAACCCGGAGACGACATCAGCCTGTTGCGCATCGTGAACTCGCCTCCACGCGGCATCGGGGAGACAACCGTCGCACGCGCCCTCGACCGCAGCGCACAGGACGAAACGAGCGTCTACGCCACCCTTAGCAACCCGGGCTTTAAATCGTTCCTCGCTTCAAAAACTGCCGCCGCCATCTTGGACTTCACTGTATTCCTCGACGGTTTCGCTGCACGGTTCTTGCAGCCCCTGGCCGATTACTCCGCACTTGCCGGAGAGCTTCTCGAGGAAAGCGGCTATCGCGCATGGTTGAAACGCACCTGCCAGACGCCGGAGGAAGCCGCCTCCCGCGAGGAAAGCCTCAATCTGGTTCTGTCCTGGATGGCGGATCATCGCGCCATGCGCGAGGGCGGGTTGCGCGGATTCCTCGACGACGTCACACTCGACCGGGATCGGGACAAGGAGGACAAAAACGAAAAACGCGGCGTGACACTTATCACCATGCATGCGGCCAAGGGGCTCGAGTTTGCTCAGGTCTACATCGCCGGGGCGGAGGAAGGCCTACTGCCTCACAGCCGGTCCCGCGAAGAAAACCGTCTCGATGAGGAGCGCCGTCTGCTCTATGTGGCCATCACCCGTGCCATGCAGACATTGTGCATCACCTGGTGCAACAGCCGCACGCGCCATGGCCAGCCAATGCCGGGACATCGCAGCACCTTTCTTGGCGAACTCGATCCGGCAACCGTGGACGAACAGGATTTCCACGAGCTGCAGACCCGCCCGGCGTCCGAGGAATCCGCGCAATTTCACTTTTCACGGATGCGCGCACTGTTAAACGCAGGCAGACCCGCGACGTCCTAAGCGCAGGCGCTCAGCGGCGGTCCTCCTGCAGGCCCGATTCCGCCCTCAGAACACATCCATGAGATGGTGTTTGCGGCGGTCGCTTTCGTTGTACGCATCCACGGCCACAAAGCCCCAGTACAAAATCGGGATGAGCAGACCGGAGCCCAATGTTGCCAGACTGAGCAACACCCCAACCCAGACGGCAAGCGGCCAACCGAGCAATAGCAGGACGCCAAGTCCCTTGTGCCCCTTGTAAATATGTCCCAGCCCCGGGATCAGACTGAGTACGGCAGCGATGGTGTTCCGGTCGCGGGTACGAATGGATTCACGCGTTTTCTGAGCAGGTGCGGTCATGGTGTTTTCCTCCTGCACAAAAATCGCACAGCTGCCCCGGTGGCAGGCAAACCCTTTGCACCCCGCGAAAAAACGCGTGTTGTGCAGCCGCCAAATCGGCGTAAAGTTCGCATTTCAACGGGTTTGAACGCCCGAACGCCAGACCCGGCGCCGACTGCACGGCGTATCGCACGGCATCGATAACAATGTCGATAAAGTATCGCAGGGACGGGTCTACTATGTACCAGTATAGCAGGGACGGGTCTACTATGAACGCGGCCAGCGAAAGTATCGCAGGGACGGGTCTACTATGTACAACTACAGCGACGGGTTTACGATATGCACCGCACGATGCTGCCCCTCGGCTTGGATGATGCAACGGTGAACGCGGCCAGAGCGGACCGGATACTGGTTAAGCGTGGCGCGTCGGCGAGCGTTCCGAGGTTCGTTCAGGCCTTTGAACGTTGTACGGCCGACATGACGAGCAGGGTTCCGCACGCCGATGCATGCCGACTCTCGGCGCAGCCTGCTCAATAGGTTGCCGGACCAATAAACGCGGCGATCAACCGAGCGGCTGACGTTTCAAAGCGCGAAACACCCGTACCTCGCCCCACGCACCACCGCCAAGCGGCGTGCGAGCGGCAGTTTGTCGTGTTG
>CAZZCL010000100.1:0-9710 GCA_964652295.1 uncultured Chthoniobacterales bacterium
CCACGATGCCGATGAGCACGGCCAGCAGCACCACAGCGAGCAGCAGCAGCGAGCCGACCGTGATCAGACCGATCCCGGCGAGGTTCGGCCCCGGGGCTGCGTCGCGGGCGAGGGTGGGCTGGCTTTTTGTGGTCCGGTAGACGATGCGTTCGAGCTGATTGCCATCCGGATCGAGAACCAGATGCACAAAGGTTTTGGGGGCGCTAAGTGTCAGAATGTTGAAGCGGCTGGCTGCATCCACTTCCGCCGCAGGTTCAGAAAACACAAGGTGCGGAGCGACCGGGCGGGTGATGTAGACGGCACCACTTCCGGCGTCCTCCACGCGGGCGTACAGCATGCGGGTGTCGTCGATATGGAAGGAGAGCAGGGAATATAATCGCAGGCCGCCGTTGGGGGTTCCCACACGGCGCGACCAGATTGTGCGACCTTCCCCGACGCTGACCAGCACCTCGGGCGATGCGAAGAATCGTTCGTATTCCGCAGAATAGATCAGGGCGGAGATACGAAGCGAGCCTGGCTGGTCGAGAGTGTAAAACCGGGAGATATCGAGCGCTCTCTCGAGGGTGGCACCCGGTTCCAGCCAGAGCGGCTCGAGTTCCGGGCGCGAGGAACGCATTCGTGCGGGACGACCGCTTGCGGAATTGTCGACGCGGAAACGCAGCCATGGCGTTTCGGGAGTGTCCCGGAGCATCAACGGTTTCCCGGCAAGGTTGGTGATACGCACTTTGGCGACAAGCCGTTCATGGAGGATAAATTCCTTGCGTTCGGTGGACAGCCCGATATCAAGCTGCGCGGCGACAGGGAGGGCCGGGATCGCCGCGAAGACAAGCGCAGGAAGAAAGGTTCGCATGCGGCTCCGTGCGATCATTCCTGCGGAGCGACGTCGGACACCGTGCGGAACCCGACGCGAGGGTCGCCGATCTCTGCCGCAAGCTGCACGTAGCGTCTGGTCAGCTCGTACGTGGGGGAGGAGTACGATCCCCCGCGGATCACGGGATTGCTCAGCCCGGCCGAATCGTCGAAGGAGGCGGTCCATTCCGCCATATTTCCCGCCATTCCACGAACGTCAAAAGGACTTTTGTCGTTCTTGAACGCGTCCACAGGCGACCACCAGACAAAGCCGTCCACTTCAGCCTTATATTTCGGGTGCGGGGCCATCGTGTAATCCGCGCTGGAATTGAGCTTCTCCACATCGGGTTCACTGCCCCAGGGATAGAGATTGCCTTTCTCGCCGCGCGCAGCTTTTTCCCATTCCTGCTCGGTGGGCAGGCGGCGCCCGCGCCATTTCGCGTAGGCAGATGCGTCGTACCAACTCACATTGAAGACGGGATAATTGAGATCGATGGGCACTCCACGCCATGTTCTCGCTGCGCGCGCCCGGGGATAGTAAGTGTCCCAATCCGCAGGTTTGTAGGATGTCTTGGACTTCGGTTGATCAGGATGAGCGTACTTCTCGACGGGCTCATCCTGCACTGCGCGCAGGAACCGGGCATATTGACCGATGGTAACCTCGTATTCGTCGATCCAGAACTCGCCAGTGGACGCGGTTTCGCCAGCCTGATAAACGAACTCGCCGGCCGGGATGCGCAGCATCGTTTTGAACACCCGTTCCTGCGGACGCAAAAACTGCCACCAGACAATGCCGCCCACGACCCATAACAAGGCGAACATTGCCATGGTGGTATAGATGATTGTGCGCCGCTGGCGCTGTTTGGCTTCTTCCACTGCGCGGATTGCCGCCTCGTCCTGCTCGCTGAGCTTAAAGGCGTCGCTGGGAACCACTTTGGGTTCAAGTTCGCGCACGCTTTGGATCAGCGCGCCCCACGAGAGAAAGCCGCCAGAGCCCTGCATCTGCATGCGCGCCAGCAGACCCTGTACGCCTGCAGAGGCGCCCGCCGCGCCTTTCATCGCGTCGGACAGAATGCCGGCCAGATCCCGCATTTCCTTCTGCACAGCCACAGTGGTTTCGCCGTCGACCGTGGCGAGGTTGGCGATCTTCGGCTGGCCGCGTGCATCGAGATAAATGCGCGCAGGCGTGAGGGGTTCATGTGGAATTTTATTGTGGTTGAGATAGCTGAGCGCCTCCGCGCACACGCGGATAAGTTGAAGCGCTGCCTGATCGTCGAGCGCCTGGCCGTGGGCGCTCAAATCGGCGAGGCTGGCACCCTCGACGTATTCGCGCGTGTAATAGTAGAGACCCTCGGATTCGCCCGCTTCGTACACCGTCAGGATGTTTTTGTGCTGCACCTGCGCTTTTGCGCTGGCATCGGCGATAAACGCCTGCACTGCGGACGCGTCGCCATACACGTTGCGCCAGAGAATTTTCATGGCAACCGGACGATCCATGGAAAGCTGGCGGGCTTCGAACACATCGCCCTGGCCACCGGATCCGAGCTTTCGCTCGATCTGGTAATCGCCGATTTTGCGCCCTACAAGATTTTCCTCAGGCTCGCTCTCGTGCGTCAGCCCTTGTTCGTCGCGCTGGCGGATGGCTTCCATGAGCACCTGTTCCCACCCGCCGGCAATGGTGATTTTCTCGGGTTGAACCTTGTCGTCGAAGGAAAATTGTCCGGATTCCCAGCCGACAATTTCATAGATGGCCTGATCGCCTTCGGCCGATTCGGTGACGGCATGAATAAAGTTGCCATCCTGCATGTAGATCACGCCGCGGGTCATGCCCTGGCTGATCGAGAGGCGGCCGGAACGGCGGCTCAGACAGCACATCTGGATGATATCAACCAACTGAAACTGATCGAGTCGCCCCGTGAATCCGGGGCGTTGAATCAGGCTGCGCAGGCGCGCCGACTTGGAACGTTCGTCGATTTCGGGTTCTTCATCGGCCGAGGATTCCTGTGTGCCATCCTGGCTGCCCTGAGGGGCATTGCTTTCGAACGTGGAGGGTGGCGCACCCTGTTCTCCACCGCGCTCGATCAATTCGGCGAGCTGGATGACTGGCGTTACGTAAGCCGGAGGCCGCACGCCGGACCCCTTGGGAACAGCCTTGGGAACAGCTTTTGGAACAGCCTTGGGAACCGGAACCGGCACGGGGACTGCCGGGGTGGAATGATCCGCTTCGCCGGATGGCGGTGGGTCGGCGGGGGGGGGGTCTGGTTGTGCGACGGCTACTGGACGCGGCACGGCCGATGGGGACACCGTACGGGGTTGGGGAAGTTTTGCGGCAGGTTGTTGAAGTGTGTCCGAACCCGGATTGGGTACGGCGACAACTTTCGGAACCGGGGGGTGCGGAGACGATGCCGGTTGCGCTGGCGTTGCAAACGGTTTCAGGACGGATTTTTCGCCCGGGCGACTGCCTCGGTTGTGGTTGTCGGCGAGCGCTTCAAACTGGTCGAAGATGGCGATCAACTCTTCGATATCGGTGGTCTTCGGAAGCACAATCGCACCGCGGGTGCGCTCTTCGTACTGGCTCAGATCGTGCCCGGTAAAAAAAATTGTGTGCAGATCCGGGAAACGTTCCTGCAATGTTTCGCGAAGGCGAAAGCCATCGATGTCCTGGAGATAAACTTCCGTGACCAGAACGTCCAGCGCGTCCATGGTCATGGCTTCCTCAAGCGCCTGGGTGGCACCGATGACGCTGCTGACATTGTAGCTTCGCGGGACGTTGGCCAGTGCGCGGACAAGCGCTTCGATCACGGAATGCTGATCGTCGACCAGAAGAATATTCATCGGCGAGGGGGGAGGGAGGTGGTGGGTTTGGGGTGAGTGCAGGGGGAGACAGCCGACGGAGCGCTGCTTGTCAGGACGGCACTGAAATCCGGCAGGAAAAGGGTGCTGCGGGGTGGGTTGCGCGTCAAAATGTCAGGGTTTCGGGAGTGGGATAAAGTTCCATGAGTCGAGACGGCTCCGAAGCGGCGTCCTGAAGTTGGCCTTTGTAATAGATACGGACAATATAACCGAGATACTCGCGCCGTTCGCGGTTGTCTTCGGTGCTCAACTCCAGCGGTGTCTGCTGGTAGCTGACGATAAGGCGTTCGACCCCATCGTCGCGCCAGTCAGGGGGTGGCGTCTGCCATTCGCTCGAAACGACGGCGTTGGTCAGGACGACATTCTGGTCGTCCAACAGATCGTAGAAATAGACCTGAATCTTGACGTCCCGGATCTCAAGATCCAAGGCACCTCCTGCCGCGCGCAGGGGAATGATCATGTCCACGCTTGTGGCACCGTCTTCGTTCAACCGTTCCTCCGCGGTGATGCCATCGATGCGCACGAGGGCATTTTCGCGGAAGGGTGCAAGGTATTGATCGGCGGTTTCGGCGACAGAACGTTCGTCCAGTGCTGTTTCATCCCCGACGCCGCGGGCAAGTTTTTCAGAAGCGATTGCACGATAAATACCGGCTTTTTCGGCGTCGAGATCGAGAATTTGCTGCCACGACGACGCGGACTTGTCGAACAACCCCATGATTTCGTAGGTGGTAGCCATCTCTGCCAGAACTTCAGCGTTGTCCGGCACGAGAGCGAGCGCTTCCCGCAGCGCGTTGAGCGCGAACTCCGTGTCGCCTTTTGATCGTGCGGATCGCGCAAGCTGAACGCGCTCCAGAGCTGTGCGCAATACGAACTGTTCCGGGGTGAGCTGCGGATCGTTCTCGCGGGGATCCCGCTCGCCGGCGACCGGCACGTCTTCTTCGATGATTGTGGAAAGATCCGGCACGATCCGTTCTCCGGCGGCAGGTTGCATTGTGCCGGTGGCATTTGCGGCCATGGAAAGGTCCGGACCGTTTCCCGGCGTGTGTTGCACTGCGCCCGCGGAGTGCGCGCGGCCTGCACCGGCCGGTCTTGGCAATTCGATCCACGCCCAGGCTGCTGCCTGAGCTACGGCGAGCGCCAGCAGAAGCGCAAGCGCACGACGGTAGACGGGACTTTCAGAGGGGACGCTCATAAATTCTGCAGAACGGCAATGTTCACCGTTCGCCTGGAGGTTTGCATAATTAGATTGCACAGACCGACCTGCCGCGAAAGCTCAAAGCGACGGATTGCAACTGGCGTCATGCGCTGTCCGGGATTGCGCAGCCCACCTCTCCCGCTTTAAGTTTCCTCTTCATGCAAGCCCATATTGAGCAGTTGCTCATTCTGCAGGATCGAGACCGGCGTCTGGCCGCGCTCAAAGAGCAATCCGCCGCTCTTCCCACCGAACGTCGGCGTCTTGAAGCCCGCAAAACCGGAGCAGCCGCGGAAGTGGATGCGGCCCGTCTTGCGCTGAAGGAAAATGAGTCGGCCCGGAAAACGCTGGAACTTGAAGCGGAAAGTCGTCGCGCGGCCATCGCGCGATACAAACAGCAGCAGCTTGAGACCAGGAAGAACGAGGAATTTACCGCGCTCGCCCATGAGATTGCGCGCGCCGAGGAAGACATTCGCGGCATTGAGGACCGCGAACTCGCGATCATGGAGCAGGCCGAAGTTCTTAAGCAACGCGTGCAGACGGCGGAAGCCATGCAGCGCAGCGCGCTCTCCGAGATCGCGGAACGGGCCAAAGGCATCGACGAAAAGGCTGCTGTGCTCGAGAAAGAAATCGCTGAAGTGCAGGAGGATCGGGAAGGGTTCGCCCGCAATGTCGATGAGGACACACTGGTTGTGTATGAACGGTTGCTTTCGCGGAAATCGGATGCGCTGGCTCCGTTAGCGCACGGCGTGTGCGGAGGATGCCATATGAAGGTGAGTTCCGGCACGGCTGCTTCCGTTCGCACCAGCGCAGACCTGGAGTTTTGCGATCAATGCGGGCGTATCCTGTATCCGGAAGAATAAATCGCCGCTACCGACGCCCGCGCCGCGGAATAGATCCGCCGGACCGCCGCTCGCATAAGGACTATCGGTATCCTGCTTATCGTTTATTACAAAACTCTATGATAAACAAAATTTTCCGTGCCTTGCTTCAACCGCGCGCTTTCTTCATGGGCGCAGGTTGCCTGCTCGCATTTGCGCTTCTGGCATCGCTTGCGCGCGCCCAGCCCGCTACCCCTGCCGACGAAGACCTCAAAGCCATGCTCACACCACTGCAATATCATGTTACCAAAGAGAACGGGACTGAACCGCCGTTCCGCAATGAATATCACGACAACAAAAAGGCGGGGCTTTATGTCTGCCGGATTTCAGGCGCTCCGCTTTTCAGTTCCACGGATAAATTCGATTCCGGCACCGGCTGGCCGAGCTTTACCAAACCGCTGGATCCGGGGCTGGTCGAAGAAGTCGCCGACCGCTCCCATGGCATGACGCGGGTTGAAGTGCGCTCGGTGAAAGGCGACTCGCATCTCGGACATGTTTTTCCCGATGGTCCGCAACCGACCGGGCTGCGTTATTGCATGAATTCCGCTGCACTACGCTTTATTCCGGCAGATGAGCTGGAACAGGAAGGCTACGGCGACTACGCCGCGCTGTTTGCGAAAGGGGAAACCGAATGAGCCCCTCCCGCCATCGCTCCACCGCGTCCGCAATGTCGCTCGCCGTGGTTGGCATCCTGTCCGGGTTTGGCGCACCGCTTTGCGCCTCCGAGAAGGTGGTTGTTGGCGCAGGCTGTTTCTGGTGCGTGGAGGCGATTTACGAACAACTGCCTGGCGTGATCGCCGTTGTATCCGGTTACGCAGGTGGTGTGGAACCCGATCCGAATTATCGATCCGTGAGTGCCGGGCGAACCGGTCATGCTGAGGTGGTGGAGATCGAGTTCGACCCGGAGACCACGTCCTTGCGCGATCTCGTCGATTTCTTCTGGAAAACGCATGACCCCACGGATCCCCGCGGGGTGTGGCCCGATTTCGGTCCGCACTATCGGTCCATCCTGTTATACGATGGCGACCATCAGAAAATGGTGTTCGAACAATCGAAAACCGCGGCGCAATCCCGCATGGATAAACCCATTGCCACCGGGATCGCGCCTCTCGCACGGTTTTATCCCGCCGAAGAGTATCATCAGGATTATGTAAGGAAAAATCCTGGCGACCGTTATGTGGTGAATGTCGCGTATAAAAAACTTGAAAAACTGGGTCTCGACATTCCGTAACCGCCGTGGCGGGATCAGTCCAATTCGCTTCCATCCACTGTTTTCATCGCTCGCTGCGGCGTTGTTTGTGCCGTAGCAGGTCTTTTAAGCTCGTCTGTCCTGCCCTATGTCAGATACCGCCGATTCCTGGAATGTTCCTGCCGATTGTTCTGCGTACGAAAACGAGATCGAATGTTTCATGGAAGGCGTCCGTAAACGCAATCCGCACGAGGGCGAATTTCATCAGGCGGTTCGTGAAGCTGTCGAGAACCTGATTCCCTTCACCGCCGACCATGCCAAGTACCGCGACGCGGCCATTCTCGAAAGAATGACCGAGCCAGATCGTATCGTGATTTTTCGCGTGACATGGGAGGACGATGCCGGGCGCTTCCGCGCAAACCGCGCGTGGCGCGTGCAATTCAACAATGCCATCGGTCCTTACAAGGGCGGGTTGCGTTTTCATCCCAGCGTCAACCAAAGCATCCTGAAATTTCTTGGGTTTGAACAGGTGTTTAAGAACAGTCTGACAGGCCTTCCCATGGGCGGGGCGAAAGGCGGATCGAACTTCAATCCAAAAGGCAGAAGCGAGCATGAAGTGATGCGGTTTTGTCATTCCCTGATGATTGAACTCCACCGGCATATCGGCGACGACGTGGATGTGCCGGCCGGCGATATCGGCGTTGGCGCCCGGGAAATCAGTTATCTGTTTGGACAATACAAACGGCTTGAAAATCGGTTTGCCGGGATCCTGACTGGAAAAGGTCTGTCTTTCGGGGGCAGTCTGGTGCGCAAGGAAGCCACGGGGTATGGCGCAGTGTACTTCATGCAGAACATGCTGAAGCATGCCGGGCGCGACATTGAAGGCATGACTGCGGCCGTCTCGGGATCAGGCAACGTGGCGTTGTATTGCATCGAGAAATTGCTGGATCTCGGCGTCAAGGTGCTTACCGCGTCGGATTCCGGCGGAAGCATTTACGATCCTGCAGGGTTTACCCCGGAGAAACTGGAAGCGTTGATTGATCTCAAAGAGAACCGGCGCGGGCGCATTCGCGAGTATGCGGAACATTATGGCGCTGAATTTCGCGAAGGCGAAACGCCGTGGAGCCTTGGCTGTCAACTGGCATTCCCCTGCGCCACGCAAAATGAACTCCGTGAAGCGGATGCCGCCGCATTAATCGCCAACGGGCTCGTGGCTGTGGCCGAAGGGGCGAACATGCCGTGCACGGCCGGCGCCGTGAAACGGTTTCTGGACAGTGACATCCTGTTCGGACCGGGAAAAGCCGCCAACGCTGGCGGCGTCGCTGTGTCCGGACTTGAGCAAAGTCAGAATTCCCTGCGCATCAGCTGGACGCGCGAAGAGGTCGATGCGCGGCTGCATGGCATCATGAGTGGTATTCACGCTCAGTGCGTGCGTTACGGCGTGCGTAAAGACGCGCCGGTGGATTACAAGACCGGCGCGAATATTGCCGGATTCGTGAAGGTCTCCGACGCCATGCTCGCTTACGGCGCGGTTTGATGTGGCGGGTTGCGGGTCGCGCAGTGGGCTTTACGCTTTCCGTCCCGTGCATTTTCCCTATGGTGACAGCCGATGGGAACCGCAGAACACCGGCGTCTGGCTGCTGAAGCCGCGCGCGAAGAAAACTGGCGTCGTTGGGGAGTTTATCTTCCCGAACGCCAGTGGGGCACCGTGCGCGAAGATTATTCTGCAGATCAGGATGTCTGGCGCTATTTGACGCATGAGGACGCCACCGCGCGCGCCTATCGCTGGGGTGAGGACGGCCTGTTAGGTTGGACCGACCGGCAATGTCGGCTCTGTCTGGCCCCTGCGTTCTGGAACGGGCGCGATGCTATTCTTAAGGAACGGCTATTCGGCCTGACGGGGCCGGAGGGAAACCACGGCGAAGACGTGAAGGAAGAATATTTCTATCTGGATGCCACTCCGACGTGTTCCTATGCCAAAGGTCTGTATCGCTATCCGCAGGAACGGTTTCCCTATGCGGAATTGCGATCGGCGAACGCGCGGCGCAGCCTGCAGGAAGGCGAGTTTGAACTCGCGGACACTGGCGTTTTCGACGAGAACTCCGTGTTCGATATCTGGATCGAGTACGCCAAGGTCGCCCCGGAAGACATGCTTGTGCGAATCGTTGCGCACAACCGCGGTCCGCGGGCATGTCCCCTGCATGTACTTCCCACATTATGGTTCCGCAACCAATGGAGTTGGGGTGCGACGCACGAACAACCCGGGGTGCGTCCCGCACTCAGGTACGACGGACGGCGCGCGATCATTGCCGCCGATCATGAGACTCTCGGCGAATTTCTGCTCGATTGGCATGGTCCGGGCGATCTGGTTGCACGCGTCCCGTTGTTCACCGAAAACGAGACGAACTCTGAACTGTTGTTTGGCACCCCGAACGCGGGGCCGTATACAAAGGACGCCTTCCATCGCGCTGTGATTCAGGAGGATCTCGATGCCGTCAACCCGGCCCTTGTGGGAACGCGGGCTGCATTGCATTTCCACGGCAATCTGGCGCCGGATGCGCGCGCAGAAATCCGACTGCGACTCTGCCGCGCAGCTTGTGCGCCGCTTGATCTTGGAGGCAGTGCGTTCGGAGAGATCTTCGCAAAACGTGCGGACGAGGCGGACGAATTTTACGACAGCGTGCTCTCGCCTGCACTTGACCCCGCTGCGCGCGCTGTCGCCCGCCAGGCGCAGGCCGGCCTGATC
>CAZZCL010000101.1:0-6309 GCA_964652295.1 uncultured Chthoniobacterales bacterium
AGCCGTGGTTCCGCCGCTGCGGCGGCTTTCGTCCAGTGCGCGGCCGATGACGGCCGCGTGGCCGCGGTGCAGACCATCGAACGTGCCGATGGCCAGATGCACGGGGCCCGGGATGCTCGCAAGATCTTCGAAGGAATCGCCGAGCCACATGACGATGCGTTCAGGCGCCGCGCAGGCGCGAGACGGCTGCGAGCGTCAGCATGCGCGCCAGCACCTCGTCCCGGCTTTCGGGTACAAGGAGATCCATGGATACCGCATCTGCCGCATCGAAACGGCCGGATTTGGTTCTGCGAAGTGCGGAAAGATGAGCGCCGCAGCCAAGTGTTTCGCCGATGTCATGGGCGTAGGTGCGCACATAAAACCCTTTGCTACACGTCACACGAAACGCCACCACGGGAAGATCCACACGGGTGACCATGTGGCCATAGACATGAACCAGGCGCGGCTCGCGCTCCACGGTTTTGCCTTTCCGCGCAAGTTTATACAACGGCACGCCGTCTTTCTTGATCGCAGACACCATGGGAGGCGTTTGATAGAAGTCGCCGTCGTAGGTCGAAAACGCCTTTTCGATTTGCTCAGAACCCAGCGGCGGCACGGGACGTTCTTCCACAGTTTCTCCCTCGCGATCCTGCGTGGCGGTTGTGCGCCCGAGCGTGAGTTCGCCCTCGTAAACCTTGTCTTCGCTCATCAACAGATCCTGGATCTTTGTTCCGCGTCCAACGACCACGATGAGCAGCCCGGTGGCCATTGGGTCGAGCGTGCCGCAATGGCCCGCTTTGCGGGTGCCAAGACAGCGTCGCGCGCGGGCTACGACATCGTGAGAGGTCATGCCCGGCGCTTTATCCACAAGAAGAACTCCGTCGATGTCAGCTTCCGAGTTCATGATGTACAACGGTTAAAACGCGTTGGCGTGCCTCCGAAAGCGGTCCTTCCAGCCTGGCACCCGCCGCTGCAGGATGGCCACCGCCACCGAATGACGCGGCGATTCGGCTGGCGTCAACCTGCGGAGATTTGGAGCGGAGACTGATCCGACAATTGCCGTCGGGCAATTCCTCAAAGAAGGCAGCGACCACGACCCCGTCCACCGCACGGATCAGGTCGATGAGTCCTTCCGTATCCTCCGGTTGCGCCCCGGCTTGTGTTGCATCGGCAAGGGTCAGCGCGCTGTCGGCGACGCGTCCATCCGTTGAGAAAACGGCCCGATCGAGAAAGATGCGCATCAGTTCAAAACGCCGCCGGGGCGAGTTATCGTTGAGACGGGCGGAAATCGCCGGGGCATCCACCCCACCGCGCACAAGCTCCGCGGCAACCTCATAGGTGCGGGCGGTTGTGGCAGGATATTGAAACCAACCTGTATCTGTGGCGATTGCCACGTACAAGGCGTCTGCCACGGCGCTTGTGAAAGGCAATTCTGCGGCGCGGATGAGTTCGAACAGAATCTCGCCCGTGGCGGGCGCGCGCGGATCGATGCGGCACAAGTCGCCGTAGCCCGGGTTGGTGGCGTGATGATCGATGTTCACCGTCAAAGACCGGCGCAGCACGGCTTTAAGCAATTCCTCACCTCCGCGTTTTTCCTCTGCGGTATCCACCGCGACAACGGCATCGAATTCCGACGGTGGGAACGGAGGTTGCCGGACCAGTTCGGTGCCTGCAAGAAACTGCATCGTAGCTGGTACGCCGTCCTGGCTCCACATGACCACATTTCGTCCTTCCTGCCGTAACGCCATGCCAAGGGCCAGAAGTGAGCCGATGGCGTCGCCATCTGGGCGGACGTGAGAATAAATTAGGACGCGATCTGCAGTGCGCAACGCTCCGGCGATCTCGAGAAATGAGGCGTCGCGCCCTCCGGCCGGGTGGATGTCGGGTGTGGCGTGCGGTTCAGACTTTTGGGTTGTCATGGTCGGAATCGGGAGAATCGATTTCGTCGAGGAGATGGAGCACGCGCGTGCCGCGCGCAACGGATTCGTCGAAATGAAATTCGATGACCGGGGTATATTTCAGGATTACCCGTTGCGCCATCTCCCGCTGAATGGCTTTGCGATGTTCGCTCAGTGTATCGAGAACCGATTGGGGCGATACGTTCCCGACGATTCCGACGTAAACATGGGCCTTGCGAAGGTCTGGCGTAAGGTTGACCTGGTGCACCGTCACAAGGGCGCCGGAAAAATCGTAGTCGCGCACCAGCAAGGCACCGAGTTCGCGCTTGAACAATTCGCTGGCTCTGATGAGTCGATGTTTCATTTTCCGAAAAGAATGCCGCTCACAAAAGAAGCCGCGTTTTACGGGGCGCGGATTCCAGAGAAGGCCGTGGGCCGAGGGAGATGGGAATGCGGTAACGTGGGGAAACGATCAGAGTTTCTGGGGCACCTTTTCGAGTTGATAACACTCGATGATGTCCCCTTCCTCGTAATCGTTGAAATCGCCGAGGCGAATGCCGCACTCCAGGCCGGTGCGCACTTCTTTTGCATCCTCCTGGAACCGCTTCAATGTTGCCACTCCGCCGTCGTAAATGGGCTGGCCATCGCGAAGGACGCGCGCACGTCCGTTGCGCAGAATTCGTCCGTCTGTGATCAGACAGCCTGCAACGATACCGCGCGAGAGATTGAAGACCTTTTTCACGCTCGCATGACCGAGCGGGCTTTCGCGGAGTTCCGGGTCCAGCAGACCGGCCATCGCCTCCTTAACCTGATCGATCAGCTCGTAAATAATGCTGTAAAGCCGGATTTGGACGCCTTCCCGTTTGGCTGATGCTGCGGCGACGCTCTCGACTTTCACGTTGAAACCGATGATCACCGCATCCGAGGCCGTTGCAAGGAGCACGTCGGAGTCTGAAATCGGGCCGACCCCAGAGTGGATGATTTCCAGATCGACCTTGTCGGATTCGATATCTTCGAGCGCTCCGGCGATTGCCTCCAGCGAACCGTGCACATCACTTTTAATCACCACGCGGAGCGTCTTGCGCTGGCCGTCGGCCATGGTTTCGAAAAGATTCTCGAAGGTTGCGCGTGGTGGGGCGGAGAGTTTTTCGGAGCGCTCTGAAAGGACTCGCTCCTCGGAGAGCTGTCGTGCCGTGCGTTCGTTCTCCATGACGACCAATTCGTCGCCCGCGCTGACAAGACCGGAGAACCCGAGCAGTTTGGCGGGGGTCGACGGGCCGGCCTGTTTCATGGGGTGCCCTTTATCGTCGAGCATCGCCTTGATTTTGCCCCACACATTGCCGCAGATGAACGACGCACCTGCCTTGAGTGTGCCCATGCGGACGATGACCGTGGCAGTCGGACCGCGTCCCGGTTCCATTTGTGATTCGATGACCGTAGCCCTCGCGTTTTCCCTCGGATCGGCCCTAAGTTCCAGCACTTCGGCCTGCAGGGCGATCATTCCCAGAAGATCTTCGACGCCGTCGCCTTTCACTGCGGACACCGGGACGCAGATGGTTTCGCCGCCCCAATCTTCCGGAGCCAACCCATGTTGTTGAAGCCCGGTCTTGACCCTGTCAACATTCGCTCCCGGCAGATCGATCTTGTTGATGGCCGCAATGATCGTTACGCCTGCCGCTTTGGCATGATTTATGGCTTCAATCGTCTGAGGCATGATGCCGTCATCGGCTGCAACAACCAAAACGACGATGTCTGTCACTTGGGCACCACGGGCGCGCATTGCCGTGAACGCCTCGTGGCCGGGCGTATCGAGAAACGTGAAATGAGCGCCTTGATGCTCTACGCTATAGGCACCGATATGCTGCGTGATGCCGCCAGCTTCGCCGGCTGCCACCCGTGCTTTGCGGATGGCATCCATAAGGGAGGTTTTGCCATGATCCACATGCCCCATGAAGGTGATAATCGGGGCGCGCGGCAGGAGGAGTTCCTGGGGAACTTCGACCGGCGCGGCAGGGGCCTCGACCTTTACCTCGGGCTTATGAACCCCGCCGCCTTTCTCGCGTTTTTCGACTTCAAAAACGTAGTCGTGTTTGTCGCAGATTTTTGCTGCCGTGTCAGCGTCGATCGTCTGCGTAATGTTGGCGAAGATGTTCAAGTCGATCAGATCTTTGATGATCTGGAACGGCTTAAGATTCAGTGCCTCAGCCAGATCGCGAACCACGATCGGCGGCTTGATGTGTATGGTGCGGGCATCGTCCGGCGCTGCGTCTTCGGGCGGCGGTGCGCCATCGGCCGGACTTTCGGATGAGCTTTCGGCCGATTGCCGATCCTGAACTTCTTCATCGCCAGCGCCGATCAGATCTAATGCCTTGACGACCGGGGCGGGTTCAGGGCTTGCAATCGCTGAAGCGGGCGGAGCGGGGGAACGCACCGCATTGTCCTGCGTGTTACCGCGCGAAATTGGAGGCAGGGAAGAATGTCTGGGGGAATCGGCGGACGGCGCAGATGTTGTCGGCTTGCGCTCCCGATCCTTGCGGGGAGCAGTGGATTTTGCGTCTTCCTTGTCGAAATCGACGACGGAAACGGCCTCCTTGCGGGCGGCCGACGGCGGTGGGGCCGACTCGGCAGGCTTGGAACCGGCTGCGGGAGACGACGTGGAAAGTTTTGCAGACGCATTGGCGGGCGCCTTGCCGGCAGGCTTGGCAGCGCCTCTTTTCTGGGGCGATTCTTTGGATCCAGCTGTTCTCGACTTCGGACTGCGCGCCTTGGATGCGGTGCTCTTGGGCGGAGCGATCTTCGAAGCTGCTGCAGAAGATTTGGATGCTGCCGAAGATTTTCCGGCGGCCGATGTCGTGTGTGACCGGCTTTTTGAAGTTGAGGTCGAAGAGGTCCTTGCTGGCATTGCGTGGATAAAAGGCGGAACGATCAGGCGGTCTCGGCGGGTTCGGATTTTTGGCGCGCAACTTCCACGATGCGAGCGGCGGTGGCTTCGTCGAGCCCCACATGGTTAACAAGATCGGCAGCCTCGGTCAGGGCGATGGTATCGAGCGTGGTCATGCCGCTTTCCACCAGCTTTCTGGCCTTGTCGCTGTCCAGATCGAACACCGATTGCATCTGCTCCACGGCATCCTCCATCTGGCCCTTCACGATGTCTTCGGCGGAAGCGGCTTTCTCGATGCTGATATCCCAACCAATGAGGCGGGATGTGAGGCGCGCGTTCTGCCCCCGCTTGCCGATGGCCAGCGAGAGTTGGTCTTCATCGACGGTGAGAACGATTTTTTTGTGCCCTTCATCCAACGTAACGCTTCGGACTTTTGCCGGCTTTAATGCCTCAAGAACGAACTCTTTCGGGTCGGGATTCCAACGGATGATATCGACCTTTTCGTTGTTCAACTCGCGCACAATATTTTTTACACGCGAACCACGCATCCCGACGCAGGCACCCACCGGATCGATTTTTTCGTCGGCACTGTGCACCGCGATCTTGGTGCGGAACCCCGCTTCACGCGCGATTGCGCGGAGTTCGACGGTGCGGTCGGCAATCTCTGCCACTTCCACTTCAAACAGTTTCCGAACGAAATTGGGATGGCTCCGGGAAAGGATGATCTCCGGACCGCGCGGTCCGTTTTCCACGGCCACAACGTAAGCGCGGATGCGGTCTCCAATATTGTAGTCCTCGGTTTGCACCCGCTCGCGCTGGGGCATGAGTGCTTCGAACTTGCCCAGATCGACGATCACGTCCGCGCGTTCGAATCTCCGGACCGTGCCGGTGACAATGTCGCCTGCGCGATCCTTGAACTCCGCGAAGATCATCTCTTTCTCCGCTTGGCGAAACCGTTGCATCATGGCCTGCTTGGCGGCCTGCGCGGCAATGCGCCCGAAATTCGCCGGAGTGACTTCCACTTCGACCTCCTCGCCCAGTTCGGCGTCCGGTTTGAACTTGCGCGCCCGCGCAAGCGATACTTCGCCATGCGGATCCATAACAGGGTCGGCCACGATGAGTTTCGCCATCGCGCGGATGGATCCCGTTTTAATGTCGAAATCGATGCGTAACTCGCGCGCAGGCCCGACGGCCTTTTTGGATGCCGACAAAAGGGCATTGGAGATCGCTTCCGCGAGGACCTCCTTTTTGATCCCGCGTTCGCGTTCGAGATATTCGAGTTGTGCGAGCAGTTCGCCGTTCATAATTTTCTGCGGAGTATTGCCCCGGAAACGAAACGGAGTGGGGATCGCCCCACTCCGTCCGCATCCTAGGCTGGACACGCATATTACGGCGCTGCCGGCAGCAAGTCAAATAAAGCGCCCGGGGCACCGGCGCTCGGGCATGCTGTCCTTAGCGGGAAGCCACCGGGCAATCTTGCAATGCTCCGGCAGGAACGCCAGGCTTTCGGTCTGCTCAGACGGTGCCTGAGAGTGTCAGAGAGTGTCAGAG
>CAZZCL010000101.1:6409-9642 GCA_964652295.1 uncultured Chthoniobacterales bacterium
GAGAGTGTCAGAGAGTGTCAGAGGGCGTTTATGGCCCAATCGTATTCGAGGAATTCGATCTCACGATCGTCGTCCAATGGCAGATCGCGGTATCGCCGGATAAACTCCAGAATCCCGCCCGAAGCTTCGAAATCGTTTCGGTACCACTCGAAGATGCGTGAGACTCGAAGTTCGTCATGGGACGGCACAACAACGCCTACGGTTTCGTCGGCAAGGAACGCGCGCGCCGCATCGTCCATCTGCTTCTCCAGCGTGGCTCCTGACAGAGGCAGCGGCGGCAGCGGGGGGCAGCTCCGGCTGGCGCAATTGACGATGAAATGGATGCGCGGCTCCCTGAACTCTTTGAGCAACGACTCTTTTTCGAGTGTGTTAAGGCTTATCGGTCTGCCCGCCACGCGGATGGATTCGCTGGAGAAAAATCCGAAATTGGGTGCCAGATCGGTCACGCTGCCAACGGGCCATTTCTCAAGCACAAGATACAGCACCCATGCGTTATAGGCATTGGCGAGGTAGGCGATGCGGGCTTCCCGCGTGTCGGCCTGGGGCCCTTTGGCCGCGATGGCTTCGACGATGCCCCGGAGCGCTTCGCGGTCGGGTGCCGATGTGTGCCAGGCGCTGTAATCGACACCCGCCGGTTTTGAGTACGTGCGCAGCAGCCGCGCGTATTCGTCATGCCACGGCTCGCCGCCCTGCGCGACGGTTGTCAGGACCGCCAGCGCTGTCGACAAAACAATCGCGGGCAGCAGCACGGCGCAGGTGCCCCGGAAACGTTTATTTAAGTTCGTCAAGTTTTGCTCCGATCGCCCCAAAGTTTGGCAGATCCTTCGGTGTGGGCGTTTCCTCGCTGTACTGGATTGTTCCGTCGCGATCGATGACGAATGCTGCGCGTTTGGCTGCGCTGCCGATGCCGACAAGATCTTCCAGGAGCACACCGTAGGCTTTCGCCACGTCCTTGTTGAGATCGCTGGCCAGCGGGATGCGGATGCCTTCCTTTTGCGCCCACGCATTCTGCGCAAACGGTGTGTCAACACTCACGGCGATGACGCGTGCATTTCGTTTCTCATACGCCTCGAGGCCGGAGGTCATATCGCACATCTCCTGTGTGCAGACGCTGGTGAAGGCCGCGGGAAAAAAGAGCAGCAACGTGGTTTTCCCTCCGTTGTCGGAGAGCTTGATATCTGTAAGACCGTCTGCGGTCATGGATTTGAGCGTGAAATCGGGCGCTTTTGAGCCGATAGGAAGAGCCATGGTAATAAGTTGGGTTGAGGTGGACTGTGGACGGTTGCGAATAAGGCAGCCTTTGCTGCCCGCGCGCCGGAGTGGGTTGGCCAGCGCCACGTGCAGCACGCCAGAGTAGACAGCAGTAAGAGCCGGTCAACCCCGTTGAAATTCCCCGGTATGGATCTGGCCTTGTCCTTATTGACGCTGTTGCTCATGGCCGCGGGGGTTGTCGGAACAATTCTGCCGTTTTTGCCGGGCACGACGCTGATTCTTGTTATGGCCATGTTGCACCGTTTTGTGTTCGTGCCGGAGAAAAGCATTGGCTGGTACGGGCTCGGGTTGTTGGTTGCGCTTTACGCCGCATCCGTCGCCCTCGACTGGTTGAGTTCAGCGGCTGGTGCACGACGTTTTGGCGCTTCGCGGCTGGCCATGATTGGCAGTGTTGTGGGCGCGTTTGTGGGGATCTTTTTCGGGTTGATCGGCATTCTTGTCGGCCCGCTTGCCGGTGCATTGATTGGAGAGATTGTCGCGCGCAAAGGGGTTCACACGGCTGTGCCGGTGGGTTACGGCACGCTGCTGGGCACGCTGCTGGGAATCGTTGGCCGGATGGGTGTGGCCATTGTCATGGTGGCCGTATTTTTTGTGGCCGCATGGAAAGGGTGGTGACCGCGCCCGGCGCAGGTTTTGCGGCCGGCGCCGGGGCGGTGTTCACAACCCGAGCGATGTACCGGTTACCAACCGAAGGACCAACCGGCGGTTAGGAGCCAATCGGTTTCCAGCTGTGGCCCGTCCAGGGATTGATAGATTGGAAACCCCGCTTCGACGGCCAGGCGATGTCCCCGGATCCATCCAGCGGGGGCGAGGAGGTTGAGGCCGAACAACAGGTCCACGCGTTCGCCGGAGCGCAGATCCGTACGGGCAGTTGGAATGGCCATGGGGTTGAGACGGTCATCCCGGCCCTCGATATCGCCCCAAGCCTGCCCATGGACCCGAACCGACGCGCTGGCCCAATCGCTGAGCTTCGCGGCAGACCAGAGCGCAAGCTGTCCGCGGTCGCCGAGGGTGTAGCCCTCGTCATTGCGTCCGAGTCGCAACACCCCGCCGAGCTGAGCGCCCCAGGAGAATGCCCCGTTGTTTCCTGTGTAGGTCAGCCCGGGGCGGAGGTCCCAGGTGCCTGAGCCGATCTGCATTGGGTAGGGCAGCACGGTATCCGGCCCAGCGGGCGTTGTATCGCGTTCGTCAATGGACCCTAAGGGCACGCTTGTGCCGAGGTTCAAATGCAGACGGTGCGATATCCCGCTGACAAGAGCGATGAGCGCGGAAAAGACCGGGTCGCCCGGGCCGCTGCTCTCGGTTGTGAACCTTCCTCCCATCCGGGTCTCATGGTCCATGGAGAGAACGGTGTAAGGCGCCATCGCGGCAAGGGTAACGCGGTCGGTCAGGCCGTACATCGCTCCGAGCATGTGCATTTCCATTGTCATGCGGAGGGGCGAAACCATGAACCCGCGCGCAAAGACATCGCCCGGGCTCAGACTGGACGTGCCGTCGCAGTTGCCATCCATCTCCATGGACATGAAGCGGTAGGAAACCATCCATCGCCCCGCGTGATGGGTGTGATCGCCCATCACACCGATGGGAGCGCGGGCGTCTGGCCGTGGATTTAAGGAATGGTGCGCTGGCATTTCAGCCGGGGCGTCGGGTGGCGAGGATGCCACCGGATCGCCCGATCCGGCCAAAGCGTGTGTGAGAGAAACGCTGGCGGCCAGCGTGATGAAGGAAAGAATGCGATTTTTGAAAGTCATAAAGAAATTAAAGGAATTGTAATGAGCAAATGCCGCGGCGGCCGGGTCCGCTGCAATGGCGAGGGGGTGCAACAGCCGTGCGGGGTTGGAGAAAGCGCTTCGAGAAGGCGTTATGGCAGCGCCGGGACACGCGGGAACGCTGTCCGTGCTGACGCGCTGTCCTTCGCGGCCTGTCAGGACCGGGGACGCAACGTGCGCTGCCTCGGATCC
>CAZZCL010000102.1:0-9623 GCA_964652295.1 uncultured Chthoniobacterales bacterium
AGTAGTCCCGCCCGCGCCCGGTTTGGGCGACGACGCACGCGGCGAACGGGTAAAGCGCACGCTGGGCGCATCGCCACAGAGGCGAAAGATGCACCGCCCACGCGGCATGAGAGTCGCGGACGAATACGGGGATGCGGGTTCCTGCAAGCGCAGCTAGCACGGTGATGGCGCACTTGTTGGCAAAAGCGATCACCGCGTCCGGCCGTGTGGAAAGGATTGTGCGCCGCAGAGTCCGCACCCCGCCCCAGGCGGCGAGGGACAACAGGGAGTTGCTCTCCCGTGCGATGCCGAGTTTGCCGACGTGCACCTCCCGGGGAACCGGGTATGCGGTGGGCACATCCTCGCCGCGCAACGTCAGGATGCTCACGGTGTGCTGAGCCGATGCGAAGAGGGATGTGAGATTCGCGGCTTGGCGTTCCGCGCCTCCGCCCGCGAGAGTCGAGACCACGACGAGCAGCTTCATGGGCACGGCGCGGGGTTGGTTTCAGCCACCTGCAACGGGTAATCGCGGACGGACGAGCGTCAAGACCACGTGCGGGAAACGGCGTTTGCCCGTTGATTGAAAGCGATGCATCAGGTAGGAAGTAGCGGTATGATTTTTGTTGGAGAACGCATGTCTTGCGCACAGGCTCAGGTGCAGAGATTCTGTCGTGCTCCAAGGCCACCCCGGCGGGACCGTGTATGTGCGGAATAGCAGGATTTACTGGCCAAGCGGCGCCCGGTGTGCTGCAGGCGATGACATCCGCGATCGCACATCGCGGTCCCGACGCGCAAGGCGTGTGGAATGATGACAAGGTTTCGCTGGGGCACCGGCGCCTCTCGATTTTGGATTTGTCGGGTGGCGCTCAGCCGATGTGGGCGCCGGACGGGTTGACGGGCGTCGTTTTCAACGGGGAGATTTACAATCACGCTGAGTTGAGGTCACAACTCGAGGCTTCGGGCGCAATGTTTAAGAGCGATCACTCCGACACGGAAGTGCTCCTTTGGGGCTACCGGCTTTGGGGCGACAGCTTTGTCGAGAGATTGAATGGGATGTGGGCTTTCGTAATCTACGACACGCAACGCCGCCGGTTGTTCGGGAGCCGGGATCGGTTTGGGGAGAAGCCGCTTTACTACTTTCACGATGGCAGAACGCTTGTGTTCGCTTCGGAACTCCGTGCGCTGGCGGCGCACCCCGCAGTGCCCGGCGAGTGCGATCCGTTGTCTCTTGCCCGTTACTTCGCCCATCAATATGTGCCATCCCCGCGCACGATGCTCCGGAATGTGTGGCGTTTGCCGGGCGGGCATTCCTTCTCGTACTTGCTGGAGGACGCGAGCTTGCGGATCCAGCAGTACTGGACATTGACCTTCGGAGAGGAGCCGGTCTCCGGAAAGGCGGGTGAGGACGAGCTGGCCGCGGAATTGCGGGCGCGCTTGCGGGCCGCGGTGGCCCGGCGGCTCATCTCGGATGTGCCGATCGGAGTCTTTCTTTCCGGCGGCATCGATTCGTCGGCGACTGCGGCGTTTGCTGCCGCGCTGGCGCCGGGAGTCAAGTCGTTCTCGATCGGTTTCGAGGAAGCTGCGTACGACGAATCGGTCTACGCGAAGGAAGTCGCGGCGCGTTTGAAGACTGAGCACAAGTCGCAACTGCTGAGTCTGGGCAAGGCGAAGGAGCTGATCCCCCGGATTCTGAGCCGTCTCGACGAGCCCAATGCCGACGCGTCCATCCTGCCAACTTATCTGCTTTGCGAGTTTGCGCGTCGGCATGTCACGGTGACGCTTGGCGGGGACGGCGGGGACGAGCTGTTCGCGGGATACGACCTCTTCGGCTCGTTGCAGGCTGGAATGCCAATTCACCGGTTCGCGCGTCCGGTGTTGCGGCTTTTAGGGCCGCTGGTCCGTGAGCCGGGTTTTCCCGCCATGCGCGGCGCCGGAGTCGAGCGCCTGTTTCGGGCGATGAGATCCTGGGCAGAGAAGGAAGGGCATGTTGCGGCCGCCTGGGCGGCCCCGGCGGATGCGGGGATCATCTCGCGGCTGATCGGCCGTGACTTTGCGAGTGAGGAACTTTTTCCGGAAGCTGCTGCCGCCTGGGAGGCGGCTCCAGGAGCGAGTCTGCCCGACAAAACCGCAAACTATTTTGTGCGTCTCTTCCTGCCCGATTCGGTGTTGGCGAAAGTCGACCGGGCTAGCATGCTCAACGGTCTTGAAGTGCGCGCCCCATTTCTGGACGTTGAGATGGCAGAGTTCTCCCGCACCTTGCCCGCTTCTTTCAAGCTGAAGGGGCGAACAACGAAGTACCTCCTCAAACGCGCTCTGACGGGGATGCTGCCCGAGCACATTCTTCACCGGAAGAAGAAAGGCTTCGGGATTCCGATCGAAGCATGGATGCGGGAGGTTCAATTCAAACCGGGCGGAGGGGCTAAAACGCTCATTGATTGCGCTTATGCGACAGATTTGTGGTCGGCTCATGCGCGGGGGCAACGCCGCAAGGGTCGCCTCATTTGGGCGATCCACGTCCTTTCGGAATGGAACAAGAACCGGGCCGCGGGTGGGCCGCCAAAATGAAGGAGCGCGCGGCCTCCTGGCGGCGCCTCGGACACTGGTTCGCGTGGACTGCGATCGCGGTCCTAACCGGCGCAGGCATCCAATGGATCAGCTCGCCCATCGTGCGGGCCTCGTTCGACCTCGATCCCGCGGCATGCGAGCCGCAAGGCAGCGCCGTGCGACATCGCGCCGTGTGGAAGGGGCGCCTCACAGAATGGGAGCAGGCCCACGCGCGGGTGACGATCAACGGGATGCTGGCCCGGCGCGTGACATCCGACTCCGGATTGGTGGCTGCAGGCCCCAGCCGGTTCCGGGTCCACCCGCGCTCGCTCAGGTTTGCGACACCCGAAGGAACAACCGTGGAGACGCTGAGCATCTCTCTCCCATGGAAGCCTCCAGACGCTTTGTTCTGGGTGGCAGCCATTGCCGGGATCGGGGGCTTTGCGCTCGCCTTTCGTCTCTCGCGGCAAGGGCAGCGCGCCGCACTCTTCAAGGCATTGATCGGACTCTGTACGATTTCGACCGGACTGCTCCTCGCGGCCGAGAGCGTCTCCGGATGGCCCAACCCCACGCTGCCGTACCTTGAGAACGACTCGGGAGGCTACCTTATGCCGGCAGCGAATTTGCACGCGCACGGTGAAGCCCGAATCGAATCGGCGCGTTCGCCCGGCTATCCCCTGCTCCTGGCCGGCTTCCTCGAAGTGGGCGGCATGCGGGTTGTGATCGTCCTGCAGAAAGCGCTCGCGGTGGCTGCAAACTGGCTTATCGCCGCCGCACTGTGGTGGATTGCGGTCCGCTGGCTGAGATGGCCAATGGCAGTGTCCTCGGTACTTGCCCTCGCGTGCCTCAGATGCCAGCTCGATTCCGTATCCTCCGCGTATTATCCGAGCGTGGTGATGACCGAGAGCGTTGCCCCGATCTTTCTTGCCGGCATGCTTGCTCTCGGTGTCGCAGCATGGCATTCCCCGGCGCGCGGCTGGGCAGACTGGCGCTTGTTCGCGATTGCGGCGTTTGGCTTGGCACTGTGGTGGATTCGTCCGGCGGCCATCCTCGTTTGTTGTTTCCCGCTGGCGATCGCAGGGTGGCAGTTTCTTTGGAGTCCACGGCGTCGCACCGCTGCCGTCCGGTTTGCGCTGCTTGCGCTCTGCATCGTGGGCACAGTCGCAGCCCTTCGTGTGGCCGAGCCGCGGCTTCGCGATGCGGGGAGCGAGCGCACACCGCAGCGTTTTGCCGCCGAGACGCTGTTCTTGTGGCACCTCAATATCGTCGAACCCTGGCTGCGCGGGAAAGCTGTGCAAACAGAGTTGGATCGAGAGCTCCTCCGATTGATCGAACAGGAGCGGGCCCGGACAAGCATCGAAGGGCCGGGGATTTACCTGAATCTCGGGTATGATCCCGATCGGATGATGCATCGGACCACCGACTTTCGTGATTTGCGGCGCCGACTGGCTCTCACCCCGGCAGAGTGGAGCCGGGAGCTTTCCGAAATCTGGCGAAATGCCGTCCTCAGCCGTCCGATCGCTTACGTGACGAAGATTTTGCGTGAACTCCGCCTTGCTTACGATCCGTGGGCCGGAGTTGCCGCTGCCCGCTTGGTGAAAGATTGGGACGTCCTCGCCCGGAAGTCACGGGTTTATGCTGCCGGCATTGTCGACGACATCCCCGCGGCGGAACCTCTGCTTGCAGGCTACAAACTGCCTATAGCCGGGCGCGAAACGGATGAGCGGAGCGTGAACCGTGTCCATGAAGCCATTGCGTTGATGAATCGTTGGCAGCCAATCCGGGTCGGGATCGGGTTGGTCGGGGTTTGTTTGATCCTCGCCATTGCCCCGCTGCGACGCCTCTGCGGTTCAACCGCTGCCTTCCTTGCAATCGTTCTCTTTGCGTTCCAGTTTGCGTTGCTGCTGGCTCCTGCAATGTCGCACTCGCTTCATCTGCGGCGGTACATCGATATTGCGCTTCCTGTGACTTGGTTTCTCGTCTTTGGGTTTGCCGCGCTTGCAATGAGTGCATTTGCCTTTTTGGCAGTTCACATCTGGAAAGGTTGGCGGGGCAGGAGTTCATCCCAGAGCGGCAGGATTGCAGACGCCGCATAGCGCGAAGCCGCGTCTCTTGCAATCTTACCCATTGTTGAGCGCAAGCTGGGATCACGCATGAGCGTTTGCAGATTCTGGGCAAACGCGCCCACATCGCCAGGGGGCGAAAGCAATCCGGCCCCGCTTGATCCGAGAATCTCCGCCGGTCCAAACGGGCAATCGGTCGCGATGACCGGTACACCGCACGACATCGCCTCCACCAGAGCGTTGGGGAAACCTTCGGCGTGCGATGACAGCGCGTAGATCGCGGCGCGGCGGTAGAGCGCCCCGATCGATGGCATCCATGGGATGAAGTAGGTCCGCTCCGCGATCCCAAGGGATTTTGCCAGGTCTCTAAGGGGATTGCGCAGCGGGCCATCTCCGGCGATCACGAGGTGCCATGGCGAGGCCGGGTCTGCAGCGCAGGCATCTGCAAATGCCCGGATGAGGAGTGCATGATTCTTCTGGTCGACCAGCCGTCCGGCGCTGAAGACGAAAGTCGAAGGAAGGTCAGCTGCGACTTGTCCTTCCCCAGCGGGTTGGGGGACAGGATTTGGGATCACGGCAATACGCGGCTGGAAGCTGCGTGGGAGGAGCGTTGCAGCCCTTGGGGTCTGGACAACGATCCTGCGCGCAAGCGGGTAGGTTATTCTCCGTGCTGAGTTCCAGATTGCCCCGAGATCCTGAATCGCGACCCGCTCGGAAACGACAACGGGCAACCGGGTGGCGGCACATGCGATGAGCGTGGCGACGTTGATCCGATCCATGAAGCTTACGACGATCGCGGGGCGGCGCTGCAGGATGGCACGGCGAAGCTTCGCGAAACGGGTGAAATTGCTCGGGCGGCAGACTTCCCTGAGCGGGGGCAAGTGAGGAGCACTCGGGTTAAGAATCCCCAGATGAGCAATCTCGACACGGTCATCCACCGGGTAGGCGACCGGGCTGCCCGGTGAAACGGCAAGAAGCAGGGAAACGGAGTGAGCGTTTGCCGCCCAGTGGTTCACCAGAAGCGATGCGACGCGTTCTGCACCGCCCCCGTTCATTGAAGAAATTACGAAACAAATGCGCATCGAATAAGGCAGAGTAATCGCGGTCGCGGAGAGATGCGCGGAAGTTCGCCGGGAGTGAAGGTGTTCCCGCTCGGAGCCGGCGAGGTGTCTTGGGGTGTTGGCAGACGAACCCCCCTATTTCTTCAAGTGCGGAAGGGGTCGGGCGAGCCTTGTTTCCAACCGCCGGTTGGATTCGCGGAAACGGTCGATCCAGGCTTTCTTCAGAGCTTCGGGAGGGCGGAGCGACCGTGTCAGGCCGAGTTTACGGAGTTTGGGATCGAGTTTCCGTTGCAGGAACACCCTGACGTTGTGAGTGGTCAACCAGCGTTCGGGAACGAGATGCGACGGATTGATTCGGCTTGCGAGGAAATGATTGAGAAACCTCAAGGTGAGCAGCAACGGTGCGCTCAAGCTCGGATTGACTGCGCCGGCCCCGGGGGGGCCGTGCCGTGGCACACCCAATCGGTCCCAGATTGTGGCCAGAGTGTCCGCCTCGTCCGACGCAAGATCTTCCTGGAAATAGATCACCACCTGCTCGCTGCCGAACCGTTCTGCATAGCGCTCCACGAAACGGTCATACTCAAAACCTCGGAGATCCACGCCAACGGTCGCCGGCCACTGGCAGGCGAAGAATTGTTCCGGACGGAGGGTGCCGCCCAGCATCACGTATTGGACATAGATCGACCAGAGCATTCCGGATTGCTCACGAAGACCAATCAAGATTTTTGAGCGGGGAAAATGTCTGGCTAAACGCTCCCGCGCCGTGGCGGCCTCGCAGGATCGCGTAAATGGGGTTCCGCTCAGGTGCTCATAGCTGGCGAGGTGCCGTTGGTCTCCTGTCGAACCACGGGCGAACTCACGGGTTTGCTCGGCGAACCGGGCATCGTCCCAGAACGCTTCGGGTTCGCTCACAACGTCGAACAGCCAGCTCCCGGCGGGTTTGTGACGGTCGAAGTAGCGCAACCCGGGGTGTGTTTTGAACACGTGCTTTTGGAGCCATGTCGTGGCGGTTTTCGGATAACCGACGTGGATGATGGGTGGTGCATTCATGAAAGCGGGACAATCCGATAGATGCCGTGTTCGATCCGCGAGACGGCGATCTTCCGATCGCCGGCGCCCCGCAGCGTGAGAAAGCGTTCAATCCAATCCTTCAATTCTGCGTGCACCAGGCGGTTTGCCCGTTGTTCATCCAGGCGTTCGGTTTCGGGTTCGCCGCTCAAACGGCGCCAGGCGCGCCCTGCGGCGTGCTTGACGGCAAGCACGCCTTCGAGACTGGCGCGCAGCGTTCGAGCCGCGGCCACCGGCACAGCGTGCGGAGCCCGTGGGTCGATGGGACCTGTTGGCATCTCCAGAATCCGGTCTGAAGCGAAGGGGCCCTCGAGGCTGGACAGATACCGCCGCGATATCTCCGGGAGACCATCCGGCGGTCTTCTGTCGAGCGCGGCGCACACCTCTGCGGCGCTGCAGACCGGTTCGCTGACGAGGCGCGGAAGAACACAATCGAAGCGGGGATCCGTTACGGGGCGGAACTCCAGCACGGTTTGCCCGAGCGCGCGGCTCTCGACCGCCGTGGTGCAGCCGTTGTGGATGACCGCCCGGGCGGCCATGGCCCACGGAACAAAGGAACCCCGCCGGACTATGGCAATGTTGGCGCAGCGCCCGAGGTCCTCTCTCCACGCGCCGAGAAGTTCCTGAGGATGGGGGCGCACGACGACGCGGAGGCCGTCGTCGGCGAGCTTCCGGACGAGAGCCACAAACTCTCCTCTGAGCCGGGCTTTGAATTGGATCCAGCCTTGGTAGAATTCTTCGGATTGCGCATCGTGGATTTTGCCATCGTTTCGCAGCATCTCGAGAAAGCGGGATTGACCCATCAAGTTGTTGGCAAAGCCGAAGTTCGTGTTTACCAGCACAAATTCTCCATGCTCGTCACGGATGCGGGATGCGTCCGGCGCGAACGCTTCGCGGATGCCGGGGCGCAGAATGTCGAAGCGCGGATTGCCTGTTTCATGAATGCGTTCCGCCACGGCCGGATCGAAACTGCGGAGGAGCGCCGCCTGCTCCGGGCCCCATGCGAACACCGCGCCCAATTCGCGAAGGGCCTCGCGGGCAACCCGCCTCCGGAGATAATCTTCGCTCGACAAATAGACCAGACCCTCCTCGCACCAGGCTGCGGCCCGGTGGCCATGCGCGTGGAATTGGGCAAACACCGCTGCGCGTTTCCGTGACAAGCTTTTGTCGATCAGCACACCGGCGGGAAGTTCGTGCGCGCGCTTGATCAACCGGAACGCGTCGCCGGCAATCACTCCCCAACCGCGCTGGATTGCGCATGCCGCGAGAAACGCTTTGGCATGGAATTCTCTGGCCTTGATTTCAACCGGGATATGCACCCAGCGCTGGGGCGTGCATGGAGCGGTAGTCATCGCGCTGGATCGAGCACCGCCACGCTGGACGCCAGCCAGCGAACCCGCGCATCGGGGAGGGTCGCGTCGCACGAGCGGAAGGCAGTGATGGAGGACGCGAGCAGCCCGGCGGATAACCCCGGAAACTTGCGCTGGACATAGCCGAGGCGGGAGGGTCGCCCCCGGACGACGTCTTTGGCGGATTCGATGGAGAGCCGCACGCGATCGTGCGTGAGCGCCTTGAAGCAGCGCACCCGTTCTGGCAGCCCCAAGGCCCCAGTCCAGACCGGAGCGTCCAGTGTCTCGATGTGGTCCATGATGCGGTCCGTTGCGGAGGCGTCACGCCAGTTGAACAGAAACACGTCCAGGATGTCCGAGCTGCCATTTGGCGAAGGCTGAGGATTTTCGGCGTTTTGAACAGCGGCAACCAACTCGTCGACAGTTGTCGCCCTCGACGTCACAGCGCAGGGGAGGAAGCAATCGAACCGGTCGTCCCTCACGGGCATATACGAAATCGCCGGCTTCCCGAGCAGCGCCGCTTCGACCCCGGTCGTGCAACTGTTTTGCACCACGGCGGCCGCTGCCAACATCCATGCGATGGCGCCGCCTGCCGAACTGACGACAATATCCTGCGACCCACCAACACGGTTCCGCCACATGGCTTCGCTTTCGGTTGGGTGCGGACGCACAACGATCGTCATATCTGGCACCGCACGGGCGAGGAATGGAATGGCATCGACAAAGCTCTCCATCAAGGCGCGCTTGTGCTCAATCCAATCCTCAAAGAACTCCTCGTGAGCGGCAGTCCGGATTTTTCCCTGAGCTTTGAGGCTCGCAAGGGTTCCGCCTCCGCCTTTATAAGCATTGTAAAAGCCGAAATTCGAATTCACGAGGACGAAGTTTCCGTACCGCCGCCTCAATGCGTCCGCCGCCGGCTGGAAGGTCCTGCGAAAGCGTTCGCTCAAGACGTCAGCGCGGGAGTGCCCCGAGGGCACGAGCTTGTCGGCGGCGAAGGGAAATGCTTCCACGACCGTGCGGTGCTGCCACGGACCCCACGTGAAGAAAGCGTCCAAGCCACCGAGGGATTCCGCAGAGATGCGGCGGTCTACGTAATCTGCGGCGTTGACGGCCACGAGGCCTTCCTCGCACGATGCCACCGTGCGCCAGCCCAAGGATCGCCACCGGGCGAGGCGCTGAGAACGCGCATGGGTGGCGCTTTTGTCGAAATAGACGCCCCCCGGCAGTTCCTGGAGAACGGCGTGGAGCGGGATGGAGTGCCCGATCACCACCCGGAACCCCCGCTGCACTGCCCGGAGGGCGAGGAGAAGTTTCGACGGGAATTCCCGATGGAGAATCTCCATGGGAAGGGCGAGACATCGCAGTTTCATGGGGCCTTCCCCGTGTGGTTTTGTGTGGAGGAAACGCACTCATAGATCGCCGTGCGCATCCGTTCGCAAGACTTCCCGTCGGGATTGCCTACCCACTTCTCGAGAAGCCGCGCCCGCTCCGCACTGTCGGGGGCGGCAGGCGACCATTGCGCCAGCGCGGCCAGCCGCTCGCGCAGCCCCCGCGGCGAG
>CAZZCL010000103.1:0-9475 GCA_964652295.1 uncultured Chthoniobacterales bacterium
CAGCTTTCCACTACAAACCCTCGCAACACGCCAACCACCATCAAACCAGCTTCACATTAAGAACACACTTCTCCAAGCACACTCAATTTCACTCAAAACCCTTCCAAACTGCGGAACTCGGGCTAATGCCGCGAGAATGCGTTGCTCGGTGTTCGAAGAGTATTTGCGCCGCTTCTCTGCGTTGCGGGGCAGGTCGTAAATCCCAGCAAGACCGTGGCGACGGTAACGGCTGGTCCACTTGCTTACCCGAGCCGGACGAGTCTTGAACATTGAGGCAATCCGGATCCCGGAACGACGTTCCGCTGCTATCAGCACTACACGAGCACGCTCATACATACGTCGTTCAGTTTTTCCAGAACGAAGCATTTTCGTAAGAAGCAGGCAGTCAGATTCAGGCATTGGCAGAGGAACAGACTTGGGCATGCCCAACAGGTCGCTTATTACGCTCACATGCGAAAGTAAGCTCTAATGCCATGGGAATGGATACAAGCGGGTGAAGGGAATCGAACCCTCGTGTCCAGCTTGGGAAGCTGGCGTTCTACCATTGAACTACACCCGCAAAACCACTTGAGAAATGAGGGCACAAACGCTTGTGGCGCGGCCCCCTTGATCCTCACATTATTGCCAGGAAATCACATCGTCGTCAGCAGACCCCTGTTTAAAGGTGCCAGACCCGCCTTGGCCATCCTTCCCCAAGGACCACGCGATCACACCCTTGCGAAGATCAGCAGGACCAGCACCGCCCGTGTAGGGATTAGTGATTTCGTTGTCATAATCGCCATCGTAACGCACGTTGTAAGCAATTCCCCATGGATCCACAAAGTTGCCGTCATCACCCACGCCGGCGATGAAACGGCCGGAACCTTCACCGCCGATTTCCTTGGCAATCGGTGCATCGAGAAAGACGATGCGCCGCGGATTTTCGCTATCGCCGGCGGACACACCGCGCAGGACATCCATAAGATCGTTATTGCCCCCTGTCACCGTGATATCCCCACCGCCACCGCCCAGGCTCGGATAACGCCCGTACTCAGTGTAGTACGCACTAATCGCATTGACGATGTTCAGGAGATCGTTTTTGGCCTGGGTTTTTTTTGCCGTTTCGCGAATGGCACCTATCGCAGGGAATAAAAGGCCCATGAGCACCGCGATGATCGCGATGACCGTGAGCAGCTCGATAAGGGTAAATGCCCGCGCTGCGCGCACGTTGGTCGCAGATTTCCCACGCCCGCCGCGGAATGGTCGGCGGAGGGATTGCTGGCTGGTCGTATTAATCCGTGAGGTTTTCATGGGGAGAAAATGATCTCTTAAAGTATCGCACCGGTTGCCGTGGCGTCCAACGGATTTCTGAGATGTCCGCCCCGCGGCTTGACACGGATGCATATCCGCCGATGATGTTGGTTGTGAATCTCCGCTCCGCAATTGCAAACTCCTGCGGCGCCATTGGGCGCAATTGGGGCCATGCCACCCATGGCGGCCTTAGATGCGCCGCCGTCATCTCGTGGCGCGCTTGCGCGCCCGGGTCAGAGGTTCCGAGCGATCCACAATTTCAGTCGCGCAAATTCGACTGAACGAAAGCTGGAGAGACGTTGACAGAACCCATGACCCGAAGGGGTTGTGGGTTTTTTGTTATCCGCAACTCTGATGGGTCCGCAAGCTCGCGGCGTACTGCGGGCAGGGAAATCAGGGAAAGACAAACCATATGATACAGACAATCGAATCGCCAGCCGGGGAACGCCCGGACATCAAACTTTGCCGCACCCCATTGCGTGAGCGGCAAACCGATGGCATTTCCGCTCGTGTGCGAAAGGAAAAACTTGCCGCGTTGATCCGGCAATACGCCGACCTCGGCCTGAGCCCGGTTCATGCCGAGCGCGCTGCGGTTGCGGATCTGGCAGCGTGAAACCAGCCATAGCGGTGCAGAACCATCGCGTTCCACAAAAGCCGGACCGTTTCAGATCCGGGCGACAAGCAATTCCCGCTGGAAGACAAGCTCCTTGGGCAAACGGCTGTACAGCTTGAAGAAAAGATCGTCCTGAGAGGTGATCTCATGACGCCATTCGTCGGCGTCGATGCGCATCACGTCCGCGAAGCGTTGCTCCGTGTAGCCTTCAAGCCCGCGCCAGTTCATGTCGTCGTAATACGGCATCCACCCGATATCCGTCTCATGAGCGGCGATACGGCCGCGGCACCGGTCGACAATCCATTGCAACACCCGCATGTTCTGGCCGTAACCAGGCCACAAAAATTTGCCGTTTGGATCTTTGCGGAACCAGTTTACGTGAAAGATGCGCGGCAGATGGCGGATGGTCCTGCGCATTTCCAGCCAATGATCGAAGTAATCGGCCATGTGATAACCGACAAACGGCAGCATGGCCATAGGATCGCGGCGGACCTGACCAATGGCACCCGCTGCGGCTGCGGTCTTTTCGGATCCCATAACTGAGCCGAGATACACGCCATGCAGCCAGTTGAATGACTGAAACACCAACGGCAGCGTGGTGGCGCGTCGCCCGCCGAAAACGATGGCATCGATGGGGACGCCATCAGGATCTTCCCATGCCGGATCGATAGACGGATTCTGGGCGGCCGGGGCGGTAAAACGCGCGTTGGGATGCGCTGCAGGACGACCACTGTCCGGCGTCCACGGGTTGCCCTGCCAATCGATGAGTTCTTCAGGCGGATCTTCGGTCAGATCTTCCCACCACACATCCCCGTCGGGGGTGAGGGCGACGTTGGTGAAAATGGTATTGGCCGCAATGGACGCCATCGCTGCTGGATTCGTTTTTTCCGAAGTGCCCGGAGCCACGCCGAAATATCCGGCTTCGGGATTGATCGCGCGAAGCCGCCCGTCCGCGGCGGGTTTAAGCCATGCGATATCGTCGCCTACCGTGGTGACCTTCCAACCTTCGAATCCATCGGGCGGGATCAACATGGCGAAATTGGTTTTGCCGCAGGCGCTGGGGAATGCGGCAGCCACGTGGGTTTTTTCGCCCTGCGGACTTTCGACGCCGAGAATGAGCATGTGTTCGGCCATCCAACCCTCGTCCCGCGCCATGAATGAGGCGATACGCAATGCAAAACATTTCTTCCCAAGCAGCGCATTCCCGCCGTAGCCGCTCCCGTAAGACCAGATCTCGCGATCTTCCGGGAAGTGCACGATATACTTCTCATTGTTGCAGGGCCATGGCACATCCTTGTCACCTGGGCCGAGGGGTTTGCCGACCGAATGAACGCAGGGCACGTACTCACCGGCGGTACCGAGCGCGTCGAGGACCGCCTGGCCCATGCGGGTCATGATGCGCATGTTGGCGACAACATACGGAGAATCGGTGATCTCGACGCCGATATGAGCGATCGGCGAACCGATGGGCCCCATGCTGAAGGGAATGACGTACAGGATGCGCCCATGCATTGCGCCACGGAACTTTTCCGTGAGCGTTCGTTTCATGTCTGCAGGCGCAAGCCAGTTGTTTGTAGGTCCGGCATCGTCTCGGCGACGCGTGCAAATGAAGGTACGATCTTCCACGCGGGCGACATCGCCCGGATCGGAACGGGAAAGGAACGAACCCGGGCGTTTGGCGGAGTTCAACCGGATGAATGTTCCGGTTTGAACCATGAGTTCGCAAAGGGCGTCGTATTCAGCCTGGCTGCCATCGCACCAATGCACAGCCTCCGGTTCGAGAAGCGACGCCCAGGAATCGACCCAGGCTTTAAGGGTTTTATGTTCAGTTCGTCCGTTGCCTTTATGCGGGATGGAAGATGTCATGCGTGGGTGGAAAAGAAACACAGTGTGAACGACGAAGCGCACCGCGGCAACCACGGAAGGGGAGGAAAGCGGAGGCTGTGCAGAGTTGCTGTGGCAGGGCGGGGCGGCTATCCGGTGGAGGCGAGTCAGTCGAGGTCGATCTCCAGCGTTTGCTCATGGCCGCCATTGCGCCGCTGATAAACCGCAACCGATTTGCCGCGGTCGTGACGTTCTTCCAGAAGCGCGCAGGCCATGGCGTTTCCGATATCGATGCACAGATTGCACCGGCCATGCCATGTGCGATGTCGGGGATGCTGTCCGGGGGTGTGGCCGACGATCTGATGGCAAAAGCCGAGGGGTTTGAGCGAGCGCCAGTCCATCCATGCGATCCCGCCGATGCTTGGCTGCCATGACATACCGCCCCGATCCTGACCCCAGGAAAGCAGCGGATGCCACTCTCCGCGAAGCAGTGCGTCGCCGGCTTCGCGCAGGATGCGCTCCGCGTCGCCGCGGTCGTGACGGCGCAGCCAGCCCGGATGCAGACCGGCGTGGGAGAGGAGCACATCACCCGCCACCCAGGTGCTCAATGCAAAGCGGGCTCGATCCATCCCGCGGATGACGCCGGCGATCTCCCTGCGTTTGCTCATGCAAAAACCGGGCGCCATGAATCGGTCATCCAACGGAAACAGATACGGAAAATCGTGATTGCCAACGAGGAACGTCCATTCCGGATATCTCTCCACGCATCCGCGCAGCCATGACGCCATGGCGACGGCGTCATCCGGCGTGTCATTGAAATCGTCGAAATAATCGCCGAGGAATACTGCCCGGTCGGCCGCAAAGACCCCGAGCCAATATTCCGCATTCTCAAGCCGGTGGTGGAGATCAGGGATAACGAGCGTCTTCAAAGTTTGAACGGGTCGGGCAGGATCATGTCTGTTTTAACGAAGAAAGGAATACAGGACTTTGCACAAACCCCATTTCCACCATGTTGTACACCGCCGGGCACGCGGCGGTTTTTTCGATCTGCGCACTTTGATTTTCGGATCGGGCGCTGTGGCGCTCGCTGCGTGGTTCTTGCCAATGGCTTCCACCCTGCCGGGCGCGGGAGGCGAGGAGGTGCCGCCCCGCTACACAGGCTCGATGCGCGATTATCTGCGAGTGACCAAGGCCGATGGTCAGGTGCAGGAATTGCAGACATCGATTGTGCGCCTCGTTTCCCGCAGCGGTGCCGCCAATGTGGGCAGCGTTGAGCTTGTCGATCTGGTTTCTGCGGTGCACGTGGGCGATGCCGGTTACTACAGGACGTTGCAGGCACAACTTTCCCAATACGACGCCGTGCTGTACGAACTTGTGGCTCCGGAAGGAGTCATTCTGCCGCCGGCTCCGGCTGCCACCGCCGAGTCGATGAGCCCGCTTGGCACGTTGATGGCTGCCGGCAAACGGTTGTTCGGCTTTCATGGACAACTCGAGAGTATGACTTATCGCCAGCCCAATTTTGTGCATGCGGACCTTTCTCCGGCCGGGATGTTGCAGGCAATGGAAGCGCGGGGGGACAACGGGTTCACCGTGGCCTTAAGCGCGGCAGCCGATCTGATGCGGGCAGCCAACCTTCAGACGCAACACTTCCAGAGCGGCACAGGTCCGACGGCTGCGCTTGTGGAGCCGGATTGGACCGATGTGATCGCACTCTTTACAGACCCCGAAGGGCCCCTTCGGTTCAAGCGGTTGCTCGCCGATTATTTCGATTCCACAGACGTCAGCCAGAGTCTTGGCTCGACATTAAACACGGTTCTCATTGAGGACCGGAACGGCGCAGCCTTGCAGACGCTTAATGAACAGATTGCTCAGGGCAAACGTCGCATTGCCATATTCTACGGGGCAGCCCACATGCCAGATATGGAACGGCGGCTCATGGACGATTTCGGCTTGGAACGCACGAAATGGCATTGGCTGAGTGCGTGGGATCTGCGCGTTCCCGAACCACAGGTCCAAGCCTTGCTGCCAGCAGGCCGGTAAGCGCAGGCCCCGCCGGGTGGCAGTCGGCAGGCCGTGCGCGGCGCAATGAGCCGCTTTTCAGTCTTCGATCAGGATCTGCGTGTCCTCTTGCAGCGGTGCTCTTCCCGCGTTTAGCTGGCGCTGACAATGAAACGTGCGATTCCATGGGTGATTGTCGGCGCATTGCTTGCGGGCGGAGCGGCGTGGGGCGTTCTGAACCGACACGCTCTTGCTACTCAGGCACGGGAATGGCGAGCAGGACATCTTGCTGCCGACGCCCTTCGCAAGCTTGAGGCGGGCGAACGGGAATCGGCTGCTCGCAAAGCCTCTTCGGCAGTCCAACTTGCTCCCGGACATCCGCCGGCGCTTAAGGCTGCGGCAGAAGTACTCACTGCTGAGAACAATCCGCGGGCAGCCGTATTCTGGGCGCAGCTTGCGGACGCTCAACCCACTCCCGAACATCTTGCCTTGGCAGCGAGAAATCTTGCGGTGGCCGGAGATAAAAAGCGCGCTGCAGAGTTTCTTGCAAAACTCGAAGAGCTGCCGGGCAATGAGTTGCTCGCCCTCCAGGTTCGCGCCGTGCAATCTCTCGCCGACAAAGATAACACTACGGCTCTCGCCGCACTCCAAGAGCTTGAAAAGCGCGGCGCATTACCCGCCGCGGAAGCCGTAGCGCTAGCGACGCTTCGTCGCACAACAGATAATGTGCCCGCAGATAAACTCGATGCAGATCGCGCTCGATTACGAGAAATTGCCGCGACATCCCTGCCTGAAGCGTTGGCGGCCATGGCACTGCTCGCCTCGGATCTCAATCCGGGAGATCCTGACGCTCGCGAACTTGGGGAACGTCTGGCCGCTCATCCCCGCGCTGGCGTCGTGCACAAGCTCTTGGCTGAGAAAATCGGCGGCGGGGAGGACGCATCATGGGCAAACCGCGTCGGAGAAGCTGTCGCAGCCGAGGCAGCCGCGTGGAACGACACGGAACGGTCAGCCGCCGCGATCTGGTTGCTTGCCGAAGGCGCAGCAGATGCGGCGCTCGAAGCCCTCCCCCATGAGTCCGCCGTTGGGAATCGGAACCTCTACATCCTGCGGATGCGAGCGCTGCACGTACTGGGGCAGTGGAAAACGCTGGAAGACGAACTCCGGCAAAGCGGGCTGCCTCTCAGCGAAGTCGAACGCCACGCAGCGCTGGCATCCGCCGTGAACCATCTCGACAGGCCGGAAGAAGTGGAAGGACACTGGCGCAGAGCGCTGGGAGCTGCAGGGTCGGATGTGAAAGAACTCGCACGTCTTGGGGCGCGCGCGATGCGTTCCGGCTGGACCGATCGGGCGGTGGAAATTTACGAGCGCCTGGCTTCAGATCCGCGTTCAGCACCTTCGGCATACCGCGCGCTGGTGACCATCATGCGGGACGACGGGCTTGAGAGAACCCTCCCGGTACTGGAACGCGCTGTCAAAGCGCTGCCCAAGGATGATCCGTTGCTCGCTGATCTTGTGTCTGTCCGATTTCTGCTTGGCAAGGGTGCAGGAGCCGACATTGAGGCTGCCGAACGCTTGGTGGAACGCAATCCACGGGTGTTTGCATGCCGCGTGGCTCTTGCGTTAGGACGTCTCACAACCGGCGACCCCACAATGGCAATGGATGCGTTTGAAGGGGTGGCCGGAGCGGATTGGGAGCGTATCCAACCTTCGATGGCGGCCATTTACGCAGCATCACTCGGTGCCGCAGGCGATGCCGATGGTGCCCGGCAGGTGCTCGACCGAATCGATCTTGCGAAGCTCCGTCCTGAGGAGTGGAATCTGGTTCGCAGGTTTCTGCGTTGACCCCACCGGGCGGCCGACGTTAACCGCCTGCTGCACCCTGAACACCGCTGGCGACTTCCACAATCACGGTGTTGCTGACGACCTGCACCACCCGCACCATTTCGCCGCGCGGGATGAATTCTCCGTGCGTCACAACATCAAGCACGTTGCCGTTGATGAACGCCTTGCCACTTGGACGCAACATCGTCATGGCAGAACCAGAATCCCCGGGATGCGCTCCGAGACCGGCATCCAGGGCGAGATCCTCCTTCACATCTGCCACGCTGGCGTCCAGAGCCAGCCGCCGTAGTCCGGGCGTTTTCGGAAGATATTTCGCGACAACCGTGGCAACTGCCGCTGCGGCGAGCAACGTGCCCGCAAGTGTAAACACAGGTTCGATGAACGCTTCCACTGGGATTTCGAGCCCTTGGTTGGGGTAGCTGTCAACCATCGCAAACAACAAGGCTCCCAGCATCAGCGCGACGCCGGACAATCCGACGACGATTACTCCCGGAAAAAAGACGACTTCAAGAAACACCAGCGCCAATCCCAGAAAAAACACGGCGGCCAGCTCGAAACCGGCCAGTCCGGCAAGATAATTGCCCGCAAAAAACAGAAGGAAACAACAGGCGGAAAGAATGCCCGGAATGCCGAACCCAGGGGAATTAAATTCCAGATAACCGAGGATAAGCCCCGCAGTGAGCAGAATCGGTCCGATCGCAGTAAGCCAGAACGCAATCGCCTCGAACCCCGTTTCCTCGAAGCGATGAATCTTGCCGGTCAACCCGGCCTGCGCGGCAAGGTCTTCGATCGATTCCGCGATACCTTCTGCCAGCACACGCTGCCCGTCGATGCGTTCGCTGGCTTCGCTTGCGCTGAAACTCAGAACTTCTCCCTCCTTGTTGAGGATGCGGTCCCCGATTTTCAGCTCCTTCTCCTCGCCCATAAACGCGGAAACGATATCCGGATTGTATCCGCGCTGTTCCGCCACGCTGCGGAAGAACGCAGCGTAGCCCGACGTAACCTTTTTCTGCATGGTTTCCGGCAAATCCTGTCCACCACCCATAACGACCGCCGCGGCGCCGATGGCGCTTGTCGGGGCCATGTAAACCCCGGTTGTGGCCATGGAGATAAGGGCACCCGCTGAGAAGGCCTCGGGATTCACGTAGGTATAGACCGGCGTGCTCGTTTTCAGGAGCGCCTCCACAATCTTCTGCGTGGCGGACAAAGATCCGCCCGGAGTATCCATATCCAGGACGACGGCGTTGGCACCGGCCCGCTCGGCTTCCTTGAGCGCGCGGCGCATAAAGAGAAACAGCGTATCGCTGACCTGCTCCCGGATTGGCAGCACAACAATCGCCCCGTCGGGAATCGGCTCCGCCGCGCGCAGCGGTGCTGCAAATGCACAGCAGAAACCGCACGCCGCTGCCGCTGCAGGACCAACCCATTGCGCGAATCGGTTCGCTTTCATTGGTAATACTTACGTTCGCCGAGCGGGACGCGTTTCTCAACTTCAATCCCCGTCAACACCGCGATTGCCACAGCGCGCATTCCTTCGCTAGGGTGGCCCCGCTATGAAACTCTGCAAAATTCAATTCGCAGCCCTTTTGGTTGCATGCGCCAGTGCCGCAACTGTCGGCTCCGCTTCAGGCGGCAATGTGGTTTTCGTTCATATTGATGGAGCCGGCATTTCCCACTGGGAAATCGCTCGAGCCCTGTTTGCAGGACCCGACGGCAATCTGCATTGGGATGCGCTGCCGGAAATTGCCGTGTACCGCGGACACATGGCCGACTCCCTCACAGGATCGTCGAATGGCGGGGCTACAGTGCATGCGTACGGCACGCGAGCGCATCACGGATCGTTCGGCGCAGACCGCGACGGCGGGCGCCTCCGCAATCTGCAGGGCAAACCCGCCAGCCTCATGC
>CAZZCL010000104.1:0-9385 GCA_964652295.1 uncultured Chthoniobacterales bacterium
CCAGACTTAGGATCTGGTTCCGCAAGGAGTGTGGGTTCGAGTCCCTCCCCGGGCAGTCGAATCCGTCCCATTATCGTCGCAACGACCCCGGTTGAGGGACGCATGCGTTCAGCCGGATCCGCACCAATTCAATCCGCTGGGATGAGAGTGCGGGCACATGAGCGATCCGCGCGCCAACTTCCTCTGGGGGATGCGAGGCCTTCTCTGAGAAGAGCGCTGACAAATTCGAGATCCTTTTCCCGTCCCGCAATGAGTTTGCTCAAAGCGAGATCGTTGGGTTCCAGACACCACCCGGTGCATCCTCGCGTGTTCTCGTTGCGAAGAGAAATCAGCCGCGCTTTCCAACCGTCTGGCAGCATTGCTGTGTCGGGGCTGACCCCGTGCGCATAATATCCGAATGTCTCATGAAAAACGGAGCGTTCTCCAATTGCTCCGTCGATCAGGAGAGCTTTGTCGCGGTCGTCCAAGGGAAAAATATCCGCCTCCATGGATCGGGTGAGAATCGGTGAGTTAGGCGGGGGGTTCAATCGCGAGAACAGCCTGACTGCCGATAATGACAATGTCGGTTGTGTCCGCGTTTGCAGCGGCAGCCCGAATGATATGTTCAAGTTGGGTTCGGTTCACAGTGTCGGCGTTGGCTTTCCCAATCGAGAAGGATTCGGGTGCGCTCCTCACGGGTAAGGATTCCGCAGAATGGGCTGGACTGGCGAAGTCGCGTTGCGCGGGCGTCTGCGCTTTCCAGCACGGCGAGGACGGCGCGGGCGCGCTTTGCACCACCGCCGCTTCAGGGTATCTGTCGAATCATGATTTCTCTTGGGTCTGGCCCAACCGATTTTGTCGAGCGCATCGGCGAGATGTTCTCCGAAAGCGGTCTGCTGGCCAAAGCCCGCAATTTTGAGTTCCGCCCCCAACAATGCGAAATGGCGCAGGAAGTCGCCGGGGCGCTCGCAAAACGGCGTCATCTGGCAATTGAAGCGGGGACGGGTGTCGGCAAGTCTCTGGCGTATTTGATTCCCTCAGTGCTTCATGCGCTGGAGGAAGAACGCCGCGCGGTAATCTCGACGCACACCATCAATCTTCAGGAGCAGCTCATGGGCAAGGATATCCCCATGGTTCAGAAACTTCTGCCGGTGGAATTCAAGGCGGTGTTGCTCAAAGGACGCCAGAACTTTTTGTGCCCGACGAGGTTGCGCCGGGCTTTGGACAGCGCAACCGAACTGTTTTCCTCGAGTGAACAACGAGAACTGGAACGGCTGAAAACCTGGGGTCGCCGCACGCGCGACGGAACGCTCAGCGATTTGGATCCGGAACCCGATCCTCAGGTGTGGGCTCAGGTTTGCAGCGAACCGCATGTCTGCACCCCGCGCTCGTGCGGAGCAGATTCCGGATGTTTCTATCAGCGCAGCCGGGCGGAAGCGGCGCAGGCGCACGTGCTGGTGCTCAATCACACGTTGTTCTTCCTGAATCTGGCTGCGGCGGACGATGCACGCGGGGGTGAGGACGATGCCGGAGGTTACCTCTTTGAGGACGATTTTGTGGTGTTCGACGAGGCGCACACACTGGAAAGCGTGGCAGCCCGCATTATCGGGCTTGGCGTCTCGCAGTACGGGCTGCGCTTCGCATTGCAGCGGTTGTACAATCCGAAAACGCAGAAAGGCCTCTTCCAATTGGCGCGACGGGCCGCCGGCGTGAAGACTGTGACCGCCGCGCTGGACGGTGTCGATGCCTTCTTCGCGGCTGCAGCGGCTGCAGCGGAGTTCGGCAAGGGCCGCGAGAAACGCATCCGCAAGCCCGACTTTGTGGCGGACACCGTTTCGAATCTGCTCGCAGAAGTGGAAGGTGCCGCCAGCGACGCAGCGCGGGCCGTGGATGCCGAAGCGCAATCGGTCGAGTTGATGGATTTGCGGGACCGCCTACGCGAGGCACGACGGGGTGTGGGCATGTTTCTGAGCCAGAGCGAAGACGGGCATGTGTATTGGGTGGAAAAAACGGGGCGCGCCGGACAGTTTCTGTCGTTGAACGCAGCGCCGGTGGATATCGCAACCGAACTCCGACGGCTGCTTTTCGGGGAAGGAAGAACGGCGATCATGACCAGCGCGACGCTTGCGCCGCACGGCGGAGATCTTGCATGGTTTCGGGAACGGCTTGGGGCCGATGCGGCGCGCGGCGTTTCTGTTGGCAGCCCATTCGATTATCGTCGGCAGATGACCGTTTATGCGGTCCGGACGATGCCCGACCCGCGTTCGCCACAGTATGAAGACGCGCTTGGACGATGGATCCGTCATTTCATCGAAAAATCTGCGGCCCGCGCGTTCGTCTTGTTTACAAGTTACCGCACAATGCAGGCTGTTGCTGCGGATTTGCAGGATTATTTCGACGAACGCGACTGGGTTTTGCTGGTCCAGGGTGCGGGCATGCCGCGCGCCCGCATGTTAAGCGCGTTTCAACAGGCAGAAAAGCCTTCGGTACTCTTTGGCACAGACAGTTTCTGGACGGGTGTGGACGTGCCGGGAGACGCCCTCAGCAACGTCATCATCACGCGACTGCCTTTCGCCGTGCCGGATCATCCGCTGACCGAGGCACGGCTGGAATGGATCGAACGCCGTGGCGGCGATCCGTTCTCAGGTTATTCCCTGCCGGAAGCCGTGTTGAAATTCCGTCAGGGCGCCGGGCGCTTGATCCGTTCGCGCAACGATCGCGGCATTCTTGTTGTGTTGGACAACCGACTCGTCACGAAGTCTTATGGGCGCGCGTTTCTTCAGGCGCTTCCGGATTGCCGCGTGGAGACGGTCGATGAGCCCGCCCCACGCTGAGCCTCGTCTGTGCGGGTGGAGGCCGCTGTTGGTCGGGGCAGTTATTGTGCCGGTTGATTAACCGCAAGATCCGTAGCGCGTCCGCCGCTTCGGTAAAACCATCGTGCCGCCTCACTGATCAGTCGCGGTGTGCTGGGGATGCCAAGCTTGGAGCGGATGTTTTCCCGGTGTTTCTCCACGGTTTTATGGCTCACATGAAGGGCAGCCGCAATTTCACGGGTGGAAAGTCCCCGTCCGATCATTGTAAAAACGGAAAATTCGCGGTCTGAAAGTCGACGTGGATCCAGGATGGCATGGACGACCGCATGAGTTGAAGCGCGTTCAGAAAGGTATGTCCCGCCCTGCAACACCGTGCTGACGCCCTCGAGGAGCACCGATGTCTGTTCGTCTTTCATGACATAACCCATTGCCCCTGCCGAAAGCACCCGCTGCGCGTATTCACGCTCGTCCAGCATCGAAAACACAAGGATTTTCAGCTCAGGCCGCAGGCAGTGTACGTTATGAATGAGGTCGAGGCCGTCGGTGTGGCCAAGCACCATGTCAAGCACAAGCAGGTCCGCGGAATGGTGCTCCAGCCATGATAACAGTTTCGCGGCGGAATCGAACGTCTGCCTGATCGTTATGCCCGGTTGGGCGGACAGAATTTCCGATACCACATGCAATAGGATGGGATGATCGTCGACAAGGATCACCTCGGCGGAACGGGCCGGAGACGCCTTTTCGCCGCGTTTCATGCAGCCCTCCCCATGGTGAAGGATGCCGCGCGTGCAGTGGGTTTCGGGTGGGTCGCCGGGCTCATTGCGGTGGCTGATTCCATTTTGCCAGCCTTATGCAATCCCTCGGCTCAGCACAGCGCATGCTTGTGGAAATCCGGGCGTAATGGCGAGCTTTTTCTTGCGTGGACTAACGGCTTTCGCGCGGTGCCTACGGCTGGGCGGCTTCCGCAGTGCGCCGTTCGCGTCGCTCCAGCCAGAGAGAGATCCAGATGCATGCTTCATAGAGCACAATCATCGGGGCGCCCAGCGCGAGCAGGGTGAAGACATCCTGCGTCGGGGTGATGACGGCGGCAAGAAACAGAATCACGACGACCGCGTAGGCCCGTGTGCGTTGTAAAATCGCATGGTTCAGTATGCCGATCCTGACCAGAAACATCACGACGACGGGCACTTCGAAACACATGCCGAACGACAGGAGAAACTGTGTTACAAACGAAAAATAGCCGGTCACCGTCCAGGCCGGACGCCAATCGAGCGAACGCGCGTCATTAAAGAAAAAAGTGAGGGCAGCGGGCAGCACAAGAAAATAGCAGAACAGAACCCCGGAAAGAAACAGGCCGCCGCCCACCCAGATGCTGGGGAAAAGGTATTTGCGCTCGCGCCTGGTGAGGCCGGGTAAAACGAATTCGAGCAGGAAATAAAGCAGAAACGGAAAGCTGATGATGATCCCTGCAAAAAAGGCCAGTCGCAGCGAGATCATCATGGAATCGGCGACGCCGAGAACCTGAAGGCTTTCCACCAGCTCGGGATCCACCTTGCGCAGGGGTGCCTGCACGATTTCCACGAGCTGCACGCGAAAAACGAATGACCCCACCATTGCAACGGCCAGCGCGATCGACATTTTTGCCAGCATCCAGCGCAAATCCTCGAGATGTTCGAGGAACGGTTTAGATGCCGACGAATCAGATTGTTCGCGTGCGTCGAAAAGCTTGCGGAGAATATTCATGGCGAGGATTTAAAGCACCCGTTTCGCCGCAAGCCGGGCGAAGGCAGCGAGGGTGTTGGCATCGCAGATCTCGCCGCTGCCAATCATGCGCCGCAGGGCGGTCGCGGAGAATACCCGCGCTTCCACAATGGTCTCCCCCGCGTCGTGCAACGCTCCGCCAGGAGAAGGCTCGACAGGCGACGCCAGATAGAGCCAGGCATGTTCGGATGTGAAGCCGGGTGAAGTGTAAAACATGCCCAGCGGGCGCAGGCGGCCGCGCCGGGCGAGTTGCCAGCCCGATTCTTCGTGCAATTCTCTCAATGCCGTCTCCCGGATGTGCGCGTCGACGGGCGAAAAGGCTTCATCGATCTGGCCTGCCGGAAACTCCCAAAATGTGCGTCGCGCCGGGATGCGTTCCTGCCGGACCAAAACGTATCCGCCGTGCGCAGTGCGTGGGGCAACCACCGCGGCTGATTTCCGGTGAGCAACAGTCCATGACATGGCGCGCTGTCGAGAAGGTGGTTTCACGCGCTCTTCACAGACCTGAAGATAAGCGTTCTCGAAAAGAATCTTTCGGCCCAGCGTGCGCCAGCCGTCGGCATCGCGGAGCAGCCGCCGGTTTCTCATTCTGCCCCGGGTTTTAGCACCGTTTTCCAACGGTCGATTTCTGCCGCCACATTCTGTGGAGCGGGCGCACCCGGCGCCGTGCGGGCCCGCATGGACCGACGCACATCGAGGCAGCCGGGTGCATGCTCTCCAAACGCGGCGCATTCGTCGCGATAATCGGCTGGCGACAACGCGGCGAGAGTCGTTCCGCGTTGTTCCGCAAGGGCGACCAGTCGTCCAGTATGTTCGTGGGCGTTGCGGAACGGGATGCCTTGTTGCACGAGAAAATCGGCAAGGTCCGTGGCGAGCAGTGCCGGATCGGCGGCGGCGGCGGCCATGGCTTCATCATGGAAGCGCGCCTCCGCAAGCATCGCAGCCAGAATCCCGAGGCATGCCGCCAGCGTGTCGACCGCGTCGAACACGGGAGGTTTATCCTCCTGCAGATCGCGATTGTAAGTCATGGGCAATCCTTTGAGCAGCGTGAGCAGGGTCATCAGATGGCCGACGAGACGCCCGCTTTTTCCGCGCACAAGTTCTGCGGCATCCGGATTCTTTTTCTGCGGCATCAGACTGGAGCCCGTCGCAAACGCATCCGGCAACAGCAGAAATCCGAACTCCGTTGCAGACCAAAGCACGATGTCTTCGCTGAGGCGGGAGAGATGAATTCCGCAAAGAGCTATGGCGAAAAGCAGTTCGCACGCGAAATCCCGGTCGCTCACGGCGTCCATGCTGTTGCGGGTTATGGCGGGCAGGCCGAGGTCGCGTGCAATGGCTTCGCGGTCCAGCACAATGGTGGAACCGGCCAGGGCACCCGAACCGAGAGGGGAAACCGCTGCCGATTCGCCTGCGGCGTTCAGCCGACGGACATCCCGTTCCAACATTTCGACATAGGCAAGGAGATGATGAGAAAGCGGCACCGGTTGAGCGCGCTGGAGATGGGTATAGCCCGGCATGAGAACGTGGCGATGACCATCGGCAAGTGCGACAAGCGTGCGCTGAAGATCGCGTGCACAATGCACGAGCCGCCTTGCTGCATCGCGGCAATACAACCGGAAATCGAGGGCAACCTGATCGTTGCGACTGCGGGCGGTGTGCAAACGCGCTCCGGCCGGCCCGATGCGGCGGGTGAGTTCCGCCTCAATATTCATGTGGACGTCCTCAAGGGCCGGATCCCACGCGAATCGTCCTGCTGCGATGTCTTCCCCGATCTCGCGCAGTCCCGCCACGATGGCTGCGTGATCGTCCTCACTCAGGATGCCCGCCTGACGCAGGGCTCCCGCGTGGGCGGTGGAACCGAGGATGTCGTAGGGCGCGAGCCGACGGTCAAACGACACCGATTCGGTGAAGTCCCTGAGAGCGGCACTTTGGTCCTGCTGAAATCGGCCGGTCCACATAAACAACACCAAGTCTTCGACAAAAGCCGCCGCGACGCAAAGAAACCTTTTGCCCGGAAATCCACGCCTGCTCCGTGGTTGTCTGCACCCAGATCGGATTTGCAATGGCCAGGCGCAAGCTCAGCTTACGGCGGTCTGCACGCCCTGAGACCAGGGTGTCAGCAATTGTTGGCTGACACCGTGGAAGCCTCGGGAATTGGCTCCCGTTTTGAGCGGGATCAATCGGCCGCGTAAGACGCCTTTAGCTATCGAGCGACCGTGACCGGCGTACCACTCTGCACCATGTGAAAAATCATTTCGGCGATTTCTTCCGGTAACCTGATGGAACGGTCTGCAGCCGGATAACCCGGCAAATGACCGGCATGAATGCCCGCACCGTCCTCGCTCAGGCGCAGAAAATATCGTGCAGGCGCTTCGGTGAACCGCGTTCCTGATGGGGCTGCGTCGACTTCGGCGCTCGCCGCCGCGCGCACAATGCGACCGGTGTCATCGACAAAATTGCCGTATCGTCGTGACAGATATTCCGGCACCTTCTCCAAAACCTGAAACTCGCCTGCCGGGGTCATTGCGGTGCGTTTGCCCGAAGAAATGGGCGTATCGATTACGATTTCTTCATCCCTCATCAGATAGGCCCGCTGGTTGGACAACGAGACAAAGAGGCTTGAGCGCTCGGGCTCGAGGTTTTCCATGAGCCGGGCGGAGACGCGGTGCGGGGCTTGCGGGCCAATCGGTGGGTGCGCAGCTGGCGTCTCCATCGCGTGGTGTCCGAGGGTGCCTGCAACGTTTCCGGGTTCAGTCGGCGGGGCTTGCGAGGGTTGCGGTTCGGCGGTTGTCGACGCGGATCGATTTTCTTTGTCCGGGGAAACTTGCGAGGGAATGCGGTCCACGACACGATTCGGCTGCGCAACCATGGAATTGTGCAGAGCGATGCAGAGAATGGCGCAACAGACAATTCCCCTGGCCAAGCGTGCTTGTTTCATGCCGAATCCATCGATAACCGCGAGTGTCTTGCGCTTCAACGGTAATAACCTGACTCCGCGCCGGGGCGGGTGGCGGCGTTTTGTTGTCTATCCGTTTCTGCTCGCGGCTGCCACACTGTTGAATGCTCTTCCCTGCGCAGCGCAGGAACGGGGGCAGGCAGAGCGCCCTCCCATTCCCGTGCCTGCGACGGTGGAGGTGTTGCGCGGTGGAGAGGTCCGCATTTCGCTGCGTGCGGCGGGTAAACCCGCACAACGGATCGATTTCCTTATTCGCACCCCACCACAGCACGGACGGTTGACGCCTGATATTCGTGCCACAGGGCCGGGTGTCGTCACATTTTTATACAGCCACGATGGGAAGGGACGCACCGATGCATTCGAGTTTGCGGTACAATCTCCGGGCAGCTCCGTTTCGAAACCGGCGGAAGTACGCATCCGCATCTTCGATCCGCCGCCGCGGATGGCGTTATCGACAACCCTGCTCGATTTTGGCGAGTTACCGCTTGGAGAAGGCGCTTCGGCATATTTTACAATTCGCAACACCGGGGGAGGAGTGCTGCGTGGGAGGCTGAGGCCACCCCCTGAAGTGGCTCTGTTGCAATCGGCCGATTACGCGCTCGGTGCGGGGGAGGAATTCATGTGGGAGGCGAAGTATCGTGCGCAACGCATCGGACGATATCGCGCCGAGATTTCCGTGGGAGCGCCGGGGGAGGACGGCAAGCCCGGCATCGGTGTGGTCGCGTTGGTGCGTCCTGTGTTTGAGGTCAGCGAACAGAGTGTGGAGCTGGATCTTCCACGAAGGGAAGGCACGGTACGAATTCTCAATTCGGGAACGGAACCCGTAGAGATCGCGGTGGAGGTTGAAGGACCGTTCGAGGTCGAAGGGAAGAAGCTCATTGCACCGCAGGAAGAAACGGAGCTGGCGGTACACGTAGTGCCGGATCAGCGTGGCGCGGCGGAAGGCGCCGTGATTTTCAAGTCCGGCTTGCAGGAGGTGCGTCTGGCAGCCAGCGCGCCGGCGCTCCCCCCGGAGATCGCGCTGGTTAACGCGGCGGAGTTTGATGGCTTTCTCAAGCTGCCCATTGACACAATCTCACGCGTGGTTCTGCGTCTTGAAAATGTGGGTGGGACACTTGCGAACGCACGCGTTTCCGTGACGACGAATGATGACGCCGAAGATGGTTCCGAATGGACGGTACAACCCGCCGAGCTTGCGGTTCGCCCGGGCCAGATCCGCGAGGTGACCCTGCAGACACGGCCGGTTTGGGCGGGCAGACAGCACGCCACCGTGGTGGTGGAATGGGATGGCGGTACACGGAGAATTCCTTTACGTGTCGAGGCGGTCAGACGCATTGCGGAAAGCCGCGCACGCCGCTCAGGCGCTCCAGAACGTTCAGACGCCGTAGGGCGGCCAGCAGCGGTGCCTCAGCCTGCACCCGGGCAGAACGATGGCGGGTCGGGAGTTACCGTCGGCGAGGTGAAACGGTTGGTTCAGCTTACGAAAACGTTTTCGGGGGCGGAGAGCGGACCACCAGGTCCCGAACGGTTGCATACCGTTGTGGCAACACCTTCCCGGGTCCTGCTGGCATGGACGCCTGCGCCGCAGCCTGTGGAAGATTATCGTGTGGAATTGCGCCGCATTACCACAGGTAATGATGGAAGCATCCAATCAGAGTGGCGCCCAATCGCCAATATTGCAATCGCCCCCCGCGAAGACGGCGTTTACACCGCAGAAATCCGCGGGGTGCCGCCGGAGCGACTCCTTGTACTCCGGGTGCGCGGTATGTTGAGCGGCGGTGGCGAGACGCGTCCCAGCAACGCGGTCCGGGTGTTTACGGGCCGGGACGCCAACGCGGGCCTGGTCCTGATCGCTGGAGCCGCAGCCGCAGCA
>CAZZCL010000105.1:0-9047 GCA_964652295.1 uncultured Chthoniobacterales bacterium
ACCCGGGGCGAAGTGAGCCGCCTCGCGGCAGAGCGAGCCGTGCGCGAACGCGGTCTGCCCTTAAATCAGCGTGCGCTGGTTTCGCTCCAGTACGGTCCGCCGTGCGAAGGACGCCTCGTGCTGGACGAAGAACGCATCGACGAAGCTGGAGGGCATGGCGAAGTCCGTCTGCGCGTCGGTCGGGTGCAGTTCGAGCTGCACGAGGTCGTCTCATGCATCCCGCTCGAGGGGTAAAACACCCACAGCCGCATCCGATGCGTTCCTCCGATCTTCCTTTCAGCCTGTTTCTGGCGCTGCGCTATCTCAAGCCGAAGCGCACATTTCTTTCTGTGATCACCCTGATTTCTGTGATTGGCGTGATGTTGGGCGTGATGATCCTGATCCTTGTTACGTCGGTGATGTCAGGATTCGAATTGGAAATCCGCCGCGCAATCCTCCAGTTCGAAGCTCATATGGTGGCTACCAATGCGCGTGTCCTCCACGATTGGCGTCCGATGGCAGAAACCATCCGGCAGGATGCGGGTGTGCTTGCTGCCGCGCCTTTTATTCAGGGTCCGGTCATCCTTCAGGGTCCGCGCCTTGCCGACGGGGGGGCGCGCCGGTTGGCTCCGAAAATCCGTGGCGTCGATCCCGTCGAGGAAATCAAAGTCGTCGATATCCCGTCTTTTATAATAGATGGCGAATACAATCTGGACGGAGATTACGCCATTCTTGGCTCGGCGCTCGCGCGGTATCTGGAGGCTGGTGTGGGCGACATTGTCACCGTATTTTCCCCAGGGAATTTGGACGCCATTTTCGACGAATTGGAGAGGATCGAAAGCGATAGCGAAGGGGATGAGGAGGCGGTTGCACGGCTGCGCGAGCTTGTGCTTCCCGCTGAGCTGGAAGTTGCGGGCATCTTCGAAACAGGTCGGTTGCTTTACGATTCCGAATTTTTCATCGTGCCGCTTCACATTGGGCAGGAGTTGTATGCGCTTGGCGACGGCATTCACGGGATTACGATCATGACGCCGGACCCGTATCTTGTCGATCTCACGCGGGAACGTCTTCTGCCGACATTGCCCCAAGACATGCAGATGCCGACATGGATCGAGATGAATCGCGACAAATTCGAGAGCATCCGGTTGGAGCGCAGTCTGACTTCGTTTCTCCTGTTTTTTATCGTGATTGTTGCGGCGTTCGGAATCATGAGCACGCTTATTACCGTAACGGTGCTTAAAACACGGGAGATTGGCGTATTAAAAGCCCTTGGAGCCACGCAATTGCAGGTCATCGGCGTGTTTCTCCTGCAGGGTGTTGTCGTCGGGGCGTTTGGCACGCTGGCCGGCCTCGGCCTCGGAATGTGGCTGGTCAATTATCGCAATCAGGTGAGGGACTGGCTGTCCTCGGCATTGAACATCCAGGTGTTTCCGCAGACAGTGTACGAGTTTGCGGCCATCCCAGCCCGTGTGATTCCTCAGGATGTAACAACAATATGCGTCCTTGCGTTCGTAACGTGCACCCTCGCAGCGTTGCTCCCTGCGTGGGCCGCTGCACGGTTGGAACCGGTTAAAGCGTTACGGTACGAGTAAACTACCCGGCCAGGCATGTAGTCTGCCGCCTTTCGGCAGCGCAGGAATCAGGGAAAAATGCCAATGCGTTCCCGGGTAAGGGGTGCGGTGGACGAGTGGCTTGATTCAGAATAATCACGGTTTGGGTGTGGAACGCTGTCACGACGCAATTTTTATACCGAACTCGATCATTTACTTGACGGAAGTTTTATTTATCTTAACTAAAGCTTCCGGCCATGAACGATGCCGACAGTTCATCTCTTTCTCTGATGGCCACGGAACTGGCCGGCTTATCCCTCGCTTTGCAGCGCGATTTTCTTCTGCGACTTAATCATAACCTCGATAAAGCTGGCGTTTCGTTCTCGCAATTTTTTCTCCTCGCCCACCTCGATTCTACGGAGCATCTGACAATGTCCCGTATCGCGCGTCAGATGGGGCACACGACGGCTGCGGCGACGGGTCTTGTGGATCGGCTTGAAGGCCTTGGTTACGTTCTGCGCGCGCATTCCAAAGAGGATCGCCGGAAGGTGTTCTGTACTATCACACCGAAAGGATCGGCGCTTGTGGAAGGGGTAAAAGCCGGTCTGGCAGGTCAGATTTCAGACATTTTGGCTGAACTGACGCCGGGTGAGCGTGAGATCTGGCTGAGTGTCTATAGGAAGCTTGCGGTGTCGTACGAGCACCAGACGCCGCTCCCAACCGCTGGGCGTAAGACCGGCGCATAGCCCACAAGCGTCGAGGGTCTTAGAAGGCCGGCAAATCCGTGCCGACGATCTGAATCTCGGTGCGCAACTCCACGCCTGCCTTGTCGCGAACTTCGGTACGGACGCGCTCAATCAGGGCAAGAATCTCCGAGGCGCTGGCCCCGCCGTCGTTCACAATGAAATTGCCGTGTATCTCCGAGACGCGGGCGTTCCCGATATTCAGATTCTTCAGCCCGCACGCATCAATAAGACGTCCGGCGGCATCGCCCGGGGGATTCTTGAAAATGCACCCGGCACTCGCGGCCACCGGTTGCGTAGCCTTCCGTTTTGCAAGAAAGTCATCTAACCGGCGCTGGATGGCATCCTGCGATTCCGGACTGCCGCGAAATACGGCATCAATGGCAATCTCGTCCTGAAGCCCGGCAGCATGCCGGTAGCCAACTGCGAGATCCTCCGGCCGACGTTCATGGATACGGCCCGAGCGATCCATGGTGGTCACGGAAATAACCTGAGCGAAGGTTTCGGTTCCCATGGCCCCCGCGTTCATGCGGAGCCCACCGCCGACCGATCCGGGGATGCCATCCATCCATTCGAAACCTGCAAGTCCGGCTTTCCGCGCCGCTGCGGCAAGCTGTTTGAAACGTACTCCGGCTCCAGCTGCAAGCTGGCCGTCGTCGCGGGCTTCGATGCGCGCGAAATCGCCATGGACAAGGCGAAGTACAAGGCCGGAGATTCCGCCGTCCCGCACGAGCAGATTGGATCCGCGTCCGAGCACCATGACCGGCAGATTCATGCGGGCTGCATCAAGCAGGAGTGCGGCGAGTTCGGCGGGCGTCGAAGGTTCAGCATAAAATTGGGCGCATCCGCCGGCTTTGAACGTTGTCAAAGCGCCCAGTGGTTCATACAAGCGCACGTCCGCAGCAGGAGCATGTTCGCGAAGCGACTCGAGTGAAATGAGATCGCGCGCAAGGGCGGTACCCTGTTCGTGGATATCTCCGGCGCCAAGCGTGAGGACGAGATCGCCCGGGCGCAGGCCAGCGCCTAGTCTCTGACGGGCCCTTGCTGGCGATGGCTCGTAAGCGGCCCCGGCATGACCGGCGGCTGAGAGCGCTTCGACAATGAGCTTGCCTGTCACCCCTTCAATCGGCTGTTCGCTGGCCGGATAGATTTGGGTGACAACCACCTCGTTGGCATCGTTGAATGCCGTCGCAAAGGCATTTTTCAGAAGAACCGTGCGCGAGTAGCGATGGGGTTGGAATAGAACACGCACCCGCCGGGCGCAGGGCTGGACGGTGGCCAGCGTGGCGCGGATCTCCGTGGGATGATGGCCGTAATCGTCGACGACGCGGACACCGCCTCTGTCATGCTTTGTCTCGAGTCGCCGACGGGCTCCGCGGAACGATTCGAACGCGCTGGCCACAGCCGAAAATGGCACTCCAAGTTCGCAGGCCAGCGCCACGACCGCCATGGCGTTTCCGATGTTATGCGCGCCGGCTACACCCAGTTTCGCGGAGCCAAGCGGTTCTTTGTATCTGAAAACCTCGAACACAGAGTGGAATGGTCCCGACTCTATAACGCGGGGTCGGTAAGCAGCCGCGGGACCAAGTCCGAACGAAACGGCGCGCGGCGCGTTCTGGAAAAGCCGTGCTGCTACGGGATCGTCGGCGCAATAAAACAGGCAGTTGCGCGTTTGTGAAGCCAGCTGGCGGAATACGTCTTCGATGGCCGCGAGATCGGGATAAAAATCGAGATGTTCCGCCTCAATATTCAGCATGATCGCATGTTCGGGTGCGTAACATCGCAGGGTTCCGTCGCTCTCATCGCCCTCAGCCACAAATTCTGCTCCGTCAGGATCCCAACAGGCGTTGGAGCCCAGGATTGGGATTTCGGCTCCGACATAGTGCGATGGACGACGCCCGGCCACCCGCAGCACGTGTGCGGCGAGAGCGGACGTGGTCGTCTTGCCATGTGTTCCAGCCACCACGATCCCTTTCTTTGCCGACATGATCCGCGCAAGCGCTTCGGCGCGACGGATGAGTGGGATGCCCAGACGCTGAGCGGCTGCGTAAGCCGGGTTGTCCGGTCGGATTGCTGACGAATAAATGACGAGATCCGCACCTTCGACCGCTTCCGCGCGTTGCTGCAATTGGAACCGAAGACCCAGCCGCTCGAGCCGTTCTGTCTCCAGCGTGGTAACGCGGTCAGAACCGCTCACCCGATGACCAAGTGCAAGCAGCAGGCCTGCGATCCCGCTCATTCCGGATCCGGCCACGCCTATCAAATGGATATGCAGTGGATCGTCGTCGGGCGCGAGCCATGCGTCCGCGGAGGGTCCACGGTTGTTGCCGGGTTCTTTCACCGCGAGGCGGTCAGGGATTTCCATTGAGGTGGCCAAGCATTGTCGTTGCGACATTCGCGGCTGCGTCGCCTCCGCTCAAGTTCAGAAGACTTTTCCGCATTGCGCCACCCGCAACTTCGTCGTTCAACAGCCGTTCAAGAGCGGACGCCAACGATTCTGGCGCAGCGTCGCGCTCCTGAATGAGGACAGCTGCGCCGCTGCGCTCGAAGATTTCGGCGTTGCGCGTTTGATGATCTTCGGCAGCATGCGGATAAGGAATCAGAATGCACGGCAACTGAGCATGGGCCACTTCGCTAAGGCTGGCAGCCCCGGCTCGCAGCACCGCCGCATCTGCCGCTGCGTATGCCATCTCCATGCAATCGGAGAACGGCGCGATAAACGCCAACACGCCAGCCCGTGTGTAATTCTCCGCGACGAACCGTTCATCTTCCCGTCCCGTGAGATGGATGAATTGAACCGGCCACTTCTTCGCAAATGGCAATGCCCGCACAACAAGCTGATTCACGCCATGAGCACCCTGGCTGCCCCCGGCAACCAGCACCGTCCGCCGCGAAGGATGGAACCCAAACTTGTCTAGTGCCTCCTGCTTCGACGGGAGAACGCGCAACGCTTCCCTGATCGGTGTTCCGGTGACTTCGCAAGGGCGTCCAGGAAAATGGCGCACGCAATCTTCAAACCCGACAAATACAGCTGAAGCGAAGCGGGCCGCCATCCTGTTCGCTTTGCCTGGGATGGCGTTGGACTCGTGGATAAAGGCCGACTTGCGGCTGCGCCATGCAGCCAGAATCGGGGGCATTGACGTGAAGCCGCCCATGCCGAGAACGGCGTCCGGTTGAAATTGCGCATAAATGCGTCGGCATTGGTTCACGCTCTCCCGAAGCCGCAAGACGAAACGGAGAATGGCAGGGGAAAACACTCGCGGCATTCCGATTGCCGCGAGTTTGCGGAATTCGAAACTGTCCGAGCCGCGGGCGGCCAACGCGTCGATTTCCTTCTCCGAGATGAGCAACAGCAACTCATGGCCGCGGCGCTTCAACTCCTGAGCGACAGCCAGCCCTGGAAAGAGATGACCGCCGGTGCCGCCGCAGGCAATGACAAATCGCCGCTGTTTAGTGGGCTGTGAGGACACGCAACGCGCTTTGGGGATGTGCCGGACGGCAGGTGACAATACTCATACTTTCGGATGGCATAAAGGAAGAAGATGAGCCGCCATCATGCGGGGCTTTAAACACCACGCAAGCCCGGAATGACGACGGAACCGGATGCGGCGGCTCACTCTGAAACCCGACTGGGACAGGGGCTCCGACTCGCGCCGGCACGCGCCCCGCCCACGGAGGCATTGTCTGCAACGGGCGGATGCTAAGCGCAATCCAATAGGCCGGCGGCGGCAGCTTGGCGCGGATCTATGCAATCAAGCGGACTTCCGTGCATCACGAAAGTCCAGAGAACCGCAAACCCACGGTGGAATCAAGTCATGGCGTGTGGAGTCTCAGACCCAAGTCAACGCGGGCACCTTCCCAATTTGTCAAAAAAATGTAAGAATCCCGGCGTTGCGAGCCGTCAGCCAACGTCCAACGTAGCGCGCTGTGACTCGCCAGTCGGTTCAGGATAGAACCGACTGCGTTCCCTTGCGCATCCACCCGTAGATCAGACTCGAGCCGATGCTCAAATCCTCAGCCACTTCTGAAACTGGCTTTCCCAGCTCGACCAGACCCACGGCTTGGATCTTGAATTCTGCACTGTAACACTTTCTGGTCACTTGATTCATTTTCGATTATTCCTTGAGTTTGTGGTCCAGAAATCTGGTGCACCTCAGTCGAAGGCGGGGCCTTTCGCGTTGGCTGAACTCAGGCGACCGATCAGCTAGCAAGCGCGCAAAGCCCTGCAAGCCAGCGTTCTCCAACGCCGTTCGCCGCTCCAAGCAATGCGCCAACCACGGCACCCCGGTGGCAGTTATCCCCACCGCATCGAGCGTTGGCCAGGATGCCTTCATCAAAATTCCCGGAATATTTCCAGCACAATGCGATGGACGCCTTGAAGGAGTCCGGAAGATAGCAGGCCGGAGAGAAACGACGCCCTACGATCTCCCTGTCCGGAAACCGAGCCAGTTCCTCCATGGATCCGCCGCTTAGCCATGGGGTTGCATGTGCTGCAAGCGCCTCCCGCAATGGTTGCCCAATGGACACGGCCAATAGCATAAGCGTGAGCGCCTCCGCACATGCCGCGACATGTCTGTTGTCGTGTGTGAGGCGCACATGAGTGAGCACTGTCTCGACCATTCGCTTGCCGTCAGACAGTCCGGAAACGTGCAGAGCGTTTACGAGTGCTGGCACATGAGCAAGACCGCCGATGTGGACATCGTCGATTGCGCATTCCTGGGGTGATTTGCCCCGCGCCAACTTATCGAAGAATCCCCGGTGAATCTCCTCCACGTACGTGTCGTTGTGCCATCCCGGCGTGTGCATCACTGCAATGTAGCGCTCCAACCATGCATCCGGATCGTATCCACCGCGCGTCGCAATCCATCTGTGGAGTTCCACTGCCAGCTGGAAGTTCAAGGTGCTGCCGCCAGCCGGGAGAAACTGATGATAATGCACTCCGCGCTCGCCCCAGTATTGAGCCTGGTCATGCAGGATCTCGCCTATTGGATTTCTGGCAATGTAATGCGAGCGCCAAAGGATGCTGTCAGGATGCGGATTGCGTGGCGCAACATATTCCGTAAAAGCGCCATAATCGCGATCCATGGCATCGCGGTCATAATACCAATGAATCGGCATTGCCACGGCGTCTGCGACAAGCGATCCGATGAATCCCTCATAAAGTCGGTTTTGCATGAAGAATCGGGTTCTGTTTGCTGGAGTGGGGGAGGCGGTTGGAGCCACAGCGTTCATTCGACCAGGGTCGGGATGAGCGACACACTGAGGGAACGTCAGAATGTCCAGTCGTGGATGCACCCACAAACCATTTCGCCAGCCATAGCCGAGAGCTGTGCCGTAGGGTGTGCGACGCCTGTGCGTGACAGGAGGATGTCTCTCGACAGACGCCCTGCAGGCGGATAATTAGAGCCATGCTTGCGACCCAGATCCGCCAGAAAGATGCCGCCTTTTATTTCGTCAGCTATCCCAGCGAAGATCTCCTGAGGAAAGTGCGATTCATCAGCCGCTTTTATGCGGAGGGAGAAGAGCCCATCAAACCGTCGGCTCCAACTGAAGACGATGATGTTGCCCGCTTTATCGGCAAGGTGGAGCGCTCCGATTCTGCGTTTCAGCGCACGATGGCAAAGGCAAAGGTTAAAGCCATTCGCAACTTCTACGAAACGGCGGTGTCGCAACCGCCCATTCCCGGAACGGTTCTTTTGTTCACCCCGGAGCGGCTTGACTTTGAGGCGCTTGGTCAATTCGATAATGTGGGCAATTTACGCGAGCCGGAAGATCGCTACCTGATCATCGACGGCCAGCATCGCCTCGCGGCGCTGCATTTTTTCCTGAGTTCACACCCAGAAGAGGCGCGCTCCATCCATGTGCCCTGCGTGATTTTCGATGGCCAAAGCGAGGATTTCGCAACGGAAATGTTCGTAATCATCAATTCGACGCCCACCCGCATCAACAAGAGCCATCTTGTCGACCTGTACGAGCGGGTTTCGTTCGCGTCTCCGGACACACGCTTTGCCGCGCGAGTGGCGGAGAAACTTTACAGCGAAGGCGACAGTCCCCTGCGATATCGCATCAATCGCCTTGGTGGCCGTTCGAAACAGGAAAAATGGATTCTTCAGGCGGAATTGTTCAACGAAATACATCGCTGGGTGAAAGCGTCCTGGGACCGCATCCACGCGGAGGGTGCCGACGCCCGCGGGGCGCAACGGTTTTATGAGGCGATTCGGGACTTCCTGAAGGTCTGTGCCGTTGTGTGGGGCGAGGCTTGGGGGCACAAAGATTATATGGTTACAAAACCGGTTACGTTAAAAGCGATGCTCCGCGTCTGCGCAGATTTATGGACAGAGGATGCCGAGCCGGCAGAAGGGCGGCAAGCCCGTTGGAAAGAACGGCTCGCCCCATGGCGAGACGAGATGCGTACTTTGCGTTCCGAGGGGTTCTATGAGCGTTTCCCGGCTAAAGGCCAGGTTGAGCGCGTCGCGCGGATGCATCGTGATCTCGCGAAATGGGCGAGGGTTGAGGTCAAAGGTAGGGAGCGTAAAGGACGCAATGCGAAAAACACCGACGGGGATGTGCCGACTTGATGTCTGCGAATCAGCAACGCGCGCGCTGAAGTTAACCCACAGCAAAGACTTTTTGCCTCTTCGGTGAATCAAGTGGGTAAGAGTTGAGGCAAATTGAGTTTGAGGTTGGCGCATCTCAGGTAAGCCATGGTTTGGAAATAATTGAAGGAGCGAAAGCCGCGAGCCATGCGTTTGGCAAGTTGGACGAGCCCGTTAAT
>CAZZCL010000106.1:0-8958 GCA_964652295.1 uncultured Chthoniobacterales bacterium
CCGACTGGGATTCTTGCCAGAAGATGCCCGTGACGCTTTGGCTAACCGATCGGCCCAGACAGGCGAAGTGCTCAACGGGTTGCTGACGGCGTTGCGCAAGCAGTAGATTTCCTCTAGCCTCCGGCCTCCAGTCTTCAGCCTGTTCAAGACGATCCGCTCGGCCATTGTCGATTGACGATTGTTGATCGATGATTGGTAAAACCTTCTTCCAAATTGAAAATCAGCAGTTACCCGTACGCCGGCGACCCGCCCGAACCCGCCGAGCCGATCATTGAGCCCTGGCTCGACCTGTCTGCGTGCGACGCACAGGCATGCGACCCCCTCCCCAACCACGACCACGAACCGGTGTTAGCGCAAAACTGAGAGCCTCGGCGCTGCCGAGGTGCGCCTGGAAGGCTCGCCATCTCTCGCATTTCCACCTCTCGCACCAAAGGGGGCTCATTCATCCGATTCCATGCACCGTGGCGAAGACAGATCCATTGCTGCCTTGACAGCAATGGATCTGCTGCAATGATGTTTTTATGAGAACGACCGTCACCCTGGATCCCGACACCGAGATTCTTCTCCGTGCAGAGGTGAAGCGCACCGGACGTTCCTTCAAAGAAGTTCTCAACCTCTCCATCCGTCGCGCCCTGCTCGCCTCCACCACGAAATCCAAGCGCGTCGGGATCATCCCACTTTTCCCGGCTGCATTCCCCTCGGAATTTTTCGAGAGCAGTTTCAACCGCCTTGCGGATGAGTGGGACGACGAGGCAACTCTTCGTGAACTCGGGGCATGATTCTACCCGACATCAACCTCCTGCTTTATGCCTACAATCCTTATGCGTCGCAGCATGAGGCTGCGTCGCGGTGGTGGGAGTCGGTGATGAATGGCGACGAGCTGATCGGTCTGCCCCACGAGGTCACCCTGGGCTTTGCCCGCATCGCCACCAACCCCCGGCTAGGCGCTGCGGCGGTTCCAGTGGATTCCGCCCGGCAAGTCGTCGAAACTTGGTTGGCTCTGCCCATCGTCCGCATCCTCACCCCGCCCGTTGATCATTTTGCCAAAGTCATGGCCCTGGTCACTCAGGCCATGGGTTCCGGTTCCCTGATTTCCGATGCCGCGCTCGCTTCCTACGCCATCGAAAACCGCGCCGTCCTGCATACCAACGATGCGGATTTCTCCCGCTTTCCCGGCCTGAACTGGCGCAATCCTTTGCTCGCTAAAAAATAAACGTTCTCGTCACCCTAATTCGCTTTCCAAACACTTAGCGGCGGCAGCCGCCTGGGGCCTCTTCCCCGAATGGGATGCCACCTACATCATTTACAGCGGCGACCATGATCCGAAGGTTGGCTGCAAGGTGCTGGAAAACGATGCATTCTGGTCGATCTTAATTTACGGCAACGATGGCTTCATCAAGGGCGAGAACGGTCTGGTCAATTCCTCGAACGTAAAATTAACGCCCCGAAGGGCCGGAAAGCGATTTCCTATGAAGTCACCGCGAAGCGGCGGCCCTGAGCCGTTAGCCTCTCGACACAACCTGCAGCGGAAACTCAGGGCACAAGCTCGATCGAACCGCGCGATCAGGCGCGGCGGAAAGAAAAAACTCCATCCGCCCATCCAGATGACAAAACCAGACTTCCTCGGCGCCAGCCTCAAAGTAGAGCGCCTTCTTCGCTGTGAGTTCCCGCTTGGAGTTGTTTTGGGAAAAAATTTCGACACAGATTTCGCGAGCAACAGTCAGGCAGACATCGACCGGCTGGCCGCTATAGCGCTCCATTGTAATCCACGCGACATCCACCGCCTTCACACCGTCGGAAGTGGACACAGGGCACTCGGAGATCACTCTTCCTGCAGGAAGCAGTCTTCTAAGTGTTGCGCCAATATCAACTTGTTTCTCGCCGTGCGAAGGAGCTGGAGGAGGTGACATAATAATCTGACCGAAACGATCGGTTTCAATCCGATGTGGCAACGCTTCCAAAACGGGGTCGGCAAGGAGCTGCGTCCATACGGCAACATTGAACTCCGTGTGGTTCGCAGATTCCAGCAAGTCTGGATTGTCCAATACTGACGCCGTTCTTTAGTAGTATACCCCCTGCGTGGGAATCCTGCAAAGTGCCGATGGCGGGAGTCGATCCCGCACGGGGGTTGCCCATCAAGCGGAGGTTGCCTCGTTGAGTAGAAAGAATAAAAGATAGGGGGTAGGAACCAGGGAACCAGGACTTAGGGACAGTGCCAGCAGATGACACATCAGTGACCCAAGGATTGTGCTTAAGCCGTATCCACCAAACGCACGTCGCCGTTCACAAGGTCGAGCAAAATATTGTCCGCGGCATTGACCTCGACGTCGGCGTCCAGAATGCGCGCTTTCGCAATGGTCTCAGCAACGAAGCCGAAGTGATCTCCTCCGCCAGCTGTGCCATCCACTTCACCGCCGATATCGATCTGCCCGATCGTCGCGAGCAATCCGGGGGTGGTGTCGCCGGTAATCAACGCGTCGTTCTGGCCGAACCCGTCATCAGTTGAATCCACAAATCCGGCCACGGCTCTTGAGGCCGTCCACCTCCAGCCGCCCGATGCTGGCATCGGGATTGCCCGGATCGGCGCCCACCGTGTAGCCCGCCAGCACCAGTACGTTGAGTGCGCTCAGCCCGATCTGCAGCCGTTCGATCGCTTCTGCCTTGTTCGCGCTGGTCGCTCCAAACACGCCGAACACGGAAATGATGACCGGCTTCGACGCATCGGCGCTTGCCTTCCGAAGCCCGATTCGGCGTCCTCCAACTATGGAAATTGCCGCTTCCCCTTCAAACTCAGGGCTAACGTCCCGAAGGACCGGAAAGCGATTTCCTAAAAAGAAGGGCGTTGCATTTGGCACAGCCGGTTCCGAGGATTTGTGGTTTTTTCATTGTGTAGGCTTTTACTGGTGTTGAGTTGGGGGAGAATGTCGGGGATTGGCAGGTTTGGAGAAGCGAAATTCTGCGAACCACGAATAGAGGACAGGAACGAGGAGGAGAGCCACAAAAACCTCTGCCAAGAGCCCTCCAATGGCAGCTGTCGCCATGGGCTGCAAAAGTTTGCCACCAGATTCGAGGGCGAGAGCCAGCGGCATAAATCCTAGCACGATCGGGATGGTCGTCATCAATCGCGGGCGGAGACGCAGCAAGGCTCCGGAGAGAGCAGCTTGTTTTGGGGGTTGTCCCTCGTGGCCAAGGCGTTCGGCAGTTTCGATGAGTAGCACGGCATCATTGACATTTGCGGCAAGCACCACAAGCAAAGCGATGACGACCGTTACTCCGAAGGGTTGCCCGCCGAGGAGCAATCCGTAGCCAATTCCCGCAAGGCAAAACGGTGCAGCGATCAAAACAACAAGTGGAAGGCGCAGGCTGTTGAATTGAATGGCCAGAACGATGAAGGAGAAAAAAAGCGCCAGCCCAAGGATCGCTTTGACTGTGCCCTGCATTTCTTCCATTTGTTTGGCTTTCCCGCCGATAGAAACGCTGTAACCCGTGGGCCAGGGAAAATCGGAAAGCACGTCATCAACAGCGGCCCGTGCTTCACCAAGGGAGACTTCTCGTGCGTCCGTTCGCACGACGACCTGTTTCACCTGGTTCATCCGTAGAATTTCGACGGGGCCGGTGGAAGATGATACTTCGGCAACATCGCGGAGTTGGGCGTATCCACCATCCGGAAGCGGGAGAGGCAGGTCGGCCACATCGCTCCGGCTGGTCAGGTTTTTCTCTGGAACCAGCACGCGCAGATCGTACAGGTCATTCCCATCCCGGAAGAGGGTCGGCACATCCCCGCCCACATAGCCGCGAAGCGAAGCAGCAATTTGTTGCACCGTGAGCCCGAGATCCGATGCGCGGTTGCGGTCAATAATCGCTTGGAACTCGGGTTTTGTGTAGTCGAGTGAGATGTAGATATTGGTGAGTTCCGGGCGTTCGCGGAGGCGGCTGGCAACCTCGTTCGCAAGACGGAAAAGCTTTTCGATGTCTGCTCCGTTGATCTCGATTTCCAAGTCGGAGGACCCCAAAGTGCGGATGCCGCGCATTTTACTTTGAGAGACCATCAGGCTTGCCGAAGGGGCGAATAGGGCTGCCACTTTAGGTCGCAACTCCTTGATGTAGTCCTCGGTGCTAATGGTTCGTTCACGGCTCGGCACGAGTTCAATGTTCACCTCTCCCTCGTTACCGATTTTGTTGGTGTATAGGCCGCGAACCGCTCCTCCGGAAAGTGTAAATGCGGTCCGGACCCGGGCGTCACCAGCGACCAAAGCCTCGATCGATTTGTTCACCGAGTCCAGGCGCTCGAGAGGAACTCCGGCTGGCATGCGGACTTTGACCATGATGCGTCCATCATCCACACGCGGAAAAAATTCCGAACCGGCTTTTTGAAATGCGAAAATGCCGCCGAGAAGCAGAAGCACAAAAGCCAGAAAAACCAGCCACCGAAAGCGCAAACAGAGCTGCAAGACAGGCCGGTAGATGCTCTGCATGAAGGCATCCAACTTTTCTGCAAAGGGCACCCGGCTCCTGCCGGGGGAGGCCTTTGGGGCCTTGCGCAGCAACAAAGAGGCCAAAGTTGGGGTGAGGGTGATTGCTGCCACGCTGCTCAGAATAACGATGCTCATAATGATGAGCACCAGCTCGCGAAAGAGTAGCGGCATCATTCCCTGAACGAGCAGAAACGGCAGAAACAACGCGATGAATGCCATGGCAGCGGCCACGACGGCGCCGCCGACCTCCCTTGTCCCCAATTCTGCTACGTCAGCACGATCGAGGTCCGGCTGGTCCAACCGCTTGCGTTCGATATTTTCCAACACAATGGTTGAAGGGTCGAGAAGTATGCTGATGGCAACAATGAGGCCGCCCAAGGATAGAATGTTGAGCGAAAATCCCGCCTCTCGCATCACAAAGAAATTCGCCAGGACGATCACGGGCAGGGTGATCACGATGATTAAAACCAGACGCGGGTTCCCAAGAAAAATAAAAAATCCGATCACGACCAGGATTGCGGCTTCAATCGCTGTTGAACTCACTCCACGGATCGAGCCTGAGATATATTCGGCCTGATTTTCGACCAGCGTGAAAGAAATGCCCGGCGGGAAGGCATCGCGCAATGTCTCGAGGCGCCGAAGCACTTCCTGAACCGTCTCAACTGTATTGGCATCAGCGGACTTGATGATATTGGCTTTGACAGCCGCATGGCCGTTCAATCGGGTGAAAAGCCGCACCTCTTCGTGGGAATCTTCGACCCGTGCCACATCACTAAGTCTTAGACGTTCAGCTCCCGTTGTGGCGATGGTGATTGCACGGATTTGATCGAGCTCGCTGAATTCGCCCACCGTGCGGAGAATGGCTTCCTGGTGAGGTCCGGTGATGCGGCCACCAAGACGGTCCACATTTTCCTCCCTCAGGCGACGTTCGATGTCCTGCAAATGCAGGCCATGTTTTTGGAGTTTTTCGGGGTCGATGTAAATGCGAATTTCGCGTTTAAGTCCGCCTGCCACATCCACCGTGGCCACCCCGGGGGCAGCCAACAGACGTTCCACAAGCCAGTTGTCGATCCAAAGACGCAAGTCCCGCAAATCCATGCGATCGCTTTCAAAAACGACCTGAACAATCGGCAACTGCGAGGGATCGGCTTTGATGATGACTGCCGGCTCGATGTCATCGGGCAAATCCCTCTCCGCTCGAGCAAACGCAGCCAAGGTGTCCTGGTAGGCAATGTCGGCATTCACGCCATACCGGAAGTTGATATCGAGCTGATAGAGCCCTTCCATCGAACTCGAGGAAAGGAAGTCCAGACCATCGACAGATGCGAGTTGGCGCTCGATGGGGTCGGCGAGGTTGCGGTCGATGTCTTCGGGAATCGCTCCAGGCCACTCGATTGAGAGTTTGATCAATGGGTAAGTGACATCCGGAAGGAAATCCACCGGCATATGAAGGAGATTCGAGAACCCGAAAATCGCCAACCCAAAAGCAAGGACAAGCGTCGAGACCGGGCGCTGGATGGCGGTGCGCGTCATCGAGCGATAGCTGGTTTTGCGGACTCGCCGGCGGGAGGTGCGACTTTGACAGGTGAACGGTCTTTGATTCTCTCGAAACCTTGGACAACAACCTTCTCGCCCGGAAGCAGTCCGTCGGTCACGACCACGCGCCCGTCTTGTGCGTGCCCGGTGCGAATCGGACGCCTCACCGCGACATCGTCCTCGACCACAAAAACAAAGAGATCGCTCGAACCTCCAAGAACGCAGGCTTCCGGCACGGTGACGGCGTTGGGAATGGTTTTGATGGGAACGCGCAACCGCGCAAACATTCCGGGAATGAAACTTTGGTCATCCGGCAATGCCGCTTCAAAGAAGCGCACGCGCAAGCGGCGGTCGATGTCCCCATAAGCTTGCTCGATTGCCAAAGAGAAGGGTTGATTGGGGAACGCATCAAACCGTGCATCAAAGCCGAGCCCTTCGCGCACATGGAGTGCGTGGTCTTCTGGAACAGCAAAGCGAAGCACAAGGCTGGCAGGATCGTAGATCTCTGCCATCGGAGTTCGGGGAGCAACATAATTGCCGCGATTGGTAATCACTTTGGCGACAATGCCCGCCCATGGCGCAAAGACCGAATAGTCGTTACTTTGCTGCTCGGATTGAGCAAGCGCCGCTCGAGCTTTTGCGAGGTTTGCGCGGGCACGGTCGAGCAGATCCTGGGAGACAGCCCGATTTTTAACCAACTGCTCTGTGCGGCGAACGTCTTCGCTCTGGCGCATTAGCTCTGCATTGGCAGATGCCAAAGCCGCATCAACGTAATCGCGCCTTCCGATTCGGAAAAGCTCTTGCCCGGCAACAACGGCATCACCCTCGCGAATTTCCGCCTCAACAACAGGCCCCTCAGCGGGAGACGAAAGAATGGCAGTGACCCGCGGTTCCACGGTCGCCGTGAGCGAAAGGAACTGCCTGAAATCAGCGGCCTCGATCATCTCCAGTTCCACCGCAGGTATCGGAGCATCCTTCATTTTCTGTTCCACTTTGCGGTTGCATCCCAATAGAAGCAGGAGCAAACATCCCGTTAAGATCCAAGGCATTTGAGTAGGCATTGTCATTAGATCAAATTCCCGTAGAGCCACCCGGCGAGCGTGGACATGATGACCACAAGCGTGCAGTAGACAGCCGTCTTTTTACCGCCCAAGATTTTCCAGAGAGCGAGCAGGCTGGGTAAACTCAGCGCTGGTCCAGCCAATAGCAGGGCTAACGCCGGTCCTTTGCCCATGCCACTGCCTAGCAAGCCTTGCAGAATGGGAATTTCTGTGAGCGTCGCAAAGTACATGAGAGCCCCGACAAGCGAACTGAGAAAGACGGCCAGTAGCCCTTCACCACCAACGGATGCACTTACCCAATCCGAAGGGATCAAACCTTCCGTTCCCGGTTGGCCGAGCATAAACCCTGCGACGAAAACGCCACCAATAAGGAGAGGGGCAATGAGCTTTGTGAACTCCCACGTGGCATCAAGCCACTCGCGCATTTCGCCCTTGGTTGTAGCCGTGACCATGGCTAAAGCAATGGAGCCAACTGCGAACGGGATGAGCACCTCCCCAGAAGCCAAAAAAGCAGCAGCGCCTGTAGCTAATACTCCGGTTAAGGTTTTCCACCAAGACACCTTGAACCATGTCGTCATGACTCCTGCCATTCCCAAAGCTGCGGCGCTGGTGAGCACCCATTTCCATTGTGCAACAAATCCAAAGAGCCCAGGACCACGCTCCGCATCGCTCCAATTGGAAAAGATCAACACTGCAACCATCAACCCGAGCCATGATGCGGTTTTCCAAAGCGGGCGAGGTGCTGGACCCGGATCGGGTAACTGCGCGGCGGCTTTGGCTTTCGCCGTCTCTTCATGTCGAAATGTCCGCGCCATGGCTAGACCGATCACCCCTGCAAACAAGACAGCACCTAGTGAACGCGCCAACCCGAGTTCAAAACCCAACACCCGCGTCGTGAGGATGATGGCTAGTACGCTGATGGCTGGGCCGGAATAAAGAAAGGCAATCGCAGGACCAAGCCCGGCACCCATGCGCCAGACCCCAGCAAAAATCGGGAGCACCGTGCACGAACAAACCGCGAGCACCGTGCCGGAAACCGATCCCACACCGTAGGCAAGCGGCTTTGGTGCTTTAGGCCCAAGATAACGCATAACCGCATCCTGCCGTATAAACGTTGCGATAGCTCCTGCTATAAAAAAAGCGGGGATTAAACACAGCAACACGTGCTCGCGGGCGTACCAACGCGTGAGGGCGAGCCCTTGGGCCAATGCCTGTTGGAAACGTGGCCACTCAAGAGGGAGAAAGTAAAAAGCGAGGAAAACAGCAGCCAGAGTTGCTGCAATTGTGACTTCTTTTTTTGGGTTATTCATGTCGCGAAATCAGCCAAGAGTCGGGTAAAAATTTAACTGCAACACGTCGCCTCATGAAGATCCGGATACCGTCGGGGATGCTCGATGCAATCGATGAAACGTGCGACACAGGGCATAGCAAGCCGGTAGTAAATTTGCAGGCCACGCTTTTCGTCAGCCAAGACCCCGGCAGACCGCAAAACTGAAAGATGACGGGAAACAGTGCTCCAGCCAAGTCCTGAGGATTCTACGAGTTCACAGACGCATTTCTCGTGTGTCCGGCTGAGTTCACCAACGATGCGTATTCGTGCAGGATGCCCGAGAGCGCGGAACACGATATGTGTTTGCGAAGTGCGGGAAATTGCCATGCAATCAGTATTTCGCATAAATACGAAATAGTCAAGCAGCATTTTGCCCCGCGAGATTCAGTCGTGCCTGATTCACAAGCCCTAACTCGTCGATCGACACTCGTTCCATGATCCCACGAGGCCGATCACGTCATCTGATAAGAAATCGCTTTCTGGCTCTCCGGGGCGCACCGTGGCGTTGCCGGGGTTCTCAGTTTTGCGCGAGCAGCGGTTCGTGGTCGTAGTCAGG
>CAZZCL010000107.1:0-8686 GCA_964652295.1 uncultured Chthoniobacterales bacterium
GGCATCGCGATGGACCAAGATCAGATGATGGCGGGCCGCCGTCCCCGCGATGAGCGCATCCATGGAGGGAAGTCGCGAAGTCGCAAGGGAGCGCAGGGAAAGAGAAGCATCGACGACCCCTTCATCCACCTCCAGCACGGCACCGAACAGAGGGACAAGAATCCTCCATTCGTCTGCGAAAGCAGCCTCGCGTCCGAGGCTCTTCAGCCGCGCCCAGGTTTCTGCCTTTGTCAGCACGGAAATAGCGACCTCAACCTGATCATCATCGATCAACGCCTCGACACGTTCCCCACCGGCTTCGTCCAGCATGAGCGCCAGTAGGGCCGTGGTATCGAGGAGGTGGGTCATGACGGGTTCTCCTCCTGATCCTCCTGCACCCGTTCTTCGATCAACTCGGCGATCACGTCCCTGCCCTTGGCAAGCGGCTTCCAGCGCCCCTTCAACCGCCGCGCCAGTTCGCCGCGCGTGGGAAGAACCCGCACCCGCACCTCATCCGAGCCCTCTTTCGGCTCCTGCCACTCGAGGCGGCAACCCGGCCTGATCCCCATCTTCCGGGAAAGCACCGCTGGTATGGTAACCATGTTTTTTGAGGTGACAGTTGTTTGCATGGTTAAAATTGATTCCTTGAACTTCGATTGTCAAGGAATCACGGCGGCCAGCACCTCCTCCAGGCTTTCGCGCCCCGTCCCGGTGAGGCTGAGCCCGCGCAGATGCTCGGTCAATTCGTGGCGGCCTTTGGCGTCGTCCAGCCGGTTGGCTACCGGACCACAAGGAAAGGCACCGAGACCGTCCCCCGCGTCCACGTGCTCGCCCCGGCACGACGCAGGGCCGTGGGTTCATGCAGGTGAGCAGCTGCGCCTCGCGGATGCCAAGCAGGTGCTATACATTTTTGAATTCCATGATGTCTTGTTGGTCCACGAGAATATCGACGCGATATCCGCAGTCCAAGCGGAGTCTTTTGTATTCGACCGGCAGAGGATGTTGCAGCAGAAAAGAAATTCCTTGGAGTTTTAATTTGTGGGCGAGGCATTGTTCATAAGTCGATTCCGACAGGCCTGGACCGAGCGTGCGGTGAACCTCAATCGCGCAGCCGATCACATGATGAGACAAATCGGAGAAATCCATGCGAAAGTTGAGCCAACAAGGGCACTCAGGAAATCACTTTTCTGTGCCACCCCTTCATGTCCTTCATACTCTTCATGGTAAATTCTGGATTTCGGGTCTTCGAACTGCGGGATTTAGGACTACCGCGCGGACGACGAGTCCCCCGCCCTTTATCCCCGATTCCTCGCACACTGGATAGATCCATCGGACTAACGCCGCAGCCTGACAAACGAGGGTAGGCGTGTTCCGGATGGGCTGGACAGTCCGTGACCTGTAGAATAAGTCAGGTTCTGCCGCCACCCGCACAAGCCGGCACGGAACGCCCCGCCTTCAAAGCTTCGCGGAAGCCTGCAGCGTACGCTTCAAAGACCAATCGGATTTCATCCCGGATACGGCGGAACGCATCCATCTCGCTTTCACCTACACGCACCGCTTTGGGCGGGTCCTCGAATCCCCAGTGATAACGTTGCACGTTCCCCGGGAAAGCAGGGCAGGCATCGCTCGCCTTGCCACACACCGTAATCACAGTCTGAATGCCTGCGTCCAAAAATCGGTCCACATGTTTTGAGCTGTGCGCAGAAATGTCGATCCCGAGTTCCTGCATGGCCGCGATCGCAGCGGGATGCACATAGCCGACGGGATCCGAGCCTGCACTGTAAACGTCGAACACATCGTCGGCCGCATGACGCAACAATCCCTCAGCCATATGGCTGCGACAGGAGTTTCCAGTACAAAGAATAAGGATTTTGCGTTTGGCATTCATGAGAGGCCTGGGCGAGCAATCAGCGGCCGCACATTAGCGGCGCGATGGGAAGGTCGACTTGCATTTGCGCCAGCAACCGGCGGCGCTTCACCACATCTCTGCGGAAGCATGCGCCTTCGCTTCGCGCGTTCTGAAGACACTTAAGATTATCCTCCAAAAGCGGGTGACGCCTCTCCGCTAGCCGATAAACCATCCATTGCGCGCACCGCTCGCTTTCCACCATACCCATCCGCTTCATGAAACGGAGTTGCCTGGAAATCTTCACCTGATCGGCATCGAGAATTTGCATCAGGTGACATGCACACACAGCGGCCCTTCGTAGAGAAGATTCAGAATTCTCAAACGCTGCCTGTCGCACAGAAATTTGTAGATGTTTACGGTATCCACACTCGGAATATGCTCGTCACGGCAACTATTGCAACATCACCGGGGCGGAAGTGTCCAACCTAACCGCGCTGCAGCCGCCGGTCCGTGTCCGAGACTTCGACACAGCGCGCCAAGACCTGAGCCACGCCGCGCGCTAACATGTCGGGTTGCATCACGAAGACCCATGCTCCACCAGACGGTTTGGCACTTCACCAAAATCCCAATCGCACCCCAATGAAATGCTGCACCCTATCCGTGGGGGAAGACGATTCGGCTTCGGCGTTGTGAGCCAGTCCTGGCGATGACCCCATTCAGCCGCTCAAGCGTTATTCCTTCTTTCGAAACACCAGCCCCTCCACGCCCGATCCGGCGTCGGCCACAATGGCGTCGCCCTCCTTAAAGCGGCCGTCGAGAATTTCCAACGACAGCGGATCCAGGATCTCCTTCTGAATTGTGCGTTTCAAAGGGCGGGCGCCATATGCGGGATCGTACCCCTCCTGCGCAAGCCGCTTCCGCGCATCCTCCGTAAACTCCAGATCGAGCCCCTGCTTGCGGAGCCGTTCAAGAAAGCGGGCCAGCTGGATGTCAACGATTTGCGCGATCTGCGAATCGTCAAGACGGTCGAAGACGACGATTTCATCGACGCGATTGAGAAATTCCGGGCGGAAATGCCCACGCAATGCGCTCATGACCCGGGCATTCCGTTCGTCCACCGGGAGATCTTCCATGATGTACTGGCTCCCGATGTTGGACGTCATGATAATCACCGTGTTTTTGAAGTCCACAGTGCGACCCTGCCCGTCGGTAATGCGTCCGTCGTCCAGCACCTGAAGCAGCACATTGAAGACGTCTGAATGCGCCTTTTCGATTTCGTCGAACAACACAACGCTGTATGGCTTACGCCGCACGGCTTCACTTAACTGACCCCCTTCCTCATATCCGACATAGCCTGGAGGCGCCCCTATGAGCCGCGCCACGGTGTGTTTCTCCATGTATTCGCTCATATCGAGCCGGACCATGGCGTTCTCGTCGTCGAAAAGAAACTCGGCGAGCGCCTTGCTTAACTCTGTCTTTCCCACACCGGTCGGACCCAGAAAGATAAATGATCCGATGGGCCGATTCTCGTCCTGCAACCCCGCGCGGGCGCGGCGGACCGCGTTGGACACAGCACGGATCGCCTGGGTCTGGCCCACCACGCGTTGCCCGAGGCGTTCCTCCATGTGAACGAGTTTTTGCCGTTCGCCTTCCTGCAAACGGGAGACGGGAATGCCGGTCCAGCTGGACACCACACGCGCAATGTCTTCCGGTGTCACCTCCTCCCGGAGAAGCGGTCCAGGGCCGCCGGCACCTGCGTCTGCCGTTTGTAGAGCGGCATCCAGACGCTTTTGCAGTTCGGGCAGTAACCCGTACTGGATCTCCGAAGCGCGACCAAGCTCGCCGCGGCGTTGGGCCTGTTCGAGTTCGGTCTTTAACGATTCGATTTCCTCCGCAATTTTCTGCGTCTGGCCGATGGTTTCCTTTTCCTTCTGCCATTGCGCCTTGAGGGCAGATGAACGTTCGCGCAGATCGGCGAGGTCCTTCTCCAGCTTGAGCACGCGGTCCCGGCTGGCATCGTCCTTCTCCTTTTGCAAGGCCTGCCGTTCCATCTCCAGCTGCATGACCTGACGTTCCAGCTGGTCGATCTCCGTTGGCATGGAATCCAGCTCGATCTTCAGGCGGGAAGCCGATTCATCGACAAGATCCACAGCTTTATCGGGCAGAAACCGGTCGCTGATATAACGATGGGAAAGGATGGCCGCAGCGATGAGGGCGGCATCCTGGATGCGCACGCCGTGGTGCACCTCATAACGCTCCTTCAATCCGCGCAGGATTGCGATGGTGTCCTCGACACTCGGCTCATTAACCATCACAGGTTGGAACCGACGCTCGAGGGCGGCATCTTTTTCGATGTGCTTTCGATACTCATCGAGCGTCGTGGCCCCGATGGTTCTCAACTCGCCGCGGGCAAGCTGGGGCTTTAGAAGGTTTGAAGCGTCAACTGCTCCTTCAGCGGCACCTGCGCCAACCAGAGTGTGCAACTCGTCGATAAACAGGATCACTTCACCTTCAGACGAGGTCACCTCCTTAAGAAATGCCTTGAGTCGATCCTCGAATTCGCCGCGGAATTTTGCGCCGGCAATCATGGCACCGAGATCCATCGCGATGAGCCGCTTGTTCTTCAGCGAGTCCGGCACGTCGCCGGAAACAATCCGGCGCGCCAGCCCCTCGACGATGGCGGTTTTCCCGACGCCCGGCTCGCCGATCAGAACCGGATTGTTCTTGGTGCGGCGGGAGAGCACCTGCATAACACGGCGAATCTCGTCGTCGCGCCCGATCACGGGATCGATCTTTCCACGGCGCGCAAGATCCGTCAGGTCGCGGCCATAACGCTCCAAAGTCTGGTACTTCCCCTCCGGATTCTGGTCCACGACACGTTGCGCACCGCGGACTTCTGTCAGCGCCGCAAGCAACTTGTCTTTGGTCGCACCGACATCCTTTAACAATCGCGCGGTCTGGCTCGACGAATCCGCTATTGCCAACAGGAGATGTTCGGCACTGAGATATTCGTCCTTCATCGAACTCATGATCCGTTCGCCGGACTCGATGGCTTCGCGCAACTCCACGCCCACATGCGGACCGGTGTTGCTGCCCTGCACCGCAGGACGCCGCGACAACTGCTCCTCAATGCTCCGGGCCAGCCCGCGCACATCCACACCCGCTTTGCCCAGCAGCGGACCGGCAATGCCATCGGTCTGTTCCAAGAACGCCTTGAGCAGATGATCGGCACCCAGTTCCTGATGACCGCGTTTCGACGCGTCATCCTGCGCAGCCTGCAACGCTTCCTGAACCTTTGCTGTAAATCGGTCGGGTCTCATCATCGCATAACCTTACGCCTCCAATCATGAATCGTTCAACCGGCTCTGCAACCCGCTTCAAATGGCGGCCCGGTGCCACCACGGACGGCCCGCGATAGCACCTGCCCCGCGGGATCAGGACCTTTTTGCTTCGCCTGTCGGAAACGCAAACAACCCGCCGCTGACCGGAGCCTGCGCCAGAGCAGCCGCACTTAGTCCGGTGCGCGCCGTCGTAATATACAACGTTCCATCCGGAGCAAGCGCACAGGATGACGTGTGCGGGCATCCTGTGTTCACGCGCTGCAACAATTCGCCTGAGGCCGGATCCCACCGGCAGACACAGCCTGCGCCCCAGTGCGCCACCCAAATCGTGTCGTCCGGCCCCACGCACATGCCATCGGGCACACCCAGATTATCCGGCACAACCACCGCTGTGCGGCGATTCGAAATCGTGGATGTGGTTTCGTCAAAATCGAACGCCCACACCTCGCGCGTGGGAGAATCGATGTAAAACATCGTACGGCGGTCGGCGGTCCAACCCATCCCGTTCGCGATGGTGAGGTTGTCCAACACTTTGCTCAGAATGCCGTTGTCAAGCCGGTACAACACGCCGACCCCGGGCTCCTTTCCGCTCTGCGACATCGTGCCTATCCAGAAACGCCCCGCCGGATCGCGTTTGCCGTCATTGCAGCGGTTGCCGGGCTTGTCGGGTTCGACGACGCATACTGTCTCCACCTTCTGAGTGTTCCAATCCACGCGCGCGATGCGTTTGGCGAACGCCACCAGGAGTGCGCCATCTTCGAGCGGGGCAACGGCGCAGACTGGTTCGGAGAACTGTTTTATCTCCGAAACGCCGTCGCCCGGGTGGTACGCATGCAGCTGGCAACTCGTCAGATCCACCCACAGAAGGCGCTGCCGGGCATCGTCCCAAATGGGGCCTTCGCCGAGAGTGGCACGCCGATCCACAGCTAGTGTCGCGTCGTGTAAGATCATCGGAAAGATAAGATAAATAGCTTCATGCCGGGGCTTCCCTGACGCGCTCCGGAGAAGAAGGAAACCAGCCCGCCAAACCGGTCAAGCACACACTGCATCCTCATTCCGAAACGGTTTCTTCCCGCACCAGAGCCTGCACTGCCTTGAGATCCATCTTGCCCGAGGCCAGCACGGGAATTTGATCCACCCGCTTCACCGCCTTTGGAATCCAGAGATTTGGCAGTCCCTCCGCGGCAAGTCTGGCGCGCAGAGTCGCAAGATCGACATCCACGGCAGCAAGCAAAATCAGCACTTCGCCCTTCGCCTCGTCCGGCACGCCTGCCACAGCCACAACCCGGTCATCCTCGGGGCTTCGATCGAGCGCCAGCATGACGTGGTTCTCCACGGTCTCATGAGGAACCATCTCGCCGGCGATTTTAGAAAAGCGCGATAAACGCCCTTCAATAAACAAAAATCCATCTTCATCGAAACGCCCCAGATCGCCCGTCCTGAACCAGCCGTCTTTCAGAACCTCGGCGCTGCGTCCGGGGTCATCGAGGTAGCCATCGAAAACGTTCGGGCCGCGCAGCCATAACATCCCCGTCTCCTGGAGCGACAGCTTTTCGCCAGTATCAGGATTTCGAATCTCCGCGGCAATGCCGGGAGCCATCTTGCCGACGGAACCCGGACGATGAGCAGGCTGCACAGAATCACGCTCACCAGGCTTGGGCGGGTCGGGCAAATTCACACTCACCACGGGCGATGTTTCGGTCAGTCCGTACCCTTCATACACGGTTTTCCCAAAACGCGCCTTGAACGCATCGGCGACTGCGGCCGGCAGTTTTTCGGCACCCGCCACGACAAGATCCAGAGACTCGAGCTGATGCGGCTCTGCTTTGCGCAGGTATCCGCGCAGAAACGTGGCCGTTGATAGCAGCAACGTTACCCGATGTTTGTGTATCAGTTCCGCGTTCTTCGCTACATCGAGCGGACTGGGATAGGTCACAGTTCTCACTCCTTCAATAAGCGGATACCACAACGTCACCGTGCACCCAAAGCTGTGAAAGAACGGCAGGCACGCGAGCATGACATCATTTTCCCGCAGGCTGAGCATTTGTCCGAACTGGGACACATTGCCAAGGATATTTCTGTGTGTGAGCGAGACGCCTTTCGGTTCACCGGCACTGCCGCTTGTAAATAACAACATTACTTCAGCACGGTCTCCACGCGATGGCAGACCGAGCAGCGACTTCAACATCCATGCCGGGAGTAGGCGCGCGGCAATAACCCATTTCACGATGACTGGCTTCAACCCGGGTAATTCCTTGTCCAAATGCATTACCTCCGGTGGCCACGGAAAATCGCCGAGCCGTCCGGCCATTGCTGTCGCGCTGATCGCGCACGTCAGGCTCCCCCGCCGGATCGCCGCCTCAAGTGAACGGCGTCCGGCAGTAAAATTGAGGTTCACCGGAGTCTTACCCGCCAACGCAATCGCAAGATTCGCAAGCACCGCTCCCTTGCCCGGCGGCAACACGACGCCAATGCGCTGCGATGAACCCCAGCGTTTCTTCAATTCAAAGGCCAGAGCCACCGCTGCGCCGAGCAGTTTTCCTCGCGAAAGCGAAGTGCCGTCCATACCATCGATAACTGCCGTGCACCCCGGTCTGCGCTTCAGCCCACGCAACGCCGCCACCGCGAGGTGCCCTTCAAGCAGCGGCCGTTGCTGGTAACAAAACTCGCCAAGCTGCAGAAGACGCTCCCGAACGCTTGCCACGGTGGCTTCCTGCGGCGACATCACCTCCCCAAAGGCAACGGTTACCGGGTATGGCAGACGTTTCGGCCATTTCGTAAAGTACCGTCCGTGGTCGAACGAGAAAATCGATCCCCAAAGTTCGTCGAGAAACACGGGGACAACCGGTCCTCCGGCGTTTCTTGCGATCGCTTCGAACCCGCGTTTGAGCCGGAGCAAATTGCCGCTGCGGCTGAGTTCCCCCTCTGGAAAAACGCAAACCAACTCCCCACGCTGGATCGCCTCGACCGCCCCCTCGATGGCGCTGCGGGCGCGCGTCTGAGAAATCGGAATGGCACCCACCGTGCGGAAAACCCAGTTCAACCACCAGATTTTGTAGATGCCTTCGAAAACGAGGTAACGCACCGGACGCGGGCACGCCAACTGCAACACGACTGCGTCCACCCAAGTGGAATGATTGGGCAGCAACAGGGCACCCCCCTGAGGTACATGCTCCCTGCCAAAAACGCGCACGCGATAAAGCAAACCGCCGAGGAACCGTCCGAGACCGTAGACGAAACCTGCTGCAAGAGGCGGAGGCGATTTCTTGGGTGCGGCGGATCCGCCTGACGACGAATCTGCCGGGGGAGACGACTGTGAAGATGTGGCGGCTGCAGACATGACACAACGTATCGCGGGCAGGCGCGTTGCAAATCGGAAACGTGCTTTCGCCGACTCAAGCAACCGAGCCTTAGCCCGATTTCCCGCGACTCAGCGGCGCAGTCGATTGAGCATTCATTTTTGGCTCCTCGCCGTCTTGAATGGTTATGATTTGAGAGTGGGAGCCCGGCTTTGGGC
>CAZZCL010000108.1:0-8323 GCA_964652295.1 uncultured Chthoniobacterales bacterium
GCATGATTGGCCGCTGCGCCGCCCTGGCCCGGCAGGTGGGCCCGGCCCGCTGGACGGCTCTGGCATTTGCCGCAGCCTTCGTCTGGCTTGCGATCGAAGGGCCCAAGCCATGGGATTCCCAGGCCGCGCAACGGTTTGCAGATGGCAAACCGCGTCCTGTCGATTATGCCGCTTCCGTGTTTATGTGGGTGGCGCTCGGCAACGCGGCGATCTGTGCTGTGCTGGCGCTGACAGCGCACTGGTGGTGGGGTCGGCCGCGGTGCCGGGACGATAAACAAGACGTGAGTTCGCAGGATGCGCAGACCTCTCAGGGCAAACGTTGGCTTTTCGGGTTCGTCCTGCTGGCGCTTGTTCTTGTCGCTGCAGCGGAACGTCTTCCTCTCGCTGCGGGCAGCCTGTGGTGGGATGAGGTCTGGACGGTGAAACACGCGGTTGTCGGCTACCGCGACCCGCGGCCGGAAGGAATGAAGTTTATGGAGCGGGATTGGGATCGTACTTTCTGGTATTATGCAAAGCCGACAAATCACGCCGGATTCAGCGTGTTATCGCGGGCGGGCGTCGATCTTTGGCGCGGCGTGACGGGGGCGGCGCCCTGGACGTTCAACGAGTTGGTATTCCGGTGGCCCTCGCTTGCGGCGGGGGGCGCTGCGGTTGTCCTGATTGCATTGGTCTGCGCGCCCGGATTGGGTTTATGGACCGGGCTCGCAGCGGCACTGATACTGGCGCTGCACCCGTGGCACATCCGTTTCAGCGTCGATGGCCGCGCGTTTGGGCTGACTGCAGGCTTCACACTGCTGGCGATGCTTGCTTTGCAACGGTTGCTGGCCGGCCGCGGCGGGGGCTGGTGGTTTGCGTACGGCGCGGCGGTGCTGATGGCTCTTTGGGCGTTTCCTTATAATATCTACATGGCGGCGGCGCTTGGGATTGCGGGGGCTGTCGGCTTTGCCGTTTTGCGTCGAGGCGATTGGCAGGGCTTGGCGCGTTTTGCAGCGGTCAATCTGTTTGCGGCGATGATTTTCGTGCAACTCGCTGCACCATGGGTTCCGCAGGCGATGGAGTGGGACGATGTGCAGGGGGATGACATGGCGGGTCCGGTGCTTGGCGAGGTGCAACTCATGCAGACATGGGCGTCATTCGGGCTCGGAATGCCGTTGACCACTGCGCGTCTTGACGATTTTCGCGAGCCGCTACCGGCGGCCACGCGTCTGGAGGCAGCGCAGCCGGTGTTTGGGTTCTGGTTCTGGGTTGCCCTCCCGGCCGTCGCAGTGTTGGGCCTTGCCGGATTGGCGGCCAGCCGATCCACGCGAAAGGATGCACTGATTGCAGGTACCGTACTTGCTGCAGGTGTGGCCGCCATCGCTGTCGCGGCATGGAAGCGCCACTATTACTACGAGCGCTACATCATCTTTGCGCTTCCGGCTCTGGTGATCGTCATTGTGGCGGGTGTGCGGGTCCTGGGGGCGGGATTAGGTCTGCTGCGTGGCCGGGTTGCCTTGGCGGGGCGAATTGCTGCCACCCTTGCATTCGGTGGAGTCTGGTTTTGGGCTACCGCAGGGCAGCGTCATCTGCTCGAAACCCGCCCCATTGCACCGGTGCGCGACGTGGCGCGGGCGCTTGCCGATCTGGATCCGCAAAGGGAGGCCGTGTGGATGGGGTACGGACTCGGGGGCGATACCCCGGCGATATACGATCCGGGCATTCGCAATGCATTTGTGCCCGAGGATCTTAAATCCGCCATGGATACCGCGAGGCAAAGCGGAGGCAAATTGCTCGTGTTCTTTGGTTACTCAGAGTTCAACCATGCAAACACCAATGGCAATGCGCGCAATGCGTTCCGCTGGCTGGATGACCCGTCCCTGTTCATTGAGATTGCCAGTTTCGAGGGCATAGAGGATGCCTTCCTACATCGGGTTTTGCGTTATACAGGGGTTGACCCACAAAAAAGGCCTGATTGAGTGCCCCGCATGACGGAGCGATCGGACATGGAGAAGGGTGAGGAAAAGCGGGTGCCTTCAGACGCGCCAAAGTGGAATGCTGAGGAAAAACCGGGCCGTGTCGCCACATGGATCGTGCGTGGGTTGCTGGCCGCTTTTTTAATCTGCGTCATCCTGTTTCTAAGGGAAGCCGATCGTCCGTGGAAAAAGGGCGTTGAATCGCTTGAGGAAGATCGGCGGGTCGCAGTCAAGCATTACATCATAAGCGGACTGTGGTATGGCGGATTGTTCAACGCCATTGCGGCCGGGACGCTTCTGCTCACATCACCGTTATGGCTTCGCAAAGATCCGCCGCAACCACGGAGATCGCGGGAGGGGAAAATGGAGCTCAACCCCGGATCGCCTAATGGATGGCTGTTCTGGGCGCCTGTGCTCGCGGCCGTTGGAGTTGCCGCGTGGATGGGTGTGCCGCGTTTGAGCCTCAGTCTGTGGGGCGATGAAGAGCACACGTTGCGCTCCTACATTCATGGGCGCTACGAGAAAACGGATCAGGGCGAATTCGTGTTCGACGGGAACGACTGGAGTCGTACGCTTTGGGCTTATACAAATCCCAACAACCACATTTTGAACACGGTGCTGGCACGGTTGAGTCTGGGCATCTGGAAATCGGGTTGGGACGGCGAGGGGTTGCCATTCAGCGAAGAAGCCATCCGGCTGCCGGGTTTTGTTGCTGCGCTGGGCGGGATTATTGTGATGGCCTTGCTTTTGCGGTCGCTGGGTTGGGCGCGCGCGGGGATCGTTGCGGCTTGGTTGTGCGCGCTGCACCCGTGGTTTCTTCGGTATGCAACTGAAGCGCGCGGCTACGCGCACATGCTGCTGCTTTTGCCCGCCGCGCTGTTTTTCCTTGTCCGACTTTGGAAACAGCCTTCGTGGGTTGGTGCCATTGGGCTGGGTATTTGCGAATTTCTTCTGCTGTGGGCCTATCCGGGCGCGTTTTATGCCTTGGTATTTTGCAATCTTGCCTTTCTTGGGGCGTTGACATGGCGTGGAATCCGGCGTGCAGAAGCGCCATGGCCGGCGTTGCGGCGTTGGGCGGTCGGATCGACGCTGGGAGCGATGGCGTTTATCTGGCTCTTTGCACCCTGTCTGCCACAGCTGATCGTCTACATGCAGGGCGAGCGCGCGCAGGCGGGCGTCATGAATCTGGTTTGGGCGAAGGATTACGCTGGGTTATTGCTCACCGGTGTGCGCTGGGATTATCCCGATCCGACAAACCCGGTGGTGGTTACACTGAAACGCATTGCCGAGGCGCGGCCGTGGTTTGGCATCGTGCAATTCGCCGCTGCGGCGGCGCTGACACTGGGATTTGTACGGATGGTTATCCGTGGCGGACTTGCAACGGGTTACGCCCTGGCATTTATCGCTTCAGGGACTTTTACCATCTGGCACGCGGTTGCCGTGAACAATTATCTTTACCACTGGTATATGATATTCTCGCTGCCGTTCGCCCTGCTGTTCATGGCCCTCGGTATCGAGGTGGCAGGACGGCTTTTCGACACCCGCGAAGGCAGGGCCCGGCTGGGGTCGGCGATGGTACCAGCGTTGGCGCTCGCATATTTCGCGGCAGCAACGTCGCCGCAACGCACTTTGCTGCGCACTTTGCCCGTGGAGCAGCAGCGCGAATCGGTATTGAAGACGCGTCCGGCCCTCGGGTTTTCAGAGGAGAGCACGGAGGCCGCGATCACCGTCGCGTTTGCCAGAGGGGGTTCGCAATTTATGACGGTGCCATCCTACGATCTGGCGTCCGATTATGTTCACACAGCGGAAGGTCTGCGAGAGGCGATGGCGCGTGCCGAGAAAATGCAAAAGCCATTGTACGTGAACATGGCCATGCCGGGGCTTGGAAAACTGATTTATCCGGAAATCATGGAACTTCTGCAGGATCCGGACGTTTTCACCCTGCTTCCACCGTTGTTCGGTCAGGAAGATAACACCACCCGTTACGTGTACCGCTATAACGCCACAGCGGAACGGACCACGGAGGAACGCTGAGAAACTGTTTCAATGAAAAACTTGCTGCCGTTGAACTTTGCGCTGGTGCCGGGGGCGAGGCACTCGGTCTTGAATGGGCCGGATTTGAGCATGCGGCATTGGTCGAAATCGATTCCGATTGTTGCAACACGCTTACAAGCAACAGGAAAGATTGGATTGTCGTCGAACACGATTTGAGAGAGTTCGAAGGAGGGCCCGACAGGGGTGTTGATTTGCTTGCGGGTGGGCTTCCATGTCCGCCTTTTTCCGTTGCGGGCAAGCAGCTGAGAGATGCGGACGTGAGGAATTTGTTTCCCGAAGCGATTCGCCGCTCGTCCGGTCCGGATCAGCTCGAAGTATTAAGGTGACTGATCTCGAAGTTTTCACAACAGGCCTCAGAGGAGTTGGCTCACCGGGTCAAACAACCCCGAGAGCTGGATTGATGGTGCGACTTGCTCGCAGGTGATTTTGCAACATCTCTGTGATTGCGTTGCGCACTGGACCTGCAAATTTTCCGATCTTTCGCTCTGCGCGTGCGGTGGAACATACAAGACAGGTATTCAGGAACCCGCAGTTTGTCCGCCGCAACCGGCGCCGCAGCCTGCGGTACAGCCGTAACAGTGGCGGGCGGTTACGATACGCCGTTTCCGGAATTCCTCGGGATCGAACTCTTCGATCCGCGCCCTGCGCCCTGAGATTTGGGCTTCCATGTCGAGCATCTGATTGAAGTCGCAGTCGTAAATCAATCCATCCCAAGAAATGGATATGGTGTTGCGACACATCAATCCTGCGACGGCACCTGGGTTGAACGCGTCCACCAGCCGTTGCATGTAGGATTCGACGCGGTTGGATGCTTCCAGCCATTCCAGGAAGCGCGAGATGGGCAGGTTGTTCAGGACGAACAATCGGTCGAAGGAAATGTTGAAATCCTCGGCAAGGCGTGCCTTCCATTCAACTTCCATCGAAGTCTGGCTGCTGGCAAGAAATGCGCCCGCCGGATTGCTCATTAAAGTGAGTACCCGTTTTGGATCTCCGCTTCCATAACCGTGTTGATTAAGCAGCCGCAATGCGCGAATCGATTGCTCGAATGTGCCGTCGCCCCGCTGGGCGTCGGTGTTGTGTTTGCGATAATGCGGCAGGGAGGCGACGATCTCCACACCGCGCTCCGCCAGCCAGCCTGCAAGGCCTTGAAAACGGTTTAACAGCAGGACTGTAAGGTTGCACCGGTCGATGACGTGCTTTCCGCGACGCACGCATTCCTCGACGATCCATTGAAAGTCGGGGTGCAACTCCGGCGCGCCACCGGTGAGATCCACTGTGTGGGCATCGCAACGGTCGAGAGCAGCCAGACATGCTTCCACGGTGGCGCGTGGCATCATGGCGTCGGTGCGGTCCGGACCTGCGTCCACATGACAGTGTCGGCAGGTCATATTGCACAGCTTGCCGAGGTTTATCTGAAAGATTTCCAGTTTCGCGGGGTACAACCCGTCAAAACCTGCCTCAGCGATGGAGCGTTCGAAATCCGCCGCGATGGGCAGATCGCGCAACAGCGCGCGTTGATGAGCGGTGGACGCCAGCGGTGCGCGTCGGCTGAGCAGGGATTTTGCTGCGCGCGGGCTGGGTGCCGCTTCGAGTGCGGTGGTCAGGCCGCCGTCAATTTGGCTGGCAAGCGATGGCATGGCAAAGATTGGATTCGCGGGGTTGCCGCTTTACATCGCAAGTGTTTGAGCCTGCTCGCGCATCTGCATGCCGTGCACGAGCGAGGCCCCCCCGCGAATGGCTGTCGCGACGTGGACAGCCTCGGTCATTTGTTCGTAATCGGCACCTTTTTCGAGGCTGTCCCTGGTGTAGGCATCGATGCAGTAAGGGCATTGCACCGCATGGGCGACTGCAAGGGCGATGAGCGCTTTTTCCCGAGCGGACAGGGCGCCGGGTTCGAACACAGCACTGTAGTATTCGAAGAATTTCCCGGCGAGCGCCGGGTTGCCGTCGGCGATTTTCGGGAAATCGGCGAGATGACCGCTGCGATAGTAGGAGGATTCCATGGGTAAGGAGAGCGGCACATTGCCGAATGGTTCTCAGCAGCAAGCGTCCGGACCGCAACAGGTTGTTTTCGCGCTGGTAAGATTGTAATCCAGACCTTTGGTTTCACGCGGATGTCTGAGTGGCGTACGGGAACAATCGAAGGGCGTGGCATTTTCCAGCGGGATCTCTGTCACCGGATCGATAAATTCGAAGACATCGGCGTATGGCGCTCTGTTATAGAGACGATATATTTTGTCGCACACAGCATAGCGTCTGCCGCGTTCCATGCGATGTCCGTCGTCGTCGAGCACTTCCTTAAAGGGCCCTTTATAGACAACGGCCTGGTTTCGCTCCCAGCATGGGCCTTGCCTCCCTTTGTAAGCTTCGATGGTCATGGACCGGAATTCGATCCCTTCGACAGTGCGCCACGGTTTCGGCTCAAGATTGAGGATGCGAATGCCGTGAAAGCCGGCAGTCGCGAATGCGGCGAGAAAATCTTCCTCGGTCAGCGCGCCGGAAATGCAGCCGCTCCAGAGGGCAGGATCGTCCTGGAGATGCCGGGGAACCGGTTCATCGCTGACGATGTCGGAAATCACAGCGCGCCCGCCGTTGCGCAGCACACGAAAAATCTCGTCGAACAACTGTGTTTTTTCCTGCGCGTCGACGAGATTCAGGACGCAGTTGGATACAACCACATCGACGCTCTCGGAGGGGATCAGCGGCTTTTTAATCCGCAGATCGGCGGCAAGCGCGCTGGCAGCGAGGAACGCATTGGCGGAATCGATGGGCTGAGTCCTGAGTTCGGCGTCCAGTGCGTCGAGGTCAAGCGCGAGATCCTGGATGCGGCCTTTGCGAAATTCGACATTGGCGTAGCCGATACGGTCGGCAACGAGGGGCGCGTTGCGACGCGCGACTGCAAGCATGTCGTCGAGCATGTCGACGCCAATGACGCGTCCGGAGGCTCCGACGGTCTGGGCAGCAATAAAGCAGATTTTTCCTGTGCCAGAGCCGAGATCGAGAACGGTTTCGCCGGGGTTCAGATAGCGGCTCGGATCGCCGCAGCCGTAATCTTTCTCGATCACCTCCTGCGGGATGGCTTCAAGCAGAGTTGGGTTATAGTCGATGGGGCAGCATAGTTCGGCTTCGGGGGCTTTTGCGGCTGCGGTGTAGCGGTCTTTGACGGCATTTTCCTGACTCATAATGTTATGTTTGGGCGGCGCAAGGGTGCGGGCTGATGTGCAGCGCGCAGGATCGCGTCACTGAGGGTGAGCGCAGCGGTTGGCGGTTTATTCCCCGGCAGGTGAAACATCGGCTGCGGGCGAGCTGGCCGGGGTGGCTTCCATGGTGGGCGTGGGGAGTTCAAAAAGGGTATCGCGCATCAGTTGGTAGACACCGGTGTTGGACATGGAGCCGCGCACTTTGTCGGAGTTCAATCCGGCGGCGCGGACGAGAATGCCGCCGGAAACGTCATACGTGGTACCCCAGGTTACGACAAATGGGAGTTCCACGCCGTTTTTGTCGGGTTTGGCAATAAAAGGCTGCCCCGTAGAGGCATCCCGGTCCCATTCGGCACCGGAGGGGTCGCGCCGCTGTTGTGCGAGGAGAAGATAGGCGCCTTCCGGCGGATAACCGAGAAGTTCCATACCGCCGGCCTCGCTGTCGGCCGTGGTGATGAGCAGCGTGTCGGGGGCGCTTTTCGTATAATTAAGCACCGTACCGAGCGTGGCGTCGCTGCGTTGCAGGGCGGCGATGGCCCCGGTGGCATTGGTGTTGTTTCCAAAATTATCGACGCCTTCCTCCTCGACAACGAGGAAGAACTGGCGCCTGTCGCGTCCCAGGATTTCAAGGGCTTTCGCCGTCATCTGCGCAAGGGTCGGCGTGCCGGGTTTATACGGAGGCAACCCGCCGCCGAGCATGAGTTCTTCGTCCATATCATTAAAGGTGTCCTCTGCAGAGAAGACGCCGATAAGCTTTTCCGTGTCGACGGGCACAGCTTCAAGTTCCTCCGGCGTAAAGACGACGGTATAACCGCGCCCTGCAATTTCTTCGATAAGGTTGCGTCCATCCTCACGGCGACCGTCCCCGGCATGGTGCCCCTTGGTCCCTTTCGGCAGGAGCCATTCTTCACCGCCGCTCAGGATGACGTCCACGCCGCTTTGCACAACCTGCAACGCCGTGTCGGCGGCGTCCGCAGAGCGGCTTTTTACTGTTGCAACAAATGCCGCGGTGCCGGGTTCGATGATGCTTCCGGAATTGACCAACCCTGTGGCCAGCCCGGCCTCGATGGCCACAGGGTTGGTCAATTCCGGAAGCATCATCGAACCCGGCACCGC
>CAZZCL010000109.1:0-2874 GCA_964652295.1 uncultured Chthoniobacterales bacterium
CTGGCAAAGCCTCGGCCCCTTCGCCGCAGGCGCGTGCCACCCGCCAACCTCCGCCGGTGCCGATCGGAGGCGAATCTGCGCATGTCCCTGCGGCGAGAATCCCTTCTGCCCGACCACCCGTGGAACCGGCACAAACAGCGCAATCGGTGGCGGCTGCGCCCGCGACATCTCCTGAGGCTGTCTCAACTGCGTGGAACGCGGCCGAGTCGGCGGGTGTGGCGTCGACGCCTGTCGATTCGGATGGTGCGCGGGAGGGGCAGGGCGAGATTTACGATGATCGCGCGCCCGCAGCTGTTTCGCCTTCACCGGAGCCGGCACAACGGCAGTATCGGGTCGCCGAAGCGCCCGAAGTCGCCACGCTACGCGGTGCGCGTGCCCAGTTCTGGTTGCGCAACGGGGAACATCTCTCCGGAATACTCGTGGGGCTGTCAGAGAACAGTGTCGCCATCGAACATCCCGCTCTGGGCGCCGTGGAACTCAGGAGGGATGCTGTCGCGCGTCGGCTCGTCGAGATCTTCCTGCGCAACGGCGACCGCCTACTCGGAGAGTTGGAAGGCGAGACCGAGCAAACGGTTATGATCCGCCACAGCAGTCTTGGCACGGTTACAATCGCCCGCTCGGAAATCTGCTCCCGCGTCGCCAATTTTCTGCTCACCAACGGAGACCGCATCGTCGGGGAAGTGCTGCATGAAAGCGACAGTTACGTTCAGCTGCGCACCTCGTCGCTGGGGGTTGTGACCCTTCCGCGCGCCGCAATTCAGCGCGTGTTGCAACAGACGTTTTGAGGCACAGACCAGCGGGGCGTCAAAGGTCGCCTTGCGCCTTGCACCCTGCCAATTGCGTTAGGCAATCCTCAGCGGCGTCTTGCTTTGAGGGACGTCATTCCTCGTCCATCAGCAACCGCAGGAAATGCGACCCTTGATTCATGAAGTTGAACGCGTGCAAACCCAGTTCTTCCGAAAGATCGGCGCAGATGCGCACCCCCCGGACGCTGTTGCCCTGCGCATCAAGCTTCGGCGAATATGTGCCGATACCCATTTGGCGGTTCACCACACCCAACAACCCGCCGGCGACGCCGCTTTTGGCAGGAATTCCGACGCGGTAAGCCCATTCGCCGGAAGAATCGTACATGCCACACGTAAACATGACCGAGAGCACATCCTGGACGCAGCTCATCTCGAACACGTTCTCATGGGTTACCGGATTGATTCCCATGTTGGCGAACGTCGCGCCCATGACGGCGAGATCGCGTGCTGTGACAAGGATCGAGCATTGTTCAAAATACAATTCGAGAATCTCGTCCACATTCCCGTCAATCATGCCGGAGTTGCGCATGAGCCAGGCGATCGCGCGGTTGCGGTGTCCGGTGGCCCGTTCCGATTCGAATACGGCCTGGTCCACCTTGAGTTCGCGTCCTGCTGCGGCGTTGAAAACGGCGTGCATCCGCGTTCGCTTTTCTTCAAGCGTATCGCCGGGGATCAGCGAAGTCGTTGCGATCGCTCCGGCGTTCACCATGGGGTTGAAAGGCCGGTTTGTCTTTTCGTCGAGCACAATCGCGTTGAATGCCTCCCCGCTTGGCTCGACCCCCACGCGTTCAAGGACTTTATCCCGCCCGTGGAAACTCAGTGCGAGCCCGTACACAAACGGTTTTGACACCGATTGAATCGTGAAAGCCGCTGCGCAATTTCCTGTATCGAATACTTCGCCGCTTACCGTGGCCAGCGCCACGCCAAACTGCGATGGGTCCGCCTTGCCAAGCTCCGGAATGTATGTCGCCACAGCTCCTTCGTCGACGTTCCGATGCTTTTCATGGAGCGTTTCCAGAACGCGTTCAATCTCCCCCTTCGAAGCCGTTCCCACACTCATAAATACCTCCCCCTGTTGAGTCCCTTGGTTAATCCCTGAGCATCCCATGATTCCACCTCATGAGAGGCGAATCGTTTTGGTGCTCGTCTAGCAAGGAAACCACGCGTTGCAAGACGAACTTTTGGTTGCGGAACCCGTTTACAGCACAGGGCCGTGACCTGTCCAGCGGCACAGCCCGCGGGGCTGTGCTACAGGAGAGACTGATCAAATGCCTGAGGAAGCCATCCACCAACCTCATGACAAGCTCTTCAAGCTTGGGTTCGGCTCGCCCGAGCGCGCTGCGGCATTTCTCAGAACGCATTTGCCGGAGGAGCTGGCCGCGGCAATCGACTGGAACGGGTTGAAGCCGGAGCAGGCGTCCTTCATCGATTCGCAGTATCGCTCAAGCGAAAGCGATTTGTTGTTCTCTGCTTCGGTGTACGGGCGGCGGGCGCTGCTGTATTTGTTGTTTGAACATCAACGCGAGGAGGATCCGCGTCTTGGATTGAGATTGTTGCGGTACATGGTGCGCATCTGGGAGACGCACGGCAGCCAGCCGCCTGAGCCGCTGCCGGTCATTGTGCCGGTGGTGCTGGCGCAGAACGCCAATCGTTGGAAGCTCGATGCGCGATTCGAGGCGCTGGTGGACATTGCGCCGGGCGCCGGCGGATTTGTTCCGGCGTTCCGTTTTGTGCTGGTGCAGCTGGCCGATATGCCGTTGGAAACCATTGGCGGCCCGCCGGAGGTGGCGTTGTTGTTGCGTGTGCTCAAGGCGGAACGGACCGGGCAACTTCTCGATGAGGCTGTGTGGGACGAAACGCTGATGGCCGGCGCCGGGGCTTTTATCGAGGGAGTTTTGCGCTATATTCTGGGTGTTGCGCCGGATTACGATGCGTTCAAATCGCGTGTGAACGCATTGACCGACGCGCAGATCAGAGAGCGCGCAATGAGCATCGCAGAACAACTAATAGACCAGGGCCGCCAGGAGGGCCGCCAGGAGGGCCGCAATGCAGGGCTGCAAGAGGGCCG
>CAZZCL010000109.1:2974-8317 GCA_964652295.1 uncultured Chthoniobacterales bacterium
GGCACACCCGTTACCCGCCACTCGCCACTCGTTACCCGCACAGCCCACGGGACTGTGCTACAGAAGAGTGGCTCTGAAGCGCACTCCCCGCACAGCTGTGCTACAAAAATGCCGATTCGGCACGGTTACCAGCAACGCATTCCCAATAAAAGCCTTGCAGCGTGCGCAGCAATGCTGTTGTATCCATAAGGTACAGTTGTATCCCCCTTATCCCCGCCAAACGTCATGAAGCATTTAGTTCGAACGGAGTCCTGCACCCATTCCTCGCCGGAAATGCAACCGCAAGATGCTCTTGCCACTTTTGCAATTCCACGCAGATCCAACCAGGTATCAAAAATTTTGCGTCTGGGAGCTTCCCCAGGTTTTTGCCGGGCGATTGATCGCGGCATTCTCAATATGGCCACGGCGGTATTGGTAACAGGCCTGATCCTGGTCGCGCAAGCAGCGGCGCACTCAGAAGTTATGCTGCCTTCCGGATTCGTCACGCTCGATGTGGTGGGTGGTGATCCGGTCGATCCACCCACTCTTGCCATCGGCACGGGCCTTTTGCGGTCGGCCGCATTTCAGGGCAAAATTCTTTCGGCCAGCGACACCGGCGGAGTGACTCAACTTACCTTCGCAGCGAATTCCTTTGCCGTCGGCACATACGACCCAGCTTCCGGCAATCCCACGCACGGAATTGAGATCGTCGGCGGCAATCTGAATGGCGCTTTGGCTAATGTAGTGGTGACTGGCGATTCCAGTGTCACATTAGATCGGCTGCTCACCCCGACCGAATTGGTCGATTTTAGCGCGCGCATTCGTCCGTTCTGGACCTTCAACCTCTTGTTCGGCAGTGATAACGCCGCAGGCTTTGCTTCGGGACCAACTTCCGTTGCCGACGTATTTTTTATCCGTTTGCCGGATGGTACGACTAAAGAAATCCGGCACAACGGCACACAGTGGGTTGATCCATCAGATGCCGCTTCCGGGGACGTCCCGATTCCCTCTGAAGCGGGTATTGAATTGATCCGACGGGGCACGGACGATTTAGCCATCAAAATTTTTGGCGACGTCAAACCCGAGCCCACAGCGGTCACCCTGAACTCCGGGCTGGGAAGCGTAACGTATTTTCAGACGTTGCATCCGCTGGATTCGCCCCGCCTCAAGGATCTGGGGCTTTACACCGGTGACCCGGCCACAGGCGTCAAACCCGGCAACACACCCGCGGAGGCTGACGTGCTCACCATTGGTGATCCGGCCACCGGCGAAACGTACGATTTTTATGTGGATACCGATACCGGCCGATGGACAACCGGATCGACCGATGCCTCCTTGGTTCAGATTCCCGCGAATTCCACAGTGAAATTGACGCGTCGCCACACATCGGGTCTGGGATTGAATGTTCCGCCGCCACCCATGGCGCTCGGTGAAGATCCGCTTGAGCTTGAGCTTGTTGCCGCAGCTTCCCGCAAGGTCCATGGATCTCCCGGCAGGTCGTTTGATGTAAATTTGCCCATCGGCGACATTGCCGTCGAGCCACGCGAGGGTACTGATCTCACGGTGGTGTTTTCTTTTGACGGGGCGTCTTCCGAGAATCCTTTGGTCAGCGGGACGGCCCAGCTCACCAACGCCATCGCAGGGATTGTGGACAGCACGGACTTTGTGGGCAACGAGTTCCGCGTGAATCTCAGTGGAGTGACCGATATCCAGACGCTGACACTCGAGATCTCCAATGTGGCGGCGCTGAACGCCGAGACATTTAGCGGCCCGGCCTCGGTGAATATTGGCCAGTTGCTCGGCGACGTCAGCAATAATCAGGTGATCAATGTGGGTGATACCCTGTTCGTCAAGCAGTCGGAAAATTTGCCGGTCAACTTTTCCAATTTCCGTGCCGATATCGATGCCAACGGAACCGTCAGCACCTCCAATCTGGACACCGTGAGAAACCGTTCCGGCCTTGGTCTTTAATACAGACAGCGACGATCTGATAACAGTCCCTCCGCTCATGAAAACGCTCCAACTCCCTCAAACTTTCGCCATTGCGACCAGCCTGATGCTGATGACGGTTTCTGCACCCGCTGAAGTTAGAGTTGCTTTAACTACCCTCAATCCCACCGTTGTTGTCGGTGGTCAGGTCGGTGTCGATGTCGCACTGACCACCACAGCCGGGGAGGAGGTGGTGGGCGCTACGTATTTCCTGAATGTGACCGGACCTTCCCCCGAGGCAATCGAGATTCTCTCGAACAGCAACGGTGTTCCCGCCGTTTTCAGTCAGCTTCAGACTCCGTCGCCCCCCGATTTGTCCAAGGATATTGGTGGATTCAATTCTACGCTCCAACCCGTGCCGGGAGGCGCGAACATCGCCAGCACCTTGAACCTGCAGGTGGCACCGGATGCGCCCGAAGGGGATTACACGCTCGCGTTTCTGTCCAGCGGCTCCAAGGGCGCCGTTTGGGCTGACGATTCCTTCGACACCGCGCCTTTCAATTATCTTGGCTCGCTTGTGCTGACGGTGACCAATTCTTCCAGCGATCCTGATGGCGACGATGATAACGACGGGATGACCAACGGTTTTGAAGATCGGTTCCCGTTCCTTGACAAGAACGACCCCTCCGATGCCGCCTTGGATTATGACAATGACGGTGTCTCCAACAAGGATGAAGCGCGCGAAGGGACGGATGCCGGGATCGCCAATGTCAACCTGACCTTTGTCGGGATTCTCTCCGGCAACACCGGCACCAGCTGGTCTTTCGGTCCGCTTGTTCCCGGCATCTCCTACTCCCTTCATTATCGGGCGAACACCTCCGAAACATGGTCACTTGCGGTTGGCCCTGTGACTGTCAGCGCGCCGACGTCTTCGGCCACAGTGGATCACCCCATGGCCTTGCCAGTCGACTCTCCGCGCAATTATCGCGTGTTCGCCGAGCCTGTTGCCCCCTGACATCGCGTCTCTTGCGCATCCGCCCAGTTGTCTTATAATGCGGTTCCGTGGTTGCGCCTGTGGCTTTTTCCCTCTCCAGTGTCGATTTGGGAGAAATCACTGCGCTAATCGAAGCGCGTCACAGCGATCCTTACCGTGTGCTCGGGCAACACGCGGTCCATGACGGATGGTCCATCCGCGTTCTACGTCCCACAGCGAAACGCGTCGAGGTGGTGGATCGCGATCATGCCGACCGCCGCATCGCGTGTGTCCGAACGCATGAGGGCGGGTTCTTCGAGGCCCGGTTTTTTGAACCTATCGCTTACCGTCTGGAATTCGAATTCGGCGATGGCACGAGGCGGATTGAAGACGATCCCTACGCGTTCGGTCCTTTACTCGGCGAAGTCGATCTTCATTTGCTCGGTGAAGGAACGCATCTCCGGCTCTACGACAAGCTCGGCGCGCATCTCACGGAATGCGATGGCATAACCGGCGTCCATTTCGCCGTTTGGGCGCCTAACGCCCAGCGTGTGAGTGTTGTCGGCGATTTCAACAATTGGGACGGGCGCAGACATCAGATGCGACTCCATCCCGGAGCCGGCATTTGGGAGATCTTTATTCCCGGCGTTGAGGAGGGTGCCCACTACAAATTTGAATTGCGCACGGCGGAGGCGCATGTGCTGTTGAAAACCGATCCCGTTGCGTTCTACGCGCAGCATGGTCAGGAGACCGCCGCGATGGTGTTCGACACCTCGCGCTATGTGTGGGCGGATGACGACTGGATGCAGCGCCGGCGCCATATCGCATGGCACAAAAGACCGGTCAGTATTTATGAAGTCCACCTCGGCTCATGGCGTCGGGTGCCGGAAGAAGGGAATCGGTCCCTGAGTTATCGCGAACTCTCCGATCAACTCATTCCCTACGTCAAAGATCTTGGCTACACGCACATAGAACTCATGCCCGTTGCCGAACATCCCTTCGACGGATCGTGGGGATATCAAATCACGGGGTATTACGCGCCCACCAGTCGCTTCGGCAATCCCGACGAATTTCGCGCTTTTGTTGAAGCATGCCACCGTGCCGGCCTCGGCGTTCTGTTGGATTGGGTCCCCGGCCATTTTCCCAAGGATGCGCACGGCCTCGCGCGTTTCGATGGAACCGCCCTCTATGAGCATGCTGACCCGCGCCAGGGAGAACACACCGATTGGGGCACGCTCATCTTCAATTACGGGCGGAACGAAGTCCGGAATTTTCTCATCGCCAACGCCTTGTTCTGGCTGGAGCAATATCATATCGACGGTTTGCGGGTCGATGCCGTGGCTTCGATGCTTTATCTCGATTACTCACGTCGCGACGGAGAATGGATCCCGAACGAGCACGGCGGACGCGAGAATCTACACGCCATCTCCTTTCTGAAGTGGTGCAATGAATTGTGTTACGAAAAGTTCCCTGGGATCATGCTGGTGGCGGAAGAATCCACAGCGTGGCCGATGGTCTCGCGTCCCACCCACCTCGGAGGTCTCGGGTTTGGGTTCAAATGGAACATGGGTTGGATGAACGATTCGCTGTTCTACATGAGCCGCGAGCCGATTCATCGTCAGTATCATCAGGGCACCATCACCTTTTCTCTGCTCTATGCGTTTCACGAACACTTCATTCTGGCGCTCAGCCATGATGAAGTCGTTCATGGCAAACGGTCTTTGCTCGACAAAATGCCGGGTGATGAATGGCAGAAATTTGCCAACCTCAGAATGTTCTATGGCTGGATGTACGGGCATCCCGGCAAGAAGCTCCTGTTTATGGGCGGCGAATTCGGCCAGTGGTCCGAGTGGCGTCACGATTCGAGTCTCGACTGGCATCTTATGGCCTCTCCGTTGCACGAAGGGTTGCGCAGATTGGTCCAGCATCTCAACTGGCTGCTTTCAAGCGAAGCGGCATTGTACGAACTTGACGATTCCTATGAAGGATTCGATTGGATCGATTTCCACGATACCGCTGGCAGCGTCGTGTCTTTCATAAGGCGGGCGTTGAACGGTGAATTCATCGTTTTCGCAGTGAATGCCACCCCGGTTCCACGTCATGAATACCGCATTGGCGTTCCGAATGACGGATTTTATGCCGAGGTATTGAACACCGACGCCCAGACATACGGCGGCAGCAATCTTGGCAATCTGGGTGGACGTTGGGCTGACGATGAAGCCTGTCACGGTCGGCCATTTTCGTTGAGCCTTACGCTGCCACCGCTGGCCACCATCGCGTTCAAGCTCAGCGCAATGCCTGATACGGCGGGGTGAGACATCGGACACAATCTTCTGTAGCACAGGGCCGCGACCTGTGCTGGGCATCGGACTCAATCTTCTGTAGCGCAGGTCGCTGACCTGCGAGGGGAACAGGTCATGGCCCTGTTCTACAGGTGCGTGTCCGCAATCACCCACAACATC
>CAZZCL010000110.1:0-8092 GCA_964652295.1 uncultured Chthoniobacterales bacterium
CGTCGCCTCGAAGGAAACCACATCCTCCAGTGTCGCCTGGGTTCCCTCGATCTGCGAGGAGATGACGGCTTCCTTGCGCACGAAACCGTAGAGGAACCAGTCGTGGCTGGGAACCATCGCACCGGCCACGTTCAGGCGGCTGATGGCGGCTACCGCGTCGGCATGCAGCCCGGTGAGGGCGGAAACCGGGTTGCCCGGCAGTGCCATGATCACTTGGTCGCCCGGTCCCAGCCAGCAACCGGCGGGTTTTCCCGGTCGCTGCGCCACGCCGTGAAACAGTTTCCGGCAGCCGAGTCCATCCAACAGGGCAGGAATGAAATCGCGCGCCCCCCTCGATACCGCGCCTGTGAGAACGAGCCAGTCACAAGAGTCGATGCGCTCGCGCAGAAGGCCGTCTTCCGCACCGTCGCCGAGGGTATCGCGATGCGCCGCCGGGAATCCTGCGTGCTTTAGGGCGCAGGCAATCGCATGGGCGTTCGACTGGCGGATCTGGTGGGGCGCAGGCGATGCGTCCACGGGGACGAGTTCGTCGCCGGTGGCGATGACGGCGATTTCCGGCAATCGGGAAACTTTCAACGAGGCCGCGCCGCAGGAAGCGGCCACGCCGATTTCCCGGGAACCCAAGCGGGTGCCGGGATTGAGAAGGATTTGCCCATCCGACGCGTCGCTTCCCTTGCGATGAATGAATCGCCCGGCGACGAACTCGAAGGAATCGGCGACGATGATTTCGCCTGTCCTCGGATGGGAAATTTCCTCCACCGGGACAATACAGTCGGCACCCAACGGCAGCGGCGCTCCAGTCATCACTTCCACGCAGGAAGAGGGCGCTTCAGATAAAGCAACCGCCGCCCTGCCCGCCGGCGCGGAACCGTTGACTTGAAAACGACGGCCCGCAGTGAAATCCACCGAGCGCAGCGCGTAGCCATCCATCATCACGCGGTCGAAGGGCGGATAGGGTCGGTCCGCGCGAATCTCATCCCTCAACACACGGCCCGCCGACTTTTCGATGCGGCAGGTTTCCGCCGCCAGCAACGGAGAGTGTCGCCATAACAGGTTCAACGCTTCGAGGAACGGGATCATGCTCGTTTCACCCGCCAATGGCGGTCATCGGACGCTGGGCTTCGAAGTCGTCGGCAAAGGAGTGGTTTTCCGGTTTGTTGGCGATGGCGGCGTGAAAGGCTTCGGCGACGTCGGTTGTTTCGCCACGCAGGGAAGGCATGAGATCGATCTCGCCGTGGCGACCGAGGCAGGGGCGAAGTTTGCCGTCGGCGGTGAGGCGGAGCTTGTTGCAGTCTTTGCAGAAATCCGCGCAAGTGATCGAGCCGATGAATCCGACGTATCCGCCGCCAAATCGATAGTACCGTGCCGGGCCATGGCCATGAGGCTTGTCGTGCGCCGGTTCGATGGGGCCGTGTTCTGCGAGGCGCTCCATGGCCGCACTGATGGACATGAAATGACGGTCGTCGATCGGCCCGCCGGGAGCCAACGGCATGAGTTCGATGAATCTCACCGGCATACCGAGCGTGGCACCGAATCGCACCAGCGGAAGAATCTGGCTGTCATTGATGCCGTGCAGCAGGACGCAGTTGAGTTTCACCACCTCAAAGCCTGCCGCAGAGGCCGCGCCGATGCCATCGAGCGCAGCCTCGAGTCGGCCGCCGGTGAGCTTTTGATAAATGTCGGCATCCAGCGCATCCAAACTGATATTCACGGATCGCACACCCGCTTGCTTGAGCGGCACTGCGAGATCCTTAAGCAGGACGCCGTTGGTCGAGAGGCCGAGCGTTTGCACGCCGGGCAATTCCCAGATGCGCCGGGCGATGTCGACGATGTCCTTGCGCACCAGCGGCTCTCCACCGGTCAGTCGGAATTTGCGGAAGCCGATGTGAGTCGAGTCCTCGACGATGCGCACGACCTCTTCCGCCGTGAGATGATCCGCGCGCTCGGCCCAGCCCTTGTAGCCCTTCGGCATGCAATACTGGCAGCGCTCGTTGCAGCGGTCGGTGACCGAGATGCGCAGGTAGTCGATATGGCGGCCGAAGGGATCCATGGTGTTTAGCAACAGGAAAGAAACACTTCACATAAACGCCTCGCTACAGATCACGCGCGGCATGTTCTCGGATTCCCGCTCGGTGATGTGGCGGAGCTGGAAATCGCGGTCGCTCATGCCGTGGTCGTGGTAGAGGCGGGAGAGGGTTTTGACGAGGTGGCGTCCGGTAAGGGCGTTGCGGCGAATTGTGTTGAGCTGTTTCTGGATGGCTGCGGTGAGCGGCTGTTTGAAGGACTCTTCCAGGATGGCGAGCCGAGCTTCTCCTCGATCGCCTCCAGCCCGGACAGGAAGAAATAACCCACCGCGAAGCGGGCAAATTCGGTGGACCCGAAAATCCGGTTGATGGGCGCCGCCAGCTTCTGGTCGGAGTTGTCGATGATGTCGTGAGGCATGGTAATCAGAATTCGGATTCCAATTGATCAACTGCAGTTTGTTAGCAGTCTCTGTCAGATGATGGCGAATTTTGCGGTGGCGACAACCAAAGCGACGGCCAGAGCGCGACGCAGGGCGGGCGAACCGGCGCGGCAGCTTCCCCAGGTCGAGCCAAGCCAGCCGCCGATGAGCACGGTCGGCAGCAGGGTCCATGTGAGCACCGGTATGGCACCGTCCTTGACGAGAAAACCGGCGAGGCCGGAAACGGAATTGGCGAAGATAAAGGCGGCGGAGACAGCAGCGGCGGTCTGCGAGGTGCTCCAGCGGAAAAAGAGGAGCAGTGGGGTAAGGAAGATTCCGCCGCCGATGCCGATGAGGCCTGACAAAAACCCGAGCGCAGCACCCAGGCCGAGCAAGGCGGGCAAGCGCGGCGTGCGGGGCGGGAGATCGTCGGATGATTTTCCGAAGGCGAGCCGCCAGGCACCGAAGAGCAGCGCGGCGCCGAGGAGGAGCTTGAAGATGGTATCCGGTGCGCGCAGCCAGCCGCCAAGGAAGGCGGCGGGCATCGAGGCGAAAGCAAGTGGCCAAAACAAGCGATACCGGAAATGCCCGGCGCGGGCGAACATGGACAGCGCGACCAGCGAGACGGCGATGTTGAGCGTGAGAGCGATCGGCTTCATCTCCGCCGGAGCCATACCGGAAAGCCCCATCACAGCCAGATAAGCGGACGCGCCACCGTGGCCGACCGACGCATAGAGCGCCGATGCGAGGAAGAAAAAGATGGGGAGCAACCAGTCGGTCATCGTGAGGAATTTCCAAGGAAACCAATCAAAAGGAAAAGGTCAGCTGAGAGTAGGCGAAAATGGTGTGGTCGGCTTCAGGGGCTTGGGAGTTATTCCGAGTGAATTCTCCATGGGCAAAGTAAGAGGCTCCGAATTCCAATCCCCAGTGGTCTGTGAACTGATGCGTGAAGCGGCTGTCGAGCACATGACCAATGAACGAGCCGGACTGACCGAGGGGGTCGCGCTGACGCCCGACGATAAAGGAGTCTGTATCGGACGCGAGAAAAGCAGCGGAATAGGTCAGCCGGAACGTGGACTTGTTCGTGGGCTTCATTTCAAAGCGCAGCCCGGGGGCGCTCAGGTTTGCGGGGGTGAGTGGGCCGTGTAAGCTGGTGTTGTTGAGATCAGTGCGCCTGCCGCCGAACAAGCGTTCATACTGGTCGAATTCGCCATCGTTCGGATCGTCGTCGCCGCTTGCCCAGTAGAATTGAGCGGCGAGGTTGGGCTGCCATGGGTGATCGAACGTGTAGCCGACTTTCAGAATGAGCATGGTGGCGAAGACGTCGAGATCGCGCGTATCCGCTGGGCTGCTGGATGCCCGACGCTGGCCGTAGCGCAGGGCTCCTTCGATATCGAAGTTCCATTCTGCGCGCCGGAGTTTCCGGAAGAGTCGGAAACCGGGTGTCACGTACTGCCGGTTTGGAGTTTCATTGCCGAAGGCGTCCCATTCGTTGAGGCCGTAAACGAAAAGCTCGCCCCAGACGTCTGGCAGGACATCGGGAAAGGCGTTGGCTTTCCTGTAATGAAGGGCCCAGATGAGGCGGTTGAATTGTTCCTTGTCGAACTCCTGCCGGTTGTCCAGAAGGTCATCGAAATCATTGGGGAGCCTTTCCACTGGTGACACGATAAAAGCGTGCCATTCATCGCTCTGAGGGTTCTTGAGGTTCAGATAGGCGCCCGTGTAACTAAAGATGACGTTGGCAAAATCCACCCGCTCGATCTGGCGTTTGGAGCCGACGCTAATCGTCTGTCGGCCGAGTTTTAGGCTGCCCTCATACTCGGTTCCCAAGAACGTCGTGACGGGTAATTGAAGGTAGGCTTGCAGGAAATCGAGCGTGTTGATGTAGCTGGTGGAAAGCGGAGTCGCGGAATCGGTAAGATAGGAGCGGCTATCCTGCAACTCCACCCCGAGGGTCCAATCCTTATTCACCGCTTTGAGATGCAGCAGGCTTCGCAAGAAGAACCCCTGATCTCCCCCGGTTCCATTCGCGCGAAACTGACCATCCAAGCTCTCGTAACGACCGCGAATCTCGCCGTCGACCTGCCAGTCGATGAAGGGCTCTTCGGCATGTGAAGACCATGAGATGGCACTCAGAGCGATGATGCCTGCGATATATCGTCCCATGGTGTTCGCGTAGGGGAGTTTTCTATGCATCCTTATTTGTGGGATAACTTCTGGACAAGAGGACCGTTCTCCGATGGCAAAAAATAGGCTCGATAGTTTCATGAATGGATTCCTCTTCGGCGTTTGTTCGTGTTACATAGCGACGGCGCATGAGAACTCTTCGAGCCATGACTTTAGAAATCGTGCTGCGGCAAGGTGATAGGGTGATGTGTCGGCACGCAGAATTGCATCGGCGCATTGCGGCACCCAGAGGAGGAAATGATTATTCAGGAAGTTCGTGATACGGGTGTTCCATTCCGCTTCGCCGGTGCTCGATGCCTGATAGCCGAGGTAGTAGAGGAACTCACATTCGAGGCACAAGTGATCGGGCGCGTCGCTGGGTCGATCCTCGGGCGGGACGAGGCCGGCTTCGGCATAGGCTTCGGCGACCCATAGGCTGGTCTCGCTCATCAGGCGCCTGGCGGGATCGAGGTAATGCGAGGCGTAGGGCATGGCTTGGATCTCGTAGGGGCCGAGAAACAGCCTGCTGTAGGCGAGGAGGACCGAATCTGGCTCGGCGACGGCTTTCTCCCACTCGGCGAGCCAAGGGGACCGCGCGGCATCGAGCGCGGGCCATGCGGCGACGTCGAGACGTTCCAGATACCTCGGATCTTCGCCGGTGAAATCGCGCGGCGAGGAAAAGCCCCGCGCGAGGACGAGGGCAATGTTGCTGAACGTGTCGTTCCAGCTATCTGTATTCTTTGATGTAGAGCACATTGGGCTGGGTGCCTTGTTCGGGCTGGAGCACTTTCGGCGCGTGCTTAGCAAGGAGCTTGGAAACATTGCTTTCGGGATCGTTGCGATCGCCGAAGATGCGGGCGTCGGCCGGGCAGGCTTCGACGCAGGCGGGCATTTCGCCGTAGGCGAGGCGGTGATCGCAGAAGGTGCATTTCTCGACCACGCCTTTGGGCCGGATGCCGGGATAGGTTTCGGCGCGGGCGGGGTTGTAGGGGCCGATCGGGCCGCCGGTTTTTTTCGCCACTTCCGGGCCGGTCGAGGTGCATCCGGGGATGGCGGGTTGGGTGTCTTCACGGAGGCGCTTGTGGGGACGCTCCTTGTTGAAGTAGATCACGCCGTAGGGGCAGGCGGTCTGGCAGGCGCGGCAGCCGATGCATTTGTCGGCATCATGCAGCGTCAGCCCATTTTCCCCTTTATACATGGCGGTGGTCGGACAGTTGGTGACGCAAGGTGCGTTGGTGCAGTGATTGCAGAGCGTGGGAATATAGCGATACGTGGTGTTGGGGAAGGTTCCCTTGGTCTCGATCATGTGATTCGACCAAGCGAAGCCTTCCGGGGTGTTGTTCTCGCGCTTGCAGGAGATGTCACAAGCCGCACAACCGACGCAGCGGTCGAGGTCGATGACCATCGAGTATTGAATTTTTTTGGACATGGTTGGAGTGGGTGATGGTCAGGAGATTTTGGTGACTCGGACGCGGGTGGTGCCGCCGTGGCGGGCGGTCGATCCGCTGAGGCGCTCGTATTCAGCGGGCAAGATCTGGTTGTTATTGCCGCCGCGTGGCTGGTGTTTCTGGAAATTGGCCGCGGCGACCCTTCCGTAGGCCCAGTGACCCTGGCCGAAGCATTTGGCGACAGTACCTGGGCGGACGCCCTCCCAGAGCTTGAGATGGACGGTGATTTCGCCGGTGGGCGAGGTGACTTTGATGGTGTCCTTGTTTTTCAAGCCGAGGCGCTTGGCATCGACCGGGTTCATCTTGAGCACGTCATCCCAGTTCTCGTCGCCGGGGTCGGCGTTTTTGTGCTCGTAATACCAGGTGCAGTTGGCCGAACGTCCCTCGCGGTTGAGGCGGCTGCGGTGCTCGAAGAAGATGAAGGGAAAATTCTTCGGATCGCCGTGGCGCAGGGCAGGTTCGAAGTGCGGGTAGAAGGCCTGCTCACCGCGCGCGAGATAGTTGGTGGCGGCCATGACTTCATCGACTGTTGAGCCGTTTTTCTCGGCATGTTCCTGGAGGGCTTTTTTAAGCGTTTCGCTGTAGAACTCGAACTTGCCAGTGGCGGTCTTGAAATGTCCCCATTTCTGCTGGGTTTCATAGCGCTTGGAATTCCATACACCTTTTTCGACGTAGTCATCCCAGCCCTGGAGAGCATCGCCGTATTTGCCGTAGTCGGCGTGCGACGAATCCCAGCAGGGGCGAGTCAGCATTTTCACGGCGGCGAGGGCGAAGTCCGCGCTGGTTTCCGGCTGTTTGCCAGTTTCCGGATCTGCAAACTCGGTTTTGTAGTAGCGATGGAGATTGTCAAAGCCACGCTCGGCGAGCGCTTCGGCGATCATCCACGGGATCTCGGTCTCATCCTGGCGCACGTCCCAGATGGGCTTGACGGCGGGCTCAGTGAGCGAGCTGTAGCCGTAGAGGTTCTGCTTGTTTTTGAGATAGCTCCATTTTTCCGCGATTTGATGGGCTGCTGGCAGCACGATGTCGGCGAACTGCGTGGTTTCGGCAGCGTTGGTCGTGATGTGGACGAAGAATGGAATCTTCGCCAAGGCGCGCTCCCAACGATCGGTGCCGGAGCAGGAAAAAGCGAAGTTGGCCCAGTTGGCGATAGCGACTTTGATGTCGTAGGGATCCTCGGCGAGGATGGCATCGGCCGTGTTGTTGGTGACCACCCCGCCGCCGCTCTTGCCTCCCTTGAGCGAGGGGAAGGCGAGCGTGCCGCGCTGATCGATTTTTTTCTGTTTACCGTTCTTCGCCGCCAGTTCGTCGATGTAGGCGGTGAAATCGGGGATGTCCTCGGCCACGACTTTGGTCTTCTGGACCGTGCCGCCGAGGTGATCGGCGGAGCCGACCAAGCCGTTGAGCGCGTGGGCCGCCATGGCGCTGTAGCCGCCGCGAGCCTGCATGCAGGCTCCGGGCGAAAGCCAGCTGATCGCGCGCGGCGCGGCCATCGCGAACTCGGTGGCGACTTGGCGGATCTGCTTCGCGGGAATCCCGGTGCGCTCCGCGGCCCATTCCGGTGTGCGGTCCTTGAGTTCCAGGTTCCACCATTTCACCACGCCGTGGGTGTGGATTTCGGTGAAGAGGGTTTCGTCGGCTTGCTGACCAGCGATGAAGTGGTTTTTGCCATCGGTGAAATCGCCGACGAACTCGCGGCTCCACAGTCCGCCTTCGAGGATGACGTGGGCCATGGCGACGGCCAGGGCACCGTCCTCGCCCGGAATAATCGGCAACCAGTGGTCGGCCTTGGCGGCGGTGGCGGAGAGGCGCGGGTCGATCACCGCGATGCCGGCCTGCTCGCGCACCTTACTCCAGACGTTGATGGCGTGGGGCACCTGGCGGTTTGATGACAACGGGTCGGCACCCCAGCACAGGACGTAGCGGGTATTTTCCAAATCATAGTCGCGATAGTCCCAGAAACCCTCGGTGTAGTAAGCACCGAACTTCTCCGCCTCGGCGCAGATCGCCGAGTGGCTGATGCCGTTGGGCGAGC
>CAZZCL010000111.1:0-7660 GCA_964652295.1 uncultured Chthoniobacterales bacterium
AATTATTGGGTGGGGAACAGGCTGATGTCCGCATTTTCTTCGATCCCGCAAAAAAGCTCGCCAAAGAGCAGAAAAGCTGAAAGCGGAACCGAGCTGGCGAGTGGCTGATTGTTCAGAGTCCTAACTCGGATTGCGCACCTTTTGACGGCTCAAGACCCAGCTTGCGGTAGGCTGCTGGCAATGCCATGCGCCCCTGCGGTGTGCGCTTCAGATAACCTTGCATGATGAGATATGGCTCGTGCACTTCTTCCAATGTGCCGGTTTCTTCGCCCACAGCGACGGCGAGTGACGAGATCCCGACGGGACCGCCGCCAAACTTGTGGATAGCCGCCTCCAGAATTCGGGTATCCATCTCGTCCAAACCGTCGGCATCGATTTCTAACATGCTCAACGCCTGATCGGCAACCTCCCGCCCAATCGGACCTCCAACTTTGACCTGGGCGTAGTCCCGCACCCATCGGAGCAGATTGTTGGCGATGCGCGGGGTTCCACGGGCGCGTGCGGCGATTTCCATAGCGCCGTCGTCGTCCAATGGCACATCGAGCAGCCCCGCACTGCGAAGTACGATGCCTTTAAGATCTTCCGCCGCGTAATAATCGAGGCGCAACGTGTTGCCGAACCGCGAACGCAACGGCGCGCTGAGCATGCCGCTGCGTGTCGTGGCGCCGACAAGTGTGAATTTAGGCAAATTCAGGCGCACACTGCGCGCACTCGGTCCCTGATCGATGATGATGTCCAGTTTGTAATCTTCCATCGCCGGGTAAAGATACTCTTCGATTGCGGGTTGCAGACGGTGGATCTCGTCGATGAACAAGAGGTCTCCCCGTTCAAGGTTTGTCAGTAATCCAGCGAGATCGCCCGCTTTCTCGATCATTGGACCGCTAGTGCTCTTGATGCTGCAGCTCATGGCGTTTGCCAGGATATGAGCGAGCGTGGTTTTCCCGAGGCCAGGCGGACCGCTCAGCAGGATGTGATCCAGCACATCACCGCGTTGACGCGCGGCGGTGACAAGAACTTCAAGCCGGGAACGGACCTTTTCCTGTCCGGAAAACTCGGCGAATGCCGGCGGACGTAATGAGACGTCGAAGGCCGTTTCCACATCCCGCCGCGCTTCTTCCACCACATTGTGCATTGCGCGAGCATATCCCGCCATGCCGATTCCCGCCAGAGAATCGAGCGGCTTGTCGCCGGATGCGGCGGCAAGTGTACGGCTTGGCCCCAAGACGGAGCAGTTATCCGCCGAGTTCCACAATGCGGTCGAACTCTGCCGGTTCCAGTGGCATCACGGAAAGGCGCGATTGACGGACTAGAGCGATGTTTTCCAGGGCGGGATCCGCCTTGATTTGGGCGAGGGTCACGGGATGGGTCAGGGCTCGCACGGGCGCGAGATCCACACACACCCAATCTCCCTCCTCCGCGGTGGGATCGGGATACGCGTCGCGTACAACTTTCGCAATGCCCGCCACTTCCTTCGCTCCACCGCTGTGATAATACAGGACAAGATCTCCCCGAGACATGGCGCGCAGATTGTTGCGCGCCTGAAAATTGCGTACACCGGTCCAATCGGTTCGCCCATCGTCCACAAGGCGGGACCATGGGTAGCCTTCCGGCTCCTGTTTGACTAGCCAGCGGCGGTTTCCGGCTGCCATGACGCGGGAGCAGGTTCGAGGGCGGTCTTCCCGGAATCAGCCGGAGCAGCGGCCCTGTGGCCGTGCCGGCTGGGCATGTGTAGATAGGTCGAGCCCTGAAGGGCTTTCTCGTAGGCTGCGAGTAGTCGCATGGCCTGACTCGGTTTAAGTCGGTCGTTGCGGATTGCGGCGTCCACTTCCGCTTTAACGCGGCGGATCATCTCGTTCTGATCCCATTGCGTGAAGGAAAGGACCTGAGCAATGGTGCTTCCAGGAATGGTTTCCTCAATGTACCAGCCTTCCTCCTCGTCTTCATCGAGAAAGACATGCGCCTCGGTGACGCGCCCAAAGAGGTTGTGCAGGTCACCCATGATGTCCTGATAGGCGCCGATGAGGAAGATCCCCAGGTAATAGGGTTCACCCGGTTGAAGTTCGTGCAGAGGCAGGCTGTCGCGAACGTCGGCGAGATCGATGAAACGGCTGATTTTGCCGTCGGAATCGCAGGTGATATCCACAAGTGTTCCGTTGCGTGTGGGCGGAGTATCGAGCCTGTGGATGGGCATGATGGGGAAGAGCTGGCCAAGTGCCCAATGATCCAGCAGCGATTGGAAGACGGAAAAGTTGCAGACATACTGACCGGCCAGTGCCGTTTCGATTTCGCGCACTTCTTCGGGGATGTAACGCGAATCCCTGAACAGACCTGCAGTGCCATGGGCGATGCCCCAGAATGCGCGTTCCAGCCGGGCTTTGGCTTCGAGTTCCAACAACCCGAGTTCGAACATCGACTGAGCCTGTTCCTTGAGCAGAAGGGCGTCATGAAAGTTTTCGAGACGCCGGTCATGAGAGAGGCCGCGCAGAATCTCGATCATATCGCAGACAATTTTGGGATCGTCCGGAGCGGGGGCGGGGGGCGGGCCGCCGTTTTTTTCGATAGCGCCGAAGGCTTCGACGATCAGCACGGAATGGTGCGCCACAAGTGCGCGGCCGCCTTCGTTGACGATGGTGGGGTGGGGGGTGCCCTCCGAATCGCACACGTCCATGATGTTATACACGATGTCGCGCGCGTATTCGCCCAGCGAATAGTTGGTTGAACTCTCGAAATTGGTTCGCGACCCGTCGTAATCCACTCCGAGACCGCCGCCGACGTCGATGCATCCCAGTTCGAAGCCCATGGCGCGCAGCTTGGCGTAAAAGCGTGCCGCTTCGCGGACGGCCCGTTTGATCGTCGTAATGTCGGGCACCTGGGAACCCACATGGAAATGGATCATGCGCAGGCAATGCGGGAGGCCGGCTTCGCGAAGTATGCGGCAGGCTTCAAGCACATGGGAGGTATCGAGGCCGAACTTCGCGTTTTCCCCACCGCTCAAGGCCCATTTTCCGGCGCCCTTAGACTGGAGACGCACGCGAATGCCCACGGCCGGTTCGACACCCATCTCTTTGGCAATCTCAAGGATCTGGACGAGTTCCTCGATTTTTTCGATGACAAGAATCACATCCTTGCCGAGCAGTCGCCCCAGCAGCGCGGTCTGAATGAAGGGGGCGTCTTTGTAGCCGTTGCAGACGATCAGGCTCTCAGGATGGCGATGCACAGAAAGCGCAGCGAGCAGTTCGGGTTTGCTGCCGGCCTCCAGTCCGAAGGCGTATGGCTCCCCGGCGTCCACGATTTCTTCAACCACTTCGCGCAGCTGATTCACCTTGATCGGAAACACGCCGCGGTAATGGCCCCGGTACCCAAGCTCTTCCATGGCGGTCTGAAAGGCTTCGTTCACCGTTTTCACGCGGTGCCGGAGCAGATCCTGAAAACGGACCACGAGCGGAAACGGAAGTTCGCGCTGGCGCGCCTCCCTCACGATGTCCATCAGATCGATGGATTCGCCCGCCGAAAGGACAGGCCGCGCTTCCACGTGGCCTGCGGCGTTGATGGTGAAATACCCGCTGCCCCAGCGTTCTGTATTATATGTGGTCAGCGCGGCATCGCGATCCCACGCCTGCAGGGAAGCATCGTTCACAGGCGAACAATATTTTTCCTGCACCGATTTGCAATGGCCGATCACGGAAAGCCCGGGCGGCCAGCCTCTAGACGAACTCCTTAAAAATAACGTCCGCCTCTTCCAGCGTTTCCTTCGCCCCAATATCGAACCAGATGCCGGGCACAACCGCCGTGTGCACCGGGGTGCGTTGATAAAGCCATTGGACAAAGCGGCCCGGTTGATCCGGATTATTGCCTCCCTCAATGTACGTGTTCAGCATCGGGAGCACCGACGCGGAATAATAATAAAGCGCAATGCCGGTCATGGTGCCGGTTGGGTTCGCGGGTTTCTCCTCGAAATGCGTGATGATCCCTTCGGAATCGGTCTGGATATTGTTGTACTTCTTGATGGCCTCCAGATCGCCGACGTCGTACAGGGCCAGACACGCGCTGTGTTTGCGGGCCTCCGCCACGAAACTTTCGAGGCTCTCACTGAAAAGATTGTCGCCCGCCACAACAAGAAGATCCGTGTCGAGCAGGTTCTCGCGGTTGATCACCAGATGAATGTCGCCGATGGCCCCGAGCTTGTCGGTGTCCGAAGTGGATCCATCATTGACGATTGTGAACTGAAGCCGCGGGTTGCGCGCGCTGTATGTGTCGGCCCAGGATTGAAAATCGTCGGCAAACTTGTTGTTTGTGACCACATAAACGCGGTCGATATCCGGTACTGGTGCGAGATTGTCGAGCACCCATTCGAGCATGGGTTTGCCCGCCACTTCGAGAAGCGGTTTGGCTTTGTTAAGGGTGAGGGGATAGAGACGCGTCGCGTAACCGGCAGCAAGAATTAAAACATTCATGGCGGCGCATCATGAAACCGAAAATGGAGCGGGCGCAAGCCGGATGTGAACGCGATTTTGCGGTACGAAATCGGGGGGATGGCGGTCCGAGATCCCCGGGCGGTGTCGAACCGGTGGCCCCCAGCAGTCTCGGCCCAAAGAATTGAGGCCAATACCGGCTCACATCACAAGTCAATATGGATGTCCGCGGCGGGAGGGTACCTTGACATCGTCAGGCAGTGATCTTTGCTCTTCTATGCTGGCCTTCGACTTTGTCGTTATTGGCAGCGGGATTGCCGGGCTGACGTTCGCCCTGAAAGCGGCCCGCCATGGAACCGTCGCGATTCTTACCAAGGAAGAGTTGTTTGAAAGCAACACGGCGTATGCGCAGGGTGGCGTGGCCTGTGTCACAAGCACGGAAGATTCGTTTGGACTTCACATCCGCGACACGCTGGAATGCGGCGCAGGTCTGTGTCGCGAGGATGCCGTGCGGACGATCGTGACCGATGGCCCCGCCCGCATCCGTGAGTTGATCGATCTGGGCGTGCGATTCGATGAGCGCGATCTGCCGGGTGGATTTCGGGAGTTGGATCTCGGTAAGGAAGGCGGTCATTCCAAGCGGCGCGTGCTTCACTATCAGGATTCCACAGGGCGCGAGATCGAAAAGACTCTCGTGGAGGCCGTGCGCGCGCATCCCGAGATCACCGTGATGGAAAACCACATGGCGGTGGATCTGATTACCACTGGAAAGCTCGGTTCAGCCTTTGAAGATCGGTGCGTGGGCCTTTATACGCTGGACTGCGCAACAGGCGCGGTCAGCACGGTCCGGACGGATCGCACGGTGCTCGCGACGGGCGGTTCGGGAAAAGTTTACCTTTACACGACCAACCCAAGTGTTGCCACCGGGGACGGCGTGGCCATGGCGTGGCGCGCCGGAGCGGCGATCGCGAACATGGAGTTCATCCAGTTTCATCCCACCTGCCTTTATCATCATGAAGAACGCAATTTTCTCATTTCCGAGGCGTTACGGGGTGAAGGCGCGCAACTTGTCGATTCGCGCGGGCGCACATTCATGGAGCGGTATCATGCGCGCGGCTCCCTGGCGCCGCGTGACGTCGTGGCACGGGCCATCGACACGGAAATGAAACGTTCCGGCGCTCCGTGCGTGTTTCTCGATATCACAGGCAAGCCGGCCGGGTTTGTCGTGGAACGATTTCCCATGATCTACAAGCGGTGTCTGGATCTCGGGATCGACATGACGAAAGAACCGATCCCCGTGGTGCCCGCCATGCATTATCAATGCGGGGGCATTCAGACCGATGCGGATGGTGCAACGACCCTCCCCGGGTTGTACGCCATTGGAGAGGTCGCGTGCAACGGGCTGCATGGTGCCAATCGTCTCGCAAGCAATTCCCTTCTCGAAGGCGTCGTCGTATCCCATCGTGCCGTGCAACATATTCTCTCAAATGCCGCCACCGTGCGGCATCCGGCGCATCTCAATGGTCTGCCGCCATGGGAAAGCTGGGATGCCGAAGATCTCGATGAAGTTGTGGTGATTTACCATAACTGGGATGAGATCCGTCGTTTAATGTGGGATTACGTGGGCATCGTCCGCACGGCGAAACGTCTCCGGCGTGCCAGCACGCGTCTGCGCAACCTGCACCGTGAAATCCAGGAGTTTTATTGGAACTTCAAGGTTACAAAAGATCTGCTTGAATTGCGCAATCTTGCCACGGTGGCCTCGTTGATTGTGGAATCCGCCATGGCACGCAAGGAAAGCCGCGGGCTGCATTATACCCTCGACTACCCGGACACAGACGACGTCCATTTCCGCAAAGACACCGTGCTGCGAGCTTTTTAAAAGGCAAGATGGTGGCATTGCGTGCGTTTCCAGTGCCCTTCGGCTGTTGCCACTTGCGTCTTTATTTCCGTGCGTGAAAGTCCGGTCGAGTTCTTAGCGATTTTTATGTTTGAAGACATCTGCACAGCCCGCGTTGGCATTCTTGGCTGCGGACAAATTTCCGACGCTTACCTCCTTAATGCTGCGCGCGAGAGTTGGTTTACCGTGGCGGCATGCGCCGATAGGGATTTCGAACGCGCCAAAGACAAAGCAGGACGCTACACAGGGGTGCGTGCCTTGCAGGTCGACGAGCTGTTCGCCGACGATACGATCGAGGCCATCCTGAACCTTACACCGCCTGCGGCACATGCAGAGGTCAATCTCCGCGCGCTGCGCAGCGGTAAAACTGTGTACACGGAAAAGCCTTATGCCACAACGCTGGAAGCGGCGCTCGAAGTCAATGCAGAAGCGGCAACACGCGGATTGCGCGCGGGGTGCGCTCCGGACACGTTTCTTGGTGGTTCACATCAAACCGCGCGCAAACTCCTGGATGACGGGGCCATCGGCACGCCCATCGCCGGAGTGGCATTCATGGCCAGCCATGGCGTCGAAAGCTGGCATCCTGCGCCGGAGTTCTTCTATAAACCCGGTGGGGGCCCTCTGTTCGATATGGGGCCTTATTATATCACCAACCTCGTGCAGTTGCTGGGGCCTGCAAAAAGCGTTCAGGCCATGGCCACAAAGGGTTTTGCCACGCGTACAATTTCTTCGGAACCCTTGGCTGGTGCGCTGATTGAGGTCGAGGTTCCGACGCATTATTCAGGTGACATCGAATTTGTTTCAGGTGCGGTTGTGACAGTGCTCTTTTCGTTCGACGTCTGGGCTCATGACCTGCCGCGCATGGAACTGTATGGCACCGAAGGCACGCTGCATTTGTCCGATCCCAACCATTTTGGAGACGAAATTTTTCTGAAGCGGCGTGGGGAGGAGCGTTTTTCTCCTGCGTTTACCCATGGATACACGGAGAATTCCCGTGGGGTGGGCCTTGCGGATCTGCTGGCGGCGGCGCTCGAAGGCCGCGATCACCGTTGCAACGAGCGCCTTGCGACGCATGTGCTGGATATCATGCATGCCCTCGATCGCTCAGGCGAAAGCCGCGCTCAGATCGGGTTGACTACGTCCTGTGAGCGCCCCGAACCGATGCCAACGAGTTTTTGAGCAGCACAACAACCGGAATAGCACAGCACGCTGCTGGCATCAGAAAAGGTCTATTTCGGGACCGGACATTTTAGATAGGTCTGTTAAGGGACAGGGCACATATTATTTTGCGAGTGAAAGACCGTCTCTGGACATTCCAAGGCCATCGGTGCTGTCTGCTTGGGGATAG
>CAZZCL010000112.1:0-7652 GCA_964652295.1 uncultured Chthoniobacterales bacterium
CAGGTCGCTGACCTGCGACCCGTATCAGGTCAACGACCTGATCTACAGATGCGCGGACGGATTCATCCTGCGTTTCGCAACCACCCTGTGGCGCAACCGTTTCGACCAGGTCACGCCTCCGTTTTACAGGCTTCGGTTTGTTACCAGCTGTAATGTACTGTGTAAGTTACTATCTTTTCGACGTCCGGCTCCGCTTTCACGCGAAATTCGATCTCTTGCGCGTCGATCTTTTCGAATGGATCGGAGTTGCTGCGAATTTCCCAGTTCACCCAACGATACAAGGGTTCCGAAATACGCACTTCCACAGCTTCCGTTTTCCGGTTGCGGATCCTGATTTCGAACGATTCGTCCGCCCACTGGTTGGAGGTGTCGACTTTGAAGTTTGTCCGCGTGCGTTCCCCGACGATGTCGAATGCGTTGCCGATGTAGACCTCGACCGTTTCCTCGCGGGGCGTGTGATCGATTTCGTTTTCGCCGGTGAATTCCAGCTGGCCGTCGCTGTCGCGCTTGTAGAACCGGAGGCGGCCTTTCGGGAGGGGGATGCCAAGGCCGTTGGCTTCCGTGTTGTCGAATTCGCGCATGGTCCACACTTTTGTGTTCGGCTCGCCTGCCACGACATCGGGATTGGTCCGCAGCACGTTCGGATTGTAGGAACGCATGATCTGCCAGATGTTGGGTTGTCCCCGGTACACATAGAAACGCCGCGACGGCACGCCCTCGGCGCGCACGAATTCGACCTGCTTGGTTTCGCGGTCGCGCAGGGTGATGCGGCGGCCGAGCGTGTAAAGATGAAACTCGTCGAAAGCTTTCTCGGTGACCTGCTCATTCCTCCGACTGTCGACCATCGACGACCGTGAGAAAACCATCTCTCCCGGCTCGTCATCCTCGATCTTGCTGACGTCCCCAGCCATGAGCTTGATGCGCGCTTCGGGAAATGTGCGCCCGCTTTGGTTGTCCATCGTCACCCAGCCGATCAGATCGATGCTGTCGCTGTCTTCGGGCGAGACGAGATTGTAATCCGCCTTCCAACTCATACCGCCGGTGACGTACGCAAGCTCCGCCGCAACCTCTCCGCTCCGGTCGCTGTCGAGCACCCACGTCAATTCCGGCTTGAGAATGGCATCGTCGGCAAGGGCGGGGAAGAGCGGTTCGCCAGGCAATCCAAAGCGCAGCATGCCGTCGAGTTCGACCAAGGGCTGCGCGGAAGCTCCAGCCGTGGCCATTTGCGCCATGGCATACCGTTGACCATACCGTTGCATGGCCCCGCTCTGATGCGGTGTGTACGGAGCGCGCACGATCCGTCCTCGCACGGTACGATCCGGTTTGCCGTTGATGCCCCGAACGAAGAAATCCAGTTCCTGGCCTTCGAACTGCGTAAGCAATTTTTCCGGAGCGACAGGATCGTTTCGGAAACTTTGTTCGAGGATACGCAGCTGCGCCGATCCCGTTGGATCGCGGAGGATAACGGATTCCGGTTCCAGATGAACCGTAATATCGTTGAACCGAACCGTTGTGGTGCCTTCGCCGAGTTCGAGCGCGATTTTCTCGCGTACCACGCCAAATCCCTGGTTGTATAATGTCAGAGCGGGTTCAGAGGCGGGGGATCGGTCTGGCATAAGCGAGAGCAGCGGGATGATTCCAAATAGCACAAGCCAGTGGGGAGAAGCGAAGGAATTCATGGTGTAAGGAGTTGGACGTTGCCGAAGCGGATTTGTTTGAGGCTTTTTTCGGGTAACACATGCCTTTCGGTTGCCCGGGACGGTGTCAGACCGACAGGATGGCAGCCAGGCGGGCCAGCCCGCGCGAAGCCAGATCCTCGACAAGCTCGAAACCGGGCGCGGGTGGGGGATCAGGATCGATCAGATAACGGAGCGAGGAATCCGGCGTGCACCATGCCAGGCCGGCGGCGGGATAGACCTGCAGGGATGTACCCACCACGATCAGGATATCGGCCTGCTCCACCAGCGAGGTTGCGGCGTCGAGTTCCATCACGGTCTCGCCAAACCAGACGATGTGCGGCCGCAGCTGGGAACCCAGTTTGCAGGTGTCGCCAAGGCTGAGATTCCAGCCTGAAATCGGGTAAACGCACGAAGGATCTGCCGTCGAACGGGCCTTCCGCAATTCGCCATGCAGATGCAGAACCCGAGTGGACCCGGCGCGCTCATGAAGATCGTCGACGTTTTGCGTAATGACCGAGACGTGGAACCGGCGTTCCCACTCTGCGATGATGCAATGCCCGGCGTTGGGTTCCGCGGCAAGCAGCGCCTTGCGGCGCTCATTATAAAATCGGAGCACCATCTCCGGATCGCGCGCCCAGGCTTCTGGTGAAGCTACGTCCTGCACCCGATGCGTTTCCCAGAGTGCATCGGGGCCGCGGAACGTTTTCAGGCCGCTTTCGGCGCTCATTCCTGCGCCGCTTAGCACCACAAGATGCGGACGCGTCATGGCCAAGAGTTTTTATCCGCCCGCCACGATGTGCACGATCTCCACGGCGTCGCCTTCCTGCACCCGTGTGTGCGGCCATTCGCTTTTTAGAAGTGCAACCCGGTTTAATTCGACAAGCACGGGGCGGTCTTCGTACCCCAGCTCCCTGAGGGCGTGTGTGACTGAGCAGGAATGCTCCAACTGGCGCGGTGCGCCGTTGACGGAAATTGCAATCATGCGGCACCTCCCAGTGCGGCGTCCCAATCTTTCCAGACCGGATCGTAACCGAGGCGCGACAGCAGGGCCGCGATCTCAGCGGGTGAACGGCGGTCGGAGATCTCGAATTGTTCAGTGGCCCTCGCGGGTGCCATGAAAGGGGACAGCGCCTGAGACTCCTGTGGGGCATCCGGTCCGGCGAGCGTGCGGTTGCGTGCTTTCAATTTTAGGCCTGCCGCACCCGCACCGGTGTAGCCGCCGGGTTCGGTGTGGCTGCCGGCGCTCATATGCGTGATTCCCGTTTCCAACAACGCATCGCGCAATGCAGGCGATTCGCGGGTGCTCAACACCAGTCCGGCTTCGGGAAACGCAAGGCGGAACGCGCACAACGCCTGAATCAGGTCCCGGTCGGCCACAGGATGTTCGGGAGCGAACCCGCCCGCCGCCGGACGCAATCGCGGCAGGCTGATTGTGATTTGCGCCTTCCACGCCACCCGAAGAAGGTGTGCGGCATGCGCCGCGAGCCCCATGACTTCCTCGCGCCATGGAGCAAGCCCCAACAATGCCCCGATGCCGATGCGTCGGAATCCTGCCGCCGCGGCCCGTTCCGGACATGCAAGACGCCAATCGAAATCGCGTTTCGGTCCGGCCGTATGCATCGCTGCGTAAACCGCCCGGTCATAGGTCTCCTGATAAACGACAAGGCTTTCCGCCCCGGCTTGGACAAGGGTGCGATACTCCGGGATCTCCATGGGGCCAACTTCGAGGGAAACCGACGGCACGATGCGCCGCACCACCGCCACCGCTTCCGCAAGATATCCTTCCGAAACGAATTTTGGATGTTCCCCGGCGACGAGCAAAATGCTGCGGAATCCCTGAGCTGCAAGATGGCGCGCCTCGACTTCGACATCCGCCAGTGACAATGTCGTGCGCAAAATGGGATTATCCCGCGAGAACCCGCAGTATTTGCAGTTGTTGACGCATTCGTTGGAGAGATACAGCGGGGCGAAAAGGCGAATGGCGCGCCCGAAATGTCGCCGGGTCAATGTGCGCGCCGCAGCTGCGCGGCGGGCGAGAATCTCCGGTGGAACCGGGCTGAGAAGCTCCTCGAAACGGCGCACGGCGGGCCGCGCGCGCATTTCGCGCATGGCCTCGGCAGTCGATGTGCATGACGGTTTCACGTGGCAATATGCTCCGGGGAGCTGCAACCTTCAACGACAGCAGTTTTGATCGCCCGAATGAACGGCATCCGGCCCTGCTGAAAGCCCGTAACCTTTTTGTTCCTAAACCCCGGAACACGTCTCAATGAAATCTGTAGTCTCGATTCACAATCTCAAGGCAAACCCATTGCGTGAACTGGTCGAAGAGACCATGCAACAACTGCTCGATGACGCTGCAGGCACGGCATCGCGCGGTCTGCCATCTGCCGGATTATACAGAGAATTGTCCGATTACGTCATGCGCCCTGCCAAACGGGTGCGTCCGCTAGTGTTTCTTCATGGGTGCGCGGCATTTCGGGAAGATTGCGATTTACGCGATCCGGATCTGCTTCGCGTCGCCTGCGCTTTGGAATTTCTCCACGCGTTTATTTTGATTCATGACGATCTGATCGACAACGCAGACGAACGACGCGGTCTGCCCTCACTCCATCGCGCCGTGGAGACGCGGCATGTGCACGGTCCGCACAAAGCGCAAACGGCACGCAATTTGTCCCTTGTGCTCGGAGACATCCTGTTTGCGATGGCGCAGCGGACCGTGCTGGCGGCCCACCTGCCCTGCGAGTTGCGCGTGGCGCTGGCCGATTCGCTGCTGGAAACGACCATTGCAACTGGCATTGGCGAGTGTGCCGATATCTCGTTCGCCACCCGCGATATTGCCAAAGTCGGTCTGCGCGAGATCGAAGGAATGTACGACGCCAAAACTGCGCGGTACACTTTCGAAAGCCCGCTCGTGCTTGCCGCCATCGCCATGGGCGCTGGCCCTGAGGCTTGCGACGCCATACGTCGCATTGCGCGACCCATCGGACTGGCTTTTCAGATCCAGAACGATCTCGCTGAGTTTCACGCTCAGGATGCGTTCGAGAGCGCTTTGTGCGGGGACATCGCCGAGGGCAAAAAAACACTGCTTCTGCGACTGGCGTACGATTCGCTGAACGAAACGGAGCGTGGCATCATGCAATTGTGCGTTTCGGTGCGGCCGCCGACAGAAGCGGTTGTGCTGCGTCTTCGCGAGCTGATTCTGCGCAGCGGCGCGCCGAAGCGGCTTGCCGAACGCATGAGCGCGCTCTATGAGGAGACAAACAGGGAACTGGCATCGTCCGGGCTTTCCAGCTCCACAATAGCCGGGTTAAAGTCTTTATTCGAAACGATCCGGAAATTGCTCGAAGGCGCCACGCACTGCGCGATGCCCCGTTGAAGCCCCGAAAAGCGCTTTATCGACTTAGTTGAAATCCAAACGGTCATTCATCCAGGGCCATTGCCCTACAAACTCTCCTTCATTCTCTTATGGCTTCCTACACCCTTGAATATGAGCCCCGCACTGCCGCGCAGGACAAGAATGGCGGTGCACGTGCAATCGTTATTGGCAGCGGTTTCGGAGGTCTCGGCGCCGCCATCCGACTGCAGGCGCGCGGATACGACACCAAGCTGCTCGAAATGCGGGATAAACCCGGTGGACGGGCCTACGTCTATGAGCAGGATGGATTTAAGTTCGACGGTGGTCCAACAATCATCACAGCCCCGTTTCTCATCGATGAACTGTTTGAACTGACCGGAAGACGTGCGGCGGACTACGTCAAAATTGTTCCCGTTACTCCATTTTACCGCATTCAATTTCCGGATGGAAGCCGTTTCGATTATACCGGCAGGCAGGAAGAGATCGAAGCGGAGGTGCACCGGTTTAACCCCGCCGATCTTGATGGGTACAGGCGGTTTGTGGAGCGTTCGCACCAGATCTTTGACCGCGCCTTTACCGATCTGGCAGATCGTCCGTTCTCGACTGTGGCAGACATGCTTAAAGTCGCTCCGGACCTCATCCGGTTTCAGTCGCATCGCTCCGTGTATTCCATGGTGTCTTCATTTATTTCAGACCCACGCCTGCGGCAGGTATTCAGCTTTCATCCTTTGTTGATTGGAGGGAATCCATTTCAATCCAGCGCCATTTATTCAATGATTCATTATCTGGAACGCAACTGGGGCGTTTACTTCGCAATGGGCGGCACGGGTGCCCTGGTCGATGCGTTCGTGCGTCTCTTTCAGGATATGGGAGGGGAAGTGCGTCTGAATGCGCGTGTCACGGAAATTCTCGTGGAAGACGGCACAGCAGCTGGTGTGAGGCTTGCAGACGGCACAACCTTGCCGGCCGAGGTCGTCGTTTCCAATGGCGATGTTGCCAACATGTATCGCAAAGCCGTTAATCCGGCTGTGCGCCGCAAATGGACCGACGGTCGCCTGGAGCGAATGCGTTACTCCATGGGGTTGTTCGTCATCTATTTTGGCACGGACCGCACCTACCCGGATCTTGCACACCACACCATCATTCTCGGAGAGCGCTACAAAGGGCTGCTGGACGACATTTTTCATCGCAAGGTGCTGGCGCAGGACTTTTCGTTGTATCTCCATGCGCCGACGCGCACAGATCCCTCGCTGGCTCCGGAGGGATGCGAAAACTTCTACGTGTTGTCTCCGGTGCCAAACCTGCGGGGAAACGTGGATTGGGAATCGGCGAAAGAGGAATACGCCGCGCGCATTTTGAAATCGCTCGAACGGTACTGTCCGGATTTGTCCCGCCGCGTGGTGAGCCGCCATATCATGTCGCCTTTGGAATTCGAGAGCGAACTCGACGCATACGCGGGTTCCGCGTTTCAGTTTGAGCCTGTCCTTTGGCAAAGTGCATGGTTCCGCCCGCACAACGTGAGCGAAGATGTGCGGCACCTTTATCTCTGCGGGGCGGGCACACATCCCGGCGCCGGACTTCCGGGTGTCCTATCCAGCGCCAAACTGCTTGACCGCGTTGTCCCCGCCCCCGGTGAATTTGCCGGCCGCAACTGATCCGGCGCTGCGGGTAAGCCGCGCGTATTGCCACGCGTCAACGCGGAAGCATGCGCGCAGTTTTTATTTTTCGTCGTTCCCACTTCCCCGCCAGAAGCGAACCGCCGCCTATGCGGTTTATGCGTTTTGTCGCTACGCAGATGATCTCGTGGATTCCGCGGCCGCCCGCGGCGAAGCCGTTGGATCCGCGCTGGCCGCGCTTGATGAGCGTTATGAAGAGTTGCTGGCAAGCGGCGGGGTGGAGCTGCCGTTCGGTCCTGCATTCGTCGAAAGTGTCAGGCGGTACAACATCGAGAAGCGCTGGTTTCTGGAGCTGCTGGAGGGCGTGCGCCGGGATCTTGGGCGTGTACGGATCTCCGATTGGCCTGCGCTCCGGGATTATTGTTATCATGTGGCGTCGGTCGTCGGCCTGATGATGGCACGCATCTTTGAACTCCGCGATCCCGCGGGTGAAGAACGCGCCATAGAGCTGGGGATCGCCATGCAGCTGACTAATATCATCCGTGATGTCGGTGAGGATGGTCGATGCGATCGGATTTATCTTCCAGCGACCGAACTTGTCGAGTACGGCGTCCATGAAGAAGAGCTGCTCGCTGCGTCTGCACCGCCAAGTCCGAATCTGAAGGAATTGATCACCATGCAGATTGCGCGTGCCCGCGCGTTTTACCGATCCAGCGAAGCAGGCATCCCCTTGCTGGCGGATGATGGTTCGCAATATACCGTCTGGCTGATGCGCGAAGTGTACGCCGGGATTTTGGATGAGGTGGAACGCAACGATTGCGATGTGCTTACCCATCGGGCTGCAACCAGGTTCTGGCGCAAAATGCGTCTGGCTGCGCGCGCATGGGGCCGAAAGCGTTCCACACCAAAGGTGTAGATCCAGCTGTCCGCAGCCGATGGCGATTATACTCCGCTGCCAATCTGTAGAACAGGGCCGCGACCTGTTCCCGGCAACAAACCAGT
>CAZZCL010000113.1:0-7373 GCA_964652295.1 uncultured Chthoniobacterales bacterium
GGAAATGGGGCTCGGGCTGGCCCTCTTCGACACACTGCGATTTCCAGCCCATCGACGTGGCGATGTCTTCAAGCTCGTCGATCAGCTTCGGGATCAAGTCCGTGCGATCAATCCCGCCTTGGTAGTGAATGGTCAGTCCCATGGGTTGGTTATTCTGAAATTGGCGAAACCTTCGGAAATCAATCGGCCTTGCGCTTTACAGCCTCGGGTCAACTGGCTCGCTTTCCAGGGCGAGCACGGCGAAGGCGCATTCGTGCACACGTCGAAGTGGTTCCTTGCGGACAAACCTCTCCAGGCCCTCAATACCCAACGCAAATTCGCGCATGGCCAGTGATCTTTTGGCGGAGAGGCCGCGTTTGCGAAGCCGTTCAAGGTTCTCCGGCAGGGTGTATTCAGGACCGTAGATGATGCGCAGATATTCCCTCCCACGGCATTTGATCGCGGGTTGGGCGAATCCGCGACGGCCTTTGACGGTAAAGTCCAGAGGCTTCACCACCATGCCCTCGGATCCTTGCGCAGTCGTTTCAAGCCACCATTCCGTGGTGCGTTGCAAACTTGACTCATCCAGCAAATCGACGACTTGATGGGGTGTATACATGATGATCCCCATTGGGTCGGCCTGACAAATTTTAGAAATGTGGTTCATGTGCCAAGGATGATCCTGATCGGCGTGACATTTTCCCTCGGTAGCGAGTAAATGAAACGGTGCCAATTTGAAATCGGCAAGCGAATGCACTGGCCAACAGTAGCCGCGATATGCCTTTTCATAGGACGCAAGGCACGCCTGCTTGTTTTGGTAACGGGCAAGTAGGGCTGCAAATTCCGCTCCCCGATCGGCGACACCGCTCAAGTGATCAACTGCCTCAGGCAATGCTGCTCGTCCTGCTGCCGCGACGGCGGCGTATTGTTGTCGGATCAGTTCCTTTGCTTTTGCAGACCAGGGCATCAGTTCGCAGTCGAAACAGGCCCAGTCGGTCTGGTGCTCCTCCCAGAACCGGGCGTGGTCCAATGTCTGGCGAATGTGGGCCAGACATTGGCTTTCCAATTCCCGATCCTCAAAAAAACGCCTTCCGGTTCGGGTGAGAATGATGCCGATGCCGTCACCATCCGAAGCCGGAATACCGAATCGATTCTGCACAACTTCTTCATTGCGACAAATGATGAGCACGGCTCTTGATCCCATGTGCTTTTGCTCGCATATCACGCGGGGAATTCCTTCATTACGATAATACGCGAATGTCTCAACGGGATGTTCAAGGAAGCCGTCCAACCCGGATGTCTCCGGTGGGGACATTGTCGGGGGTAGGTAAATCAGCCATTTGGGATTGGCTGCGAAGCGGCTCATCACTTCCAGTGCGGCGGCTGCGTTTTCTTCGCGCACGGTCACATGGTTCAACAATCGCGTGCCAATGATGCGTTTGCCGCTTACGTCAGCAAGGTCCAGAATGTCGTCAAGTTGCTGTTGAGTGCTCAGGGCCGGAGGTTGTTGCTCCACGGGTATAAAGGGGCGTGCCGGTTCGGCATAGGTTTGTCTGGCCGGAACAGATAGGAATTCCAACTCAGGATAGCGCAAGGCAGTTAGTTTCCCGCCGAAGACGCAGCCCGTGTCGATGTTGACGGTGCGGTTCACCCATTCCGGTTCGGGGATTGGGGTATGGCCATAGACAACGCGGGCTTTGCCACGGTATTCAGCAGCCCAGTTGTAGCGCACGGGCAGGCCGAACTCATCGGTCTCCCCGGTGGTTTCGCCGAAGAGAGCAAACTCACGCACACGGCCCGAGCCACGACCCTGCATGGTTTCCTTCATGCCAGCGTGGGCAACCACCAGCTTACCCTCATCGAAAACGTAATGGCTGACCAGCGAATCAAAAAAGTCCGCCGCGACACGTGAGAAGCCTCGATAGTCTTTTTCGTAGTTATCGAATTGCATCAGGGATTCTGCAAGTCCGTGAGTGATCTGGACATTTTTACCAAAAATTTTCCGCATGAATTTAATGTCATGATTGCCCGGAACCGCCAGCGCACTTCCCGCTTTGACGGATTCGATGGCTAGGCGGACGGTTTCGGGGGACTTTGGGCCACGATCCACCAGATCGCCAACGAACAGCATGCGCCGACCTTCCGGATGTGACCAGGAACCGCCGGATTGTTCTTTATATCCGAGAACGGTGAGCAAATCGGTCAGTTCATCATAACAGCCGTGCACATCACCAATAATATCGAATGGGCCGTGATCCGATTTGAGATTATTCCAGAGTGGTTGGCGTTCGATAATGGCGGCATCGACCTCCTCAATAGTTTTCAAAACATGCACGTGGCGGAAGCCTTCGCGCTCCAGTCCTCGCAGGGATTTGCGGAGCTGCTGGATATGTTGCCGAACCACATGTGGCCCGAAGGTCCGGTCGAGGCGGGAAGTATTTCGATCCAGACAAATTTTTTCCGGAAGGTTAAGAACGATGGCGACAGGTAGGCAGTGATATTCGCGTGCCAGAGATACGAGAGGCTTTCGCGCTTCGGGCTGGACATTGGTAGCATCGACCACCGTCAGAAGACCACGGGCGAGACGCTTGGCCGCAATATAATGAAGTGTTTCAAAAGCATCCTTGGTTGCTTCCTGATTGTTTTCGTCATCGGAGACCCAGCCCCGGCATGTATCGGAAGACAGAATCTCCGTCCCCTTGAAATGTTTTCTGGCAAAAGAGGACTTGCCCGAACCGGAGGGTCCGATCAAGACCACCAAGGCAAGCTCTGGAATGTTAAGAGGTTTCACGCTTCCCTCCGTGTGAATACCGCCATTTGCGTGGGAGCCCCCACCAGAGCATCCACGTTCCCGATAGGAAAGTGGGAGACCTTATATCCTTTGGAATTTGCCACCTGACCAGCCCATAAGGCAAACTCGGCTCGCGTCCATTCAAAGCGGTGGTCCTTGTGTCTGAATTTTCCGGCAGGCAACGTATCGAACTTAACGTTGTATTCGGCGTTCGGAGTGGTCAGCACCACCGTGCCTGGCCTGGCAAATTCAAAGAGTGTCCGTTCCAATGCAGACAGTCGCGGAGGGTCAAGGTGCTCAATCACTTCGACAAGTGCTGCCGCATCAAACCCGCTCAAACGCTCATCCCGATACATGAGTGAACCGTGTAGGAGACGGATGCGTTGGCGTTGCAAGTCCGGCATTCGCTCCAATTTCAAGCGCTTCGAGACCATCTCGAGTGCGCGATGGGAAACATCCATACCGACAATTTCGCTGAATTGCATCTCCTTCAGTAGGGAGCGCAGGAGATTGCCTTCGCCGCACCCGAGGTCGAGCACCCGCTGAGCCCCGCAGCCCTTTAAAGTTGCGAGGACAGTTCCCATGCGTTGTTCATTCAGGCTGAGGCAACTTTCGATGGCTTCCTCTTCCGCGTTGTGTTCGGCCTCCGCCTCGTCTGGGGTTTCCCCTAAATCGCCGACAAGCTGCTCCAGAGCGGGAAAAGTCAGGCGTTTCTGAAACTTCAGGTAGCGATTAACGATGTGCTCTTTGAGAGGATGCTGCGGCAACCAGCCTTCCCCGCGTTTGAGTAGTTTTTTCACCTCGTCTTCGCCTACCCAATAATGCTTGTCGTTGTCCAGAACCGGAATGAGGACATACAAATGTCTGAGCATATCCTGAAGTCGAAAGCTGCCACGTAACGTGACATTAAAACAATGGCTGGGACCCCAATCTGGAAACGTGGGATCAAGAGGCTGGCCGGTGGCTTCAACCGCATAACCCAGAGGTTCGAAAATCTGGCGAAGAAAATTTTCTCCACCCCGACAAGGCAGGGTCGGGAGATGGGCCACAAAAGGGAAGACGGTCTCAACCAATTCCGGCTTGTCCTTACATCGTCCATTCATGGCTGTGCTAAAGAGATCGGCAAGCGTCACGCTGAGAAAGGAAGAGGCGACATAGCTGCGGTCGTTGACGTATTGATCGAGGGAAAATCCTTCGCCGGAATGTTTTTCTTTGCGCCTAACAAGTCCGACGGAATCCACATCGAGTAAAATCGCTACCTTGCACCGCATCGGTGAATTATTCGGATAAAAGACATGCGCCGTGCCGTAGGACTGGGTGAAGGATTGAAGCCTGGCCGGGTGCTTGTGCAGCAAATAGCCAAGCTCCCCGGCTTGCGGGTGTTCAGTTTCCAGGGTTAGTAACATAATGGTGCATTTACAGAATGCCTATGCAGCACACTCCGCGCAAGTCTGACACATTCAGCCGATTACGGGAGGGTCATGCTCTCTTCCTTGCGCTCATTGCGCGGTAGGGTGCGGCTTTCTCCTGCGCGTGAAAACCCATCTGCTTCTTCGACGGTTCGGGCGGCGGGGTGAGCAGGGGCTGGAGTTCCCGCCAAATGACGCGAAGCACGTCGTCATGCTCGAGCAGTTTGGCATCCATCTGGGCGAGCTTTTTCAGAATTTCAGCCTGCCCTGCGATCAATTCGCGCTGTTTGATGAAAGCGCGGAAGACGTGAACGCTCATTTTGACCGCTTCCGGGCTGTTGAGAACATTCGCCGCCATCAGGGCTCCGTGCTCGGTGAAGGCGTGGGGAACAGTTTTCGAATAGTTGAGGCCATAAAGGTGGTCGCAATTTGTGACCACCTCGGCTTTTTCGCTTGGTGTGAGTTGAAAACGGAAGTCTTCAGGAAATCGATCTGCGCTGTATTTTCTCCCCTCTGCTTCCCAACTCAATCGGGAGTGAGATTCGGCTTTTCGCCCCATGAAATCATTGATAAAAATCTTGGCGATGTCATCGAAGCCGCTCGAAGTTAGCTATAATCAAACCTTTCAGCCCTTGGATGATATTCTCCAAAAGCTGGAGCGTCCCGGCGAGTTTGCCACTTCGGGCACGCATGAGACCCCGATGCCGTCGCTGCAAATCGAGGGGGTCGGATTGCTCTCTTTTCCTGTGCCTCCGCAGCAGGCCGCCGAGGTGATTCAACACGCTGCCGAGCGGGCACCTTACGGACGTGGGAGTCAGACGCTTGTCGATGAATCGGTGCGAAAAGTCTGGCAGATTGCTCCCGATAAAGTGCGGTTGGGCGGTAGGGGATGGTCCAAAGCCTTCGCGCTGCTCGTCGAGCGCGTCGCCACGGAGCTGGGATGCACATCGGAGGACGTCTCGGCGGAATTTTACAAACTTCTGGTGTATGAGACCGGCGGATTCTTCCTCGCGCACCGCGATTCGGAGAAGCTTCCGGGGATGTTTGGAACCCTGGTGGTGACCTTGCCTTCCGCCCATGAAGGGGGCCAACTATTTGTGCGGCACGCGGGTCGGGAGATGGAATTCAACTTGATCGGCACCGACCCCGGGGAGGTGCACTTTGCCGCATTCTACGCGGATTGTGAGCACGAGGTGACTCCGATCACGGCGGGTTACCGCATGTGTCTGGTGTTTAATCTCATCCATTGCGCCGAAGCGAAAAAGGCCGAACCCGCCGTGCCCGATGACCGGACGGCAATCCAACAAGCTGCGGCCATTCTCAAGAAATGGAAACGCGCCGAAGCACCCGCAAAACTGGTCTATTTGCTTGATCATCATTACACCCCGGCCGGCCTTTCGTTTGCTGCTTTAAAAAATTCGGATGCGGCCCGGGCGGCAGTTCTGCGGGCAGCGGCGCATGAGGCCGACTGCGATTTGCACTTGGCCATTGTTCACATCGAGGATTCCGGCCTGGCGGAATACAGCGGTGGCAGATATTATGGGCGAGGTCGTTACCAGGACGATGATGACGACTACGAAATTGGCGAGGTCTGTGATTCGGATCAATATCTGGGCGACTTCCGAACCAGCGAGGACGTTCCTGTTTCGTATGGGAAGATGCCGCTGGGCGAGGACGAATTGCTCCCCGTCGGCGCTCTCGATGATGAAGAACCCGACGAAGTGCATTTTTCCGAAGCCACGGGCAATGCGGGGGCTGAGTTTGAGCGGACCTACCTGCGGGCGGCGCTGGTGCTTTGGCCGTCGTCGCGCAGCGATGAGGTCTGTCTTTCCGCTGGTCTTGCGGCGGGTGTGGCACGGCTCGGAACCCTCGTCGAGGCTGTGCAGACATCCCCGACATCAGATCACAAATCCCACGCAATTCAGGCAATCAAGCTCGCCGATTTGATCATCGATCGCTGGGTTGCTGGAGCGACACCGCCGGTTGTGATGTCGCATTTTCTTCGCCATGTCGCCCGGCTTAGTGATGCCAAGCTTGCCACCCGAGTTCTGTCCGGCCCGGCGCTGCAGTCCTACGACGGCACACAAAATGCCGCAATGTTGGAAGCCATCGCACAGGTTCCGGCGCCCAAGGCGGCCGCAGTTTTATGCGAATGCTTCACCCAGAACGCCCAGATACTTCCCGCGCCGTGCATGGACCTCTGGGTTCGGCTGGCAGCAAGTCCCGCAGCAGGCAAAGCGGGTATAAAATCAACGGCCACAGCCTTGATCGATCCATTGGCTTCTGCGGCGCCCAAGGACAAGTTGCGCTATCGTTATTGGCCGGAGCTGGAAGAATCGGAAAAGCAATCGGATCCCGCACCCATGCTCGACGCTCCGCTGACACTCGCCTTTCTGCGTGCGATCAGTGAACACGATCTGCCATCCCAGTTGGAAGCAGCCGTGGCAGCGATCACGCGCAACCCGGCATTCTTTGATCCCGACAGCACGCTTGTCCCGATGCTCGAACTCGTTGCCGGGGAAGCTGGGGAGGCTCATCTGCCCGATGCGCCTCGCCGGACGCTCTGGGATCATTGTGCCGACCACTACTTGCGACGGAGTCAGCATCCGCCGACTCCGCCCGAAAATTGGGCGTTAACGGTCGATGCCAGCGATTCCACGTCCGAGGGCAAAGCCCTCATCGCCTTTGCCCGCGACCCGGAGACCAGGGAGGCACGTTTCCCATTGGCAAAGGCCCGTCGCCAACACCTCCATCGATTCATCGAGACCCATCATTTGGATATGGATCACGTCACGGAACACAAAGGCAGTCCGCACACGCTAGTCTGCACGAAAAACCGCGCCACTTATAAAAAAGCCTGTGCCCGGCACAAAAAGGACATTGCCCTGATGAAGCGGCTGAGCAGGTTGGCAAATTCGGGCAGCCCGGCAAGCTCTGACCGCCTGGCTTCACTGGTGACGGCATTCAAGAATGCAGCGCACATGGTGGAACAACGTGGCTCATGAGGCAAGGCAGCATCCAGCCTCGGCCGGATTTTAATGAGTTCAGATCCCTGCTTTTGCTGTCTTTTTCGCCTTGGTCCGGTAGGTGGCTGCGCCTTCTTTGACGTGGAAACCCATTTGCTTCTTCGACGGTTCGGGCGGCGGGGTGAGCAGGGGCTGGAGTTCCCGCCAAATGACGCGAAGCACGTCGTC
>CAZZCL010000114.1:0-7282 GCA_964652295.1 uncultured Chthoniobacterales bacterium
GGACCGTGTCTCAGTTCCAGTGTGGCTGATCGTCCTCTCAGACCAGCTACCCGTCGTCGCCTTGGTAGGCCGTTACCCCACCAACAAGCTGATAGGCCGCGAGCTCATCGGAAAGCGCATTGCTGCTTTGGCTTCAGGGCGATGCCGCCCATGGCCACATGCGGTATTAATTCGCCTTTCGGCGAGCTATCCCCCACTTTCCGGCAGATTGCTCACGTGTTACGCACCCGTCCGCCACTGGACTTTCTCCATATTGCTACAGAAAAAATCCCGTTCGACTTGCATGTCTTATCCACGCCGCCAGCGTTCGTTCTGAGCCAGAATCAAACTCTCCGTCGAAATTTGATGCCTGTTAAGGCAAAGTTTCTGCCCTTGCGGGCAAATTTCGAGAGTCTTCACCGACAAGCTACGTTCCGGCTATGGAAACATAGCTGTCAATTGTGAAGACAAGTAAAATTCCGGCAGTCAAAGATGATTGACGTGCAACGCACAGCTCAAACTTTGCTGTAAGTCGTCACGTAAAAAAATCGATTTCGAACTGAAAAATCAAAAAAACTATTCGAAAAACGCAATGTGTTATCGCTACCCCGGCAATTTTGCTTCGGGTCGCCACAAAAGATCAGAAAATCGGCACATTTAAAAGAAAATCAGATTCAGTGTGAATCCGACCACTCTTGGCAACTAATCCTGATTAGAACACACCGGAAGTTTCGGTCCCGCATCAATCGCGGGTCGATAAGCATAGCCATGACCCTTGAGGCGTCAAAAGAAATTTTCACTTTTTTTTCGGGCGCACTCCGAAGCGGCGCGTGGGCCTCTCGACAAGCTGGGCAAAGCCCCGGCGCATGAGGGCTTTCCCGTATCGCTTTACGCAGTCCTGCCCCCTCTCCGGCACGTTCTGCGCTACGGCGGGGTGGAGGTTGTGTGCCCCAGCTCGCCAAATACCCGGCGCTTTTCCCTTTCGCCTGATTCAAAGACCGCGCTAACATGCGCGTTTCATGTCCGGAGCTGTCCACAACCATTTTACCGCCGTCGATTGGGGTGTCCTCATAGGGTATCTTCTGTTGACAACGTTGGTGGGCCACCGCCTTGCAGGCTCCCAATCTTCGATCCGCGACTTTTTTCTCGCGGGCCGCTCCCTCCCCTGGCCCGCTGTGTGCGGCTCAATTATCGCCACCGAGATCAGCGGTGTAACATTCATCGGTGTACCGGGCACGCTGTTCGCGCTCCACGGCGATTTCACGTATCTGCTCTGGGGGATTGGATCGGTGTTGGGCCGGGTGATCGTGGCCATATTTTTTGTGCCCGCATTTTACGAAGGGGAAATCTACAGTCCCTACGATTACATCGGGCGCCGGCTGGGCCGGGCGGCGAAGCTGCTTGCCACGGCGCTTTTCACGCTTGGCTCCATCCTTGCCCAAAGCGTGCGGGTACTTGTAGCCGCCCTCCCGCTGCGCGTGGTCACGGGCATCGATCTCCACTGGTGCATTCTTGCCATCGGCGTTTTTGCCATCCTGTGGACCCTGATGGGCGGGATGCGCACCGTAATCTGGACCGACGTCATGCAATTCCTCCTGTTCACGGTGGGAGGCATCGCCGCCCTCGTCTGGATTATCGCACACCTTCACGGCGGCCCCGGAGAATTCTGGTCGACCGCGACAGAGTTCGGGCGGTTGAATGTCTGGGACGCCCGTCTGCAGGCGGATCTGCAGTTCACAATCTGGGTGGCAATCCTTGCCGTTCCATTTCAAAATCTGTCCGTTTTTGGCGTCGACCAGCTCAACGCTCAGCGCATGTTTTGCTGTCGCAATGCGGGGGCAGCGGCAAAGGCCCTCATTTTCAGTTCATTCGGTCAGCTTCTCACTCTGCTCATGCTTTTCGTTGGAGCAGCGTTGGTGGTTCACTATCATCAGAATCCCTTCGACGCCGCTGAAGCGCAGCTGCTTTATCCGCGCGACACGCCGGCAGAATCCGTTGCCGCCATGCAGGATGCTCCCCGTATTGCCCACCCAGAAACGGGAGCTGAATCGGCGGTGGCTGTGCCGGACGAAAAGGACATCGTGTTCCCAATGTGGATCACCACAGTGCTTCCAGTCGGCCTCAGCGGGCTTATTCTTGCGGGAGTTTTCGCTGCCGCCATCTCCAGTCTCGACTCCATTCTGGCCGCACTCAGCCAGACGACGCTCTCGGCCCTTTATCATCCGGAGGAGAAAACCGAGGAAGAACTCGCCCGCATGGGTCTGGTCTGGAAATCGCGTCTGCTTGTCATCATGTGGGGCATTCTCCTGACCGCCTTTACCTTCCTGCTCAATATCGCGCGGGGTAACATCCCGATTCTGCCTCTGGCTTTCGGAATGACGAGTTATACCGTCGGGCCACTTCTCGGCGCATTTTTCTGCGCGCTGTGGGGTCGGGGCAGTGTGCGCGGCGTGATTGGCGGAAGCACACTCTCGATCCTCCTTGTCCTGTTCATGCGGACGGACGTGTGGATTCTCGCACATGAAGTCGGTCTCGACATTTCGTGGTTGGAATCACTGCCCACCTACAGGCCGGGCCCAGACGGCATGCCTGTCGCCACCGTATTCACCGCGTGGGCGTGGCCGGTAACAACCATTCTAACTGTAGCCTGTGGGTTGCTGATCGGCACGCCACGGCGTGAGCGCGTGGAACGCAAGGACTGAGGGCGGAATAAAATCACGGGCGCGGCGCGCATTTTAGGCACGCGTCGCAGCAGGGTCTGGACGCCCACGCCACATTTATGCCACGGACACCCGCGGCATAGGCAGGATGTCGGACGCCATCTGAGCCTGGATGAACTTCTGAAGCAGGCGCGCCCTTAATTCGAGCGCTGCGGAGTCGCTCCAAAGATTCCGAAACTCGCCTGGATCTTCCTCCAGATCATAAAGCTCGCCATCGTCCCAACCGCGATAGACCGTCACCTTATAGCGCTCATCAATATAAGTCCGGAGCTCAGCAACGCCGGGTTCATGATTGTTCTCGACAAGGCACCAGGCCCGGACGCTGTCAGCTGCGCCAGACCAGACAGACGTCTGATCCAGCCCGCTCATCCATGCGGGTTTGGAGATTCCCGCGGCACTTAAAAAGCTTGGCGGCAAATCGACAAGACTCTGCAGGGCGTTGGATCGCACGCCTGCGGGCGTGCATCCCGGCCACCGCACAATCATTGGCACTCGCACGCCGTCCTCGTAATGAAACGGGCCTTTCGCATTCAATCCGTGATGGCCATAAAAATGGCCATGATCGGATGTGAAAACCACGAGGGTGTTGTCGGCCAGTCCGAGTTCATCCAGCCGCCGGAGCGTGCGCCCAATGTGTTCGTCCATAAAGGCCACCATCCCGTAATAGACGGCAATTTCGCGGCGTAATTCTTCCTCATCCTGCACGTGGCTTTTCAGTCCGTGAATCCAGTGCGTTCGACCGCCGATGCCGTATTTCTCCGGGCTGGGATGCGGATCCATGGCATAACGATGAAAGACCGGGTTCACATCGTGCTCGCCAGGCCGCCCGCGCGGCACGGTGATCACAGCCGGATCGATCAACTTATCCCATGGAGCACTCACCAGGTAGGAGGGATGGGGATCGAAATAGCTTGACCAAAGAAAAAACGGGCGTTGCGCCTGCGCATAGCGTTCCAGAAGCACGTTGGTCCGCTCGGAGATCCATGCGTTGTAATGGAACTCCTCGGGAAGACTCCATGAAAGTGACTGCGCCTCGCGTGTGCCCGTGGGCTTTTGAAAATGTTCCCGCCAGTTTTTAAAACCCTTCTCTTCCATCCACAGAGCATAATGCTGGCCGACATGCGCCTCGTCGGTGTGATTGCGGGCCAGTTCGAAATCATCGAAGCCATAGAACGGCCCGTGAAAGCCGCGCCAGAACTCAAGGTCCTGCAGCGTGGGATAACTTTCCAACGAAACATGTTCAGAAGTCGACGTCAGCGGCTGAAAATGCGCCTTACCCACGATGCCGGTCCGCCATCCGGAAGCCCTCCACACTTCGTTCATGGTCGGGCGATCCTCCATCAATTTTGTACCAAGGGAATAGGCACCGTGCTGGCTCGGGTATTGCCCGGTCAGGATGCTGGCCCGTGTGGGCGTGCACGTGGGATTGGGACAATACGCGCGATCGAACAGCACACCCTGCGCCGCCAACGCGTCGAGATGCGGTGTTGGCACCTCAGGATTCTGACAGCCCATCGCGCTCCAATGCTGTTGGTCACTGGTGATCAGGAGCACATTAAGCGGGGCGGAGGAGGAAGACATCGCACGTACGATGGACGCCCCAGCCTGCCGATGGCAAGGGCGAAACGCCACGCCTGACCGCAGCGCAGGCTGTACACATTGAAATTACGGCTTCTTTTCGTTATGTTGGCAGTCTTTCCAAAATGCCAACGTACGAGTATTCCTGCAAAAAATGCGGCCACACCTTCGAGACCTTTCAGTCGATGAAGGATGCCCCGCTTCAAGTGTGTCCAGAAGACAAATGCGCGCAGCAACCATGGGCGCGCGGCGAGATAAAACGGCTGCTCGGCACCGGTGCCGGCCTGATTTTTAAAGGGTCCGGATTTTATATTACGGATTACCGGAGCGACAGTTATCAACAGGCTGCGAAGAAGGAGTCCGGCGGAGGTGACAACGCAAAACCCTCAGGCGGCGATGGGAGTGGTGCGAAAACCGGCGGGGAGGGATCTTCGGGCGCGGGTTCGGGTGGATCTTCTGGAGCGGCCAAACCCGCCGGCGGCACCAGCAGCAGCTCGTCGTCCACGACATCCTCGTCCGAAAGCTGAGCCGCGAGGATTTTCCGGTGATCGACCTGCACAGCGACGCATTTTTCATGGGGGAAGCGCTTCGGGTTGCGCGCCGTGCCGCTAAAGCCGGTGAAGTGCCGGTGGGCGCCGTAATCGTGTTGGATGGCCGCGTGCTTGCGAGAGCGGCAAACCAGGTTGAAACACTCCAGGACGCCACGGCGCACGCAGAGATTCTCGCGATCGGGCAGGCCTCCGCCGCGCTCGGCGGGTGGCGACTCTCCGGTTGCGATCTGTACGTGACTAAAGAGCCCTGCCCCATGTGCGCCGGCGCCATTGTGCATGCGCGGTTGCGACGGGTGGTCTTCGGTGCGTCGGATTCGAAAGGAGGAGCTGCCGGCGGATTACTCAACCTGCTACAGATGCCGCAGCTGAATCATCGTTGCGAGATCGTTCCCGGCGTGATGCAGGATGAATGCCGCGATCTATTACGCGGCTTCTTTCTCGAGCGGCGGAGCGAAGACAGGGAACGGCCTGCTGCCGTTCTACCAGCAGACGAGTAAAACCTTTGCCGTGAGAGCGACGCTCCAACCCGAGTTACGCAGTTTGGGGCACTATTCCTGCTTCGCGCCAGACAAAGCGAACAGCACAATCGTTAACATCCCACGGGGCGGCTTGGAGAGAAAGCCGGTCAAATAAGTTAGAGCACCTCTCAAAACGTCGATTTGAACCTGAGCGCAGCGGCGGCGGAGAGCGTGGCAACCAATCGCCTTCCCGCCGGATGGATCAATCCGAACTGTAGATTGACAATCTTCCTGGTGGTTTCTCCGGTTGTGAGACGCAGTAGCCACCCGGTGAAGATGGCCAGCCTTCAGCCCTATTTGCTTGGTTTGATCCATTTCGTTTGGGAAATCGATTATGACACTACCTGTTGCGGTGCGATCTGATTTATCATACTGTATATGGAGCTCACGTCAACTGAGTAAGCTGGAACAAGTAGCTATTCCCACGCCGAAGGTCCAAGGTGACTCACGACTGACCGTGGCGCGACTCCTACCAGGTGAGGAACGAACCCAAGTCCGGCTAGAGCGGACGGGTCGCCTCGCCCCCTCCCCCACAGAACCGGACGAGCGCCTTGTACGCATCCGGTTCCTCCGATGGATGGATTTGCTCTAAAGATGGAGTGGACGATGCGAGCGGCAGGCAGAGGGTGGGTACGCGTGGACAACTGCGCGAAGCGTTCCCAGCTCAGCGTGTCGCGTCGGCGCGTCCGCCGATTGAGCCACTTGTACCACAGGCGGCGGACTCCTTCGCGGAATCTGTGCAGGCTCCGGCTGTTGCCGGTCATCCCGTAGTACGCGAAGCGGCCTGTCAACTTCTGCTTCAAAACGCGGTGCTGTTCGGCCAACGGCTGATGCCAGTTGTCACGGCACCATTGGCCCACCGCTTTCAGCGCCCGAGCCCGTCGCTTTCGCGCGGTCTTGCGGCTCACTTGCCGCCATGCTTCCCGCAGCCACGGTTCATCCAGTTTGTAATGGAGCGACGTGATCGGCTCGCCGGCATACTTCCCGGCCAGTTCCGCTATCTGCCGCTGTTTCGTTGACACATTCATTTGAAGCTCTTTGTCGTCCAATGTGTTTCCTCTCGGTCAGTTCCTTTCTCCAAGCATCCCCCCTTGGCTACTCGCGGGCTTGTTTGGATGCGGCTTTCCCCGCGTTCAATCGCTACTATGAGGATGCTAAGACTTCCCGCCTGTCTTCGGTCGCCGTTTCGGTTCCCCTGCCGATGCTCGACCGCGCTTTGGTGGCTGCTGCTCCTGCGCGCATCCCCCCATCGGGCCTCCGAGGATGGATATGCTTGGACGTTGGTAACCCGGTCTCGTCCCTTCTCCGGGCTTCTTCGCGCGGAACAGGCAGGATCTCTCCAGTTCCCAGGGAACCCCTCTCGTGCCTTGACCATGCTCTTTCCCGACCCCGGACGACTACGCAAGGCTCGCTTGCGACTGGCTGCCGGCCTTTGCCACACGGGTATCGCACCCGCTGGGTTCCAGTAGCATGAAGCACAGGGACGGGTCATTTCTCTATTCCCCGCGTTCAATCGCTACTATGAGGATGCTAAGACTTCCCGCCTGTCTTCGGTCGCCGTTTCGGTTCCCCTGCCGATGCTCGACCGCGCTTTGGTGGCTGCTGCTCCTGCGCGCATCCCCCCATCGGGCCTCCGAGGATGGATATGCTTGGACGTTGGTAACCCGGTCTCGTCCCTTCTCCGGGCTTCTTCGCGCGGAACAGGCAGGATCTCTCCAGTTCCCAGGGAACCCCTCTCGTGCCTTGACCATGCTCTTTCCCGACCCCGGACGACTACGCAAGGCTCGCTTGCGACTGGCTGCCGGCCTTTGCCACACGGGTATCGCACCCGCTGGGTTCCAGTAGCATGAAGCACAGGGACGGGTCATTTCTCTAATGAGATGACGCACAGGGACGGGTCATTTCTCTAATTCAACCCGCCAATTCCAGCGTAAGC
>CAZZCL010000115.1:0-7217 GCA_964652295.1 uncultured Chthoniobacterales bacterium
TGCGGGTGGCGGGCTTCGGCCAAACCACGCATCAGGACGTCCACCGCGCGGGCGGTGGGTGTCATGCGGTTTATTCTCAGAGTCTTCCTTTTTGGAAACGCTTGGGGATCAAGAATCGCGTCCAGTTGGAGCTTGAACACCGGCTCTACACGGGATGCAGCACGGCGGTGTTTGTCGTCAATTCTTCGATGGTACGCCGGCAGATCGTGGAGCGTTACGGAGTTGCCTCCGAACGCATCCGCGTAATTTCAACGCCTGTGGACACCGGGCGCTATCGGCCTCCTCGGGATGACTCTGAGTCATTGCGGATCCGGAAGGTTGCCGGGTTGCCGCTGGACGGGCCGGTCTTCCTGTTTGCAGGCTATAATCATGAACGCAAAGGGTTGCCCCAGTTGCTGGCGGCGTTGCGCGATGTGCCGGGCGCGCTTGCCGTCGCCGGAGCCGGCCTGACTGGGGTATGCCGACGGTTGGCGGTCGCTCCGGGCGTCGCCGGACGTGTGCATGTCGTGCCTGCCTCCATGGATTTCGCCGAAATCCTGCGCGCCGTGGACGGCTTTATTCATCCGACGAGCTACGACGCCTGTGCCAATACCGTCCTCCAGGCGATGGCCAGCGGCCTGCCAGCTGTGGTTTCGGTCCGCGATGGCGCTTCGGAATTCTGCACCCCGGGCGAAACGGGATATCGTCTGGAAAACCCGTTCGCTGCTGCTGAAATCGCTGCACGGTGGCGGGATCTTGCAGCAGTCGGAAAAGACGCGCGTCAGAGAATGGGAGAGGCCGCGCGCCGCCGCGTGCTGGAATTAACGTGGGACCGCCACTTAAACCAATGGGAGGAAGCGTTTCGCGCAGCTCAGGAATTTCGCGATTGCCAGGTCACGCCCGCGGATGCGCCCGGTACGCTTCGATAAGTCGCTGCACGGACACGTGCGTATAGATCTGCGTCGTGCTGAGGCTGGCGTGCCCGAGCATTTCCTGAACGCTACGAAGATCTGCGCCATGATCGAGGAGATGCGTGGCAAATGTATGCCGCAGTTTGTGGGGGCTGACAGAAGGCGGCAGCCCCGCTGCAAGAGCGGCCTTCTTAACGATCGCCCAAAGCGAACGGCGTCCGAGACGGGTGCGGCTTTTCCCGAGGAACAACGCTCCCACTCGCACCCCCGCCTGGATGCGGTAGCCGGCAATCGCATCCAAAGCCGCCCGTCCCACCGGAGCGAGACGGGTTTTCTCGCCTTTACCAGTCACACGCACGGTGCCCTGCCCGGCGTCGATGTCGCGCACATCCAACGCCGCCATTTCCTCCAGCCGCAGGCCGCTGGAATAAAACAGTTCGAGGATGGCGCTGTCGCGTGCGGACGCCCAGGCAACCGTCTGGCGGAATTTCGGGGACGACTCCGGGGCGCGCACAAGGTCTTCTGCCTGCGATTCGGTGAGCACCATGGGAAGGGCGCGTTTGCCACGGGGGAGTTGGAGCGCTTCGACCGGCGGCACGGTCAGGCCGCGCTGCTCACGGCGGTGGCGAAAAAAACTGCGCAACGCTGCAAACCGCAGGCGGATCGTCGCCCGAGCTTCGCCGACTTTCATGCGCTCAAACAGATACCCGCGCAGATCGTCGAGTTGAATTTGCTCCCAGGGTTTGCCCGACCATGAAGTGAAAGCGGTAAGGCAACGGCTGTAATTTGCGATCGTACGCGGGGAACAGTTTCTTGCTGCAAGCCAGGACAGAAATGCCCTGGCTTCCGGATCGCTTCCGGCATCGGTGCTGCGATCCTTGCCGTGCGACAACGTTCGTTCCGTGCGTCGGCGTGCCGCGGCCATCAGGACCCGGCGTGATCGCCCGCAGCGTCCGTGAGGCGGAGCAGATGATCCCAGCGTTGGCGCGAAAACAGGGCGCTGCCGTGCAAGCCGCGAGCGGCGTCCTGAACGCTGCGGCGAAACAGGCGCTCAATTTCCATCGAATTGAGTTGGAACCGCTCGAGCACCGTCTCGCCTAGCAACCGGTCGAGGACGCGGCGCTGTTCTTCTGTCCAGCCAAGATCCTTCTCTGCGGGACGGTCAGTCCGTTCCTGCAGACGCTCCAGCGCGTCCATGAGATTTTCACCACCTACTTCCGCAATTTCAGTCAGGGCCACAAGGCGCTCGAAACTTTCCCGGAATGGCACCGCACCAAACCGCAGGGAATCGTCATCGGATACTGCGTTGCGCATTGTGGCCGCCGGAGCAGACGCCGCGTGGGTTTTCCAGCCGCTCTCTGAGAACCATCCGATCTCGGCATAATAGCGGCGTCCGGGTTCGGGAATGCGCAGCAGCCAATGTCGGTCGCCATGGCGCACGGCTGTTTCTGAAACGGCATCGCCATTCTCGAGAAACAACCTGAGCAACGGCAGCGCCGAGCGGTCCAATTCAGCATCGTCCCAATCCACGTCCCAGTACGCGAACAACCAATCGGGATCGCGACCCACAAGGTAAATCGAGCCCGTGCCATAATGCTCCGGCAGCCGCCCAAGATCGGGAACGGGCGGTGGCGCGGGATCCCCACCTTGGGTAACGGGGCCGTCCTGAAGCGAAAATGGGTCGCCCGGGCGGGCTTTGGCCTGCGATGATGTTGGCTGTGTCATGGGCGGGAGAAACCTCCAATGTTGACGGATGGCAAAGTGCGATGCGTGGCGGGGCAGCAGCATCTTCACGGTGCTGGATAGTCCCCGCAGATGCAACCGCTTATCCAAATTGACAGCCGGCAGCGTTCACCACTGTGCGAGCCGGGTTTCGTGCGTTCGGGCACATATCTGGCAGGCGCAATCTTCTGCCTCCACCGCCTCGTGTCTTTCTGAGGACGTGACAAAGCCACGCTGCTTGCTAAATTGTCGCCGTCATGAAAGCAGGCCGTATCTTCGCACTTCCTGGATTTATCTTTGCAACCTTGGGCGTCACGCTCTCCGCAGCTTGTGCGGAGCCAGGAATTGTGATTCACGCCGAGGAACGCCTGGCTTCGGATGAGGATGGGAAAGTGCGTGAAAGCCGCATTCAGATTGCGGAGGGCAAGTTGCGCATGGATAACGTGCGTGGAAACGATGTCGGCGCAGTCATCTATGACCGGGCTGCCGGACAGTTTCTTCTGCTCGACAAGCAAAAGAAAACGTATCGCGTGCTGCCAAAGGCGGCGCTGGAAACGGCTTTTAACCGCCTGAACCAGGCGGTGCAGCTTGCACGAGAACGCATAAACGATCTGTCCGCAGAGAATCGCGATCAGATCGCGGCATTGCTCGATGCCGGCGTGCGGGCGCTCGATAAAAAGGTTGGCGAAGGTGGTCCAACTCTCGTCTATCAACACACGGACCGCACGGATAAGGTCGGTCTATGGACAGCCCGCATTTATGAAGGCGTCTCAGAAGGTAAAAAGCAGGTCGAACTGTTCGTTGCGAATACAGAAGACATCGCCCTCGCACCGGAACACCTTGCGCTTCTGGCAGAAGTGCGTGGCGTCTTCGACAGCGCGCTCGGGCAAGTGACCGGCATCAAGGTCTCCAGCGCTCTCTTCCCGGCGCCCGGCAGCGGGCAGCCGGGCGATTATAGGGGGTTTCCTGTCAGACGCATCCGGTATCATAATAACGTCGCTGCTGCCGATTGGCGGCTTGCGCGCATTGTCGAGGAAGATTTTCCCGAGGACATATTTCTCCCGCCTGACGATTACGAGCAGCGCGCGATCTCACTCGAAGACCTCAAGTTTTAGGTCTGCGCAGCCCCCATGACATCGCAACCGTTCCCCAGCATTCCACCGGACCAATTCGAAAAGCTTGCCGACATGCTCGAGGTGGAGCATGCCCGCCTCGACCGGCCAGCTTGCGTCATGGGGTTCGATGGGTTCATCGATGAAGTGATGCGCATCGTCGAGGAACGGCGTGGCCCGGGCGATTTCGATGCGGTTCCCGATATCCCCGCCTTTGCAGCATGGGCCGCTTCATGCGGCGGCCGGAGCGGACTTCGTGAGGCGGTGCTTGATGAGGTTGCTCCTGGCGGGTGCACCATGAATATGGGCGACGGGCTCGCTACACTCGGCGTGGCCGTCGACTGCTTTGCCATGCTCGGTGAACCGCCCGCTGACGCGTTTGTTCCGTGGTTAAAAAAGTTCCGCACCTTTCATCCCCTGCCCATGGAGCCGGGCAGTACGCGGATCTTCGAGTTTCTCGACGGTAAACTGATGTTTGCCAGGATGAGCCATTTCGAGGAGTTTACGCCTGAGTTTCTCGAGGCGCATTTTCCGCTCGATGCCTATCTGGCTGCCTGCAAAGCCGCGCCGGCTATTGTGCTCACGTCCTGGTCCGTTTACCCGTATATGACCGAATGCTGGCAGTGGCTTAACGACCGGGCCTTCTCCAAGCTGGACGAGCGACCCGTAATATACGTCGATGTTGCCGATCCCGCTTCGCGCAGCGCTGCCGATCGCATGCGCATGCTGGAAACATTGGGCGCACTGCAGCGCCATGGGCGTGTGTCGTTGAATCTCAACCTGAACGAAGCAAATCATTTTGCCCGAAGCGCCGGTTTGCGCGAGGCGGATGACGCTGCCTCGGACACCGAACGGCTTGCGCAGGAACTCCGTGCGCGTGCGGGCATCGCCGAACTTGGCATTCATCTTGTGCGTGGCGCCACCGTTGCCGTTCAAGACGGCATGGCCGTCTCGGTCGCGGGGCCGTACTGCGCCAGGCCCCGCAAAAGCACCGGTGCCGGGGATCGGTTCAATTCGGGTTATTGCACCGGCCTGCTCATGAACCTGGAGGCACCCTTGCGGTTGCTGCTCGGCTGTGCCGTTTCCGGATTTTATGTCCGCAACGCACGGAGCGGAACGTTGCCTGATGTGTCGGCTTTTCTGCGCCGCTGGGCTGCACACGGGTTGTAACCAGGATGTCGATCAGGGTGGCTGAAGCGCCAGGTGCTAGCAAGCCCGATCAGCATCCAACAGAGCTGCAACCGGGCCTTCCCTGTATGTTTGATGGGAGGACTCGCCTGTATCCATGACCAATGGCGTCATCCATCCCGAAACAATGGTGATGATCAGACCTGCAAAAACGGTGGTTTGCTGGCGTTGAAACAACCCGAGGAACAGCGGGATCAACGCGAATGCCGCTCCAAGGAAAGGAATGTGGTTGAGCGCGAGATGGAGGTGTTCAGGCCTGATCATACCTCAGAGGAGGAACCCGATGAGTTTGCCCACTAGAAAGGTCAATCCCATCGCCAGGGATCCCCAAAAGCACACGCGCACAGCTCCGCGAACTGCCGACGCACCGCCCGTGGCGGCGGCGATGGAGCCCAGCGCTCCTAGTTGAACGATTGCAAGCAGCGGGACCACCCATAGCAATGCAGAAACCGGAGCAATCACCGTTGTCAAAACCGGAACTGCTCCCCCCAAAGAAAATGCTGCCGCCGACCAGCCGACAGCCTGAATTGGGCGGGCGCTCAGTTCGGCAGTGATTCCGATTTCATCTCTTGCATGCGCTCCCAGCGCATCGTGTTTCATCAATTGCCGGGCGACTTCAGTGGCGAGACCGTCTTCAAGACCGCGCCTTTTGTAGATGTCGGCCAGCTCGATCTCTTCACCATCGCGGTTGCTCGCGAGGGCGTCAGATTCCAGTTTCAGGTCCGCGTTTTCGGTGTCTTCCTGCGATTTCACCGAAACATATTCGCCGGCGGCCATAGACATGGCTCCCGCCACCAAGCCGGCTGTGCCCGCCAAGATGATGCTCTCTTGGGAAGCCCCGGCGGCTGCAATGCCTACGATCAGGCTGGCGGTGGAGGTGATTCCGTCGTTGGCACCCAGAACCGCCGCGCGCAACCATCCGGACCGGTTGATTCTGTGGTGTTCGATGTGGGGCATCAGTCGAGTACGATTCCCTTTAATTCACGGTGGCCGCTTGCGGGTGCTGACGCCAGTTCAAAATCTCTGCAATAGAACCATTTCCGATCTGTCTGCTCCGGAGTTGTGCCCCTCTGCAACAGGGGCCTTGCCGGTTCCGGCACAGGTCTCGGATCAGGCGATGAGTGAGCTTGCCGGATTCGCAGGATTATCAAGGCATCTGTGCGTTTCCATAGTTTTGCAAGGGCTTGACTCTGAATCTGTGGTATGCAAATCCGAATGAGTGTTGTAAGTTACCCCCGGTCCGTTGAGTCCGTGATTTCAAGCCCTCAGATCACGCTTTCCAATAAGGATGATCTCTTAAAGACAATTTTGTTGCGCGCGGACAAACACCTCCCATTTGCGGTCACCCCATGGGCAACAAGCCCGGCAGGTGTTCTCTCGTCGGAAGCATCGCGGTTATCACCCTGCCGGAAACATTATCTCCCATTCTTTTCATTCGATGACGAACTCGGAACGCCCCGTCTTCCTCACCGCAAACTTTGTCTGCGCCACATTCGCTTCAAGCCTTGCTGCCCAACTCCCGGATCGCACGGTCTTTTCTTTTACCGAGCCACTCCGCCAAACCTCCGCGGTGGTCGACGTTCGCAAGGCCACACCGCCATCCCACTTCGACGTGAAGTTATGATGAAGGGGTTTTCACAGAAGGAAACAAAGGAAACCGAGAGTCTGAAATCCCTCCTTCCTCGTCTTCTGATCAAATCCTCAACTCTTCCCGGATCGACTCATTCCTATCAGCTCCCCATCCAGCGCAGCGCAATCAATGCGTAGCGCAAGTCACTGACCTGCGTTCTCGCATCACTTTCCACGCCTGCGCGCTCCCCTTGCGCCAGAGATTCAAGATGGCCGGGAGCGCGTTCAGCTCCAACAGGCGTGACGTAAGCAGCCCGCCGACGAAGGAGACGGCAAAGCGTTTCAGGACGTAGGCATCGCTTCTGTAGCCATGCAAAAGGGCATGAGGCCGATGCCCCAAACGGGTGCCTCCGATTACAGGGAGCTGGTAAGGCGGGGCTCGCGCTGGCTGGATCGCTTTGATCCTACATGCCGCAATTGAATCCACCATGAAGGTCATGAAGAGCATGAAGTTAAGGGATTTATGAGGAGGACTACTATCGAATCAGGCTCACCCAATAGGTGAGTTGGAAGCGCTGTCTTTCAATGACACTACAATAAAAAACTCCTGAGCCCATCCTTCAGGTGCTTAGCATTGAAATTGATTAGGAACCCATGCCGGAGACCGGCCACTTTCCTGTCGGTGAGCAGCTGCGCCTGGTGGATGCCAAGCACTATAAGTCGATTCCAACAGGCC
>CAZZCL010000116.1:0-7182 GCA_964652295.1 uncultured Chthoniobacterales bacterium
CAACGGTTGAACCAAACCGCGTCGTGAGTGTATTCTTCGACGGAACAATGAAAGGAAAACTATGAAACTGCACATCGATAAAGAAGCGGACGCACTCTACCTGCGGCTGGATGATTCGAAAATCGTCGAATCCGAGGAAGTCTCACCCGGCATTGTGCTGGATTTTAACGAGCAAAACCAAGTGGTCGGCATAGAAATGCTCCACCTTTCACGACGTTCGCGCCAGCTCAATTTTCAAGAGCTGCAATACCAGACTGCATGACTCCCGGACCCGCCAGCGTCCTCGAAGACCTCATCGACGCCTGCGTGATGGAGAGTGAGGAAAGTATGAAGTATGAAGGAGGAATGATGAAATTGAGCAGCATTTCGCCTTCCGCCGCTTTTTCATCCTTCATAATTCATACTTCATTCTTGCCCTCCCTCCTCCGCCTCACCGCTGACAGCCCTCCCTCCTCGCCGTGATCAAACAGGAGGGGAAGGTATGAAGCCTTGGGAAATTGATGCCGCCATGCCTGTCCCTCCGGTTCCTCCGGTGCTTAGCTGGGAGGAGATCGAGGCGGGTGCGGGTGGCCAACTTCCTTTGCCCGGAGTGTTTGAAAGGCCCACGATGGCTGAACGCTTCTTTCTTGCTTTAGCGAGGCCGTGGGCCAAGCAGTTCGACGAAGTGCCAGAAAACCACCCGCCGTCCAGACAGGTTGATGAACTTGCTCTGTGCGCGCTTTCAATCGCCCATGACTACGGTCTTCAGTTCACCACCGTCGCTCAAAGCCAAATTGCGTCAAACATCGAGCTAGCCCATCAGCATGGCAATAGTGGGTGGTTGGATCGACTGCCCTGGCAGTTGACACACATGTGCACATTTCAGGTTTCAGCGGATTGCTGGCAAATGCGGGAGCTTATGGCCAATCTCAATCACCACAATTCGGCCATTCGCATGTGGATGATGGAAATCGCGTGGGTCATCCGCAGTCGCCTGCCACAGGAAGAGGCACTCCCAATTCTGTTTGAGAATGTGGCTTCTACACTTGCCGGAGTTGAGATGGCATGGGGTTTGGCCGCAGCGCTGTTTGAGGATCGGACGTCATTTGATAGCACGGCTGCCGGGTGGTTGCCGCAAAACCATTTTGACAAACAATATGTCGAGAGAGCCCAGCAACTGAAACATGAGACCTTTGCCTGCCAAGCTGGATTCTGGAAACTTGAGGCCGATCTCTACCGGCGGATATCCAGCCTTGCGTTTGGCAGTGCCTACCAAGACGGTCTCGCCGCAAATATTTGCACCAGCTAATGAAACGCACAGGGCCGCGTATGAGGCACTCAGCAGTTAACAGGATGCGCGGATTTGGAGCACTGGCGGACCTTCACCAGGAAACCCGCAAGGTTGAGGCTTGCATCTCCGAGACATTTGAAGTCCTCGACGAAGAAGATCGCTCATGATCTTGGATACAAATGCGCTCTCGGCTTGGGCAGACGGCAACCAGTCATGCCGTTCAGCGTTTGCTGAGGCCTCGCGACTGGTAGTCCCGGCAATTGTTCTGGGAGAATACTACTACGGCATCCGCCAATCCCCCCACCGGAGGCGCTACGAGGAGTAGTTGGCTCAAAACTTGCCGTTCGCTGAAATCCATCCGCCCTCTGACACCACGGCCAACCACTACGCCGACCTTCGGCTTCACCTTAAAACCAGTGGCACTCCCATCCCCGCTAACGACCTCTGGATTGCCGCGCTCACGACGGAACTCGATCTCCCCCTGCTCAGCAACGATCCCCACTTCGACCTCATTCCCGATCTGGTCCGGCTGGCATTCTAATCCCTTCAGCTTCCAAATTTCACCCTTTTCATGCACTCCGCCCTCGCAAATTTCCAGATCCTGCCGCTGAAGGACGCCGCCCGCGAGCTTCTCGCCGACCTCAGACACGAAGAGTTCCCTGACCCGCTTCGAGGGCTTGGCGTGCACGTAGATTTTGTTCTTTGGCACCACGCGGTTGAACTTGGCTTGTTTCGGGTAGGCGAACACAGGTTTGATCCGCAGATTGGCTCAGATTTACGCAGATAATGTGGGGATGCAGTAATAGGCGGCCAGGCCGCCCAGGATGAGCGAGGCGTCGATCCCCGCGTCGAAAGTGGCAAAGCGGCCTCCGTGTTTGACGGCAAGACCGAGAAGGTAGAGGTCGGTGAGGTCGTCGGAAGCAGGCAGGTTAGGGAATCTCAGCGCGTCGGTCAGCGAGAGGTCTTCAGGCCAGAATTGGTGGCCTCCTACGGCGAGTAATCCCGCCAGAACAGTCCGTGCTGCTTTGGGAGAGCCGGGGCCACCCGGATATTTGCGCGCTCCGAAAATCCGGAGGAAGCCGTTCTCAACAAGCGGGCAGGTGGCCCAGCCATCGCGCATGAGGCCGGAAGTGAAGAAGCTGCGGGCGGCTGGTCTGTGCGGGTGGGCCGGGTCGCAGAGAGCGATGAGCACGTTGATGTCGAGCAAGTGAATCATGGCCGACGGGGGTGGATGGCACGCTGGAAGTCTTGTTCGTCCAGTTCATCCTGAATCGCTCGAATCTGTTCGAGAGTGATGGTTTCTCCCGGTCTGCGCTTGAGCACAAGGAATCCAAGGGGATCGACCTCGTATTTCTCGGGGTCCGGATTTTCCAACTCGGCAGCAGGCCGGATTTCACGGCGGAGAGCGCTTTCGACGAGGGCTTTCAGGGTGGTCTTGCGGCGAGCGGCGAGCATTTTGGCTTCGATCAAGAGATCATCGGGAAGATCGAGTGTTGTTTTCATATATGGGTAATAATATGGGAATATGGGTCAGCGTAAAGTTTTCGACTGGACGACAAGGAATGCGATCAATTCGAAGTCGCCAAGTCCGCTAATTGTGTTCAGTAGGGCCGTCGTCTTGCCTCCGGTGAAAAGGCTGTCGATGTCCTTCTCCTCTTTCTTTGCAGGCGGCGCGAGCGAGGTCGAGGAGGCGCTTGGCCACGTTTTGGTATTTTTCGGTTGGCTCATAAACGATGGTCTCCACTCCCTCCACTCCGGCGAGCGCTGACTCGATGCGTTCACGCACCGACTGCCATGCCAGTCCCCCTATTGCCACAGCCGAGCGGCGGCAGGGCGATGGAGCGAATGCCCTTGTCGCGAATCACGCGTACTAGATCGGCCAGCCCCTGTTCGATCCACTCGATGCGCGACGGCTGGCGCCAATGCTTCTTCGTCGGGAAATGGATGACCCATTGCGGCCCGCTGAGCTCGTGCGTAGCGGTCGTCAACATACGCCCGACTTGCACTTCTCTCGCTTTGCAGGCGGCCGCGTATTTCTTGAAAAACTCTGTGTAACGCCCGCGCAACATCAGAGCGATGCCTTTACCGATCACGCCAACGGTGTTCACCGTGTTGACCACGGCATCCACATCGGCTTCCAGCAGGTTTCCTTGTCGAAAGGTGATCATTGTCACAAATACCACGTTGGACGCGTGAGAATTTCCAAGGGCAGCTTCCGATTTGCGGCTTCGGATTGCAACTCTTGCCTCACCGATGCGTTGTAACATCCGACTCCGAGCAGCCCGGAGACGGGAAGATGCTGATAAATCAGCTTAAATCCCGCAGTTTAACGACCCGAAATCCAGAATTTACCATGAAGAGCATGAAGGACATGAAGGGGTGGCACAGAAAAGTGATTTCCTGACTGCTCTTGTTGGCTAAACTTTCGAATGGATTTTCTCCCCAGTGCATATTTCTGGCCCCGGCTCTTCGGCTGTCCGGCGAAGCAATCCACCTCCGCCTTCACGGCGTCCATCTGGAAAGCCTGCTGTTTGAATTTCAGTCTCATCCTCGATCCTCCGGGCGAGGAGTAGAGGCTTTTGCGCCCCGAGCCGGACGCGCTCCCAACTCGGCTTCCCCTGCGTCAAATTCCGCCACCTGCTGCGGCGTATAGATTTCCGCATGGTCACCATCGATGGGATTCACCAGTGCGGAAAACCCGGCATCCTTAAAGTCTCCCACGTTTCGAGTATAAAATATCTCCACTCCATGCTGGCGCAGTGTGATCGCCAGCACGCGATCAAAAATATGCGCCGCCTTGCGCTCCACATCGGAAAATCCCGCAACCAATCGCCCCCAAAACTCCGTCTCGTACGCACAATGCTGGACCCCAGACTCTTCGCGGAGAAACTGAATCTGCCGCAGCGCCCCGGCATGTCCCAATGGGCGCTCCAGAATTTTTCCGTTCCGCAGGCCCCGATAAAACTCAAACAAGACTTGGTCGCTCAGAATCCACTGCGTCGGTTCTCCCAGCATCGCCTCATACAGCTTTTTCGCTGCCGCGTGCTCTTCGCACCCAGAGTTCACAGCGTAAATCAGGATATTCGTGTCCAGACTATTCATAAAATGCCGCCCGCATCTCCTCGGCAGGCACTAGGCAGCGGCCTGCATCCACCGTCGGCACCTTGGGGATGCTTCGCGGTGTCTCGGGCATCCGCTCCAGCCACCGCTCGGTCGCCCGTCGCACGATTTCACTCACGGGCAAATCCAGTTGGGCGGCCACTTTCCGCATCCGCTCCATCAGTGGGTCGGGAAATAAAATTTGCATCTTTTGCATGGCTCCATGTTATGCAGGGATGCTGGGATGGCAAGGATGAATTATGAAGGATGAAAGCTGGCCGCTTCCGTTTGTTTTCATAATTCATCACTCATAATTCATACTTTCAAAGCGACCGAACTTTGGTCGCTGGGCTGAGGAATTTGAGGATTTGCTCCACGTTGATTTTCGTGTTGTCGCTATCGAAGCTGGACGGAATCCGGGCCTGCAGAGGTTGCCATCCGGGATTACTATTGACGACCCCGCATAACGCTATACGTTACGGCCATGAACCCACCTCTCACACCCGGAGAAATCCTCCTTGAAGAATACTTAAAACCCATGGGGATCTCACAAAACGCAATGGCCCGCGCCATCGGTGTGCCGCCCCGCGCCATCAATGAGATCGTCCTTGGACGACGCTCAATCACCCCTCCCATGTCCATCCGGTTCGGTGCTTTCTTCGACCAGTCTGAGAGCTTTTGGTATGGCATTCAGACGGAATGCGATTTCCGAGTCTTGGCCAAAGATCGCAAACGCCTAACGGCAGCGATCCGCCCGGCCAAAGAACTCAATGCCGCATGACTCCATTTCAAATCTCGAATTTCCCATTTTCTTCAGTACGATGACCTACCTCTGACACCACGGCCAGCCACTACGCCGACCTTCGGCTTCACCTCAAAACCAGTGGCACTCCCATCCCCGCTCACGACGGAACTCGATCTCCCCCTGCTCAGCAACGATCCCCACTTCGACCTCATTCCCGATCTGATCCGGCTGGCATTCTAAACCCTTCAGATTCCAAAATTCATCCTTTTCATGCGCTCCGCCCTCACCGGTTTCCGGACCCTCTCGCTGAAGGACGCCGCCCGCGAGCTTTTTGCCAAGCTCGGCTACAAGAGCCACAAATTCCTGGTTGGCGCAGGTTCCATGCCGCACGATTTCCTCGCTGACTTCGCCACAGGCCATTCATTCGACCAAGCCAAGGCCCTTGTAGATGAGTGGAAATCCGCCGATCTCGAGCCCGACGCCGAAAAACGCCGCGCCACCGGCCTCATCCGCCTGCTCACCCGCCTCATCTTCTGCTGGTTCCTCAAGGAAAAGGGCCTCATCCCCGGGCAACTCTTCCTTCGATCCCGAGGGCGAGACCAGCTCCTCCTACTACCAAGCAGTCCTGCAAAACCTCTTCTTTGCCACACTGAATCAGCGCATGGGCAAGGACGGCAACGGTAAACCCTACCGCGTCTTCGCCAAGGACGAAGGCTTCCAAAAAAACCGCGCCATACACAACGTCAATTACCGCTGCGACTTCCTGTCTTACGGTTCCATCCTTGTTGAACTTAAGGCTCTCCAAGCGCTCTCCGATTCAGAGGAAGCGCAAGCGATCGACTACATAAAAGCCTCCGGTTTGGAGAAATCCCTTCAACCTCGGTGCACCTTCTCTTCAATACAAACGTCTGGTTCTTTCTCTCCGGAAACCTGCGCAATCTGTGGATGAATTTCCTGATTCGCAGATTCCGCAGATGGACGGAGATTGTCGGAAAGGAATTAACGCATGATCGCAGATCTGAAACCATGCAGAAAGTTTGAAAAGGTCTGAAGCGTTCCGGAAGGCGTCTCCGGCAGTGAATGCGTTCTTACGCAGCATGCCAGCGATGTCTGCGCTGGATAACTTGAGGCGCTGAAGACCCTGCACGGAGTCAGAGATGCCTTGCAGCGATGACTTGATGTCGATACGATATGTTAGTGATCCGTCCATGAACTATTTTCTCGTGTGGCTGTTCTCGGCGTGTTGGGTGCTTGGGTATCTCGGCATGGCTTGGCTGTGGGATACTGGAGAAGACGATTGCGGGGTCGTGTTTGTGCGCTGGCTCCCTGCGTGGTTGCTGCTTGGCGCTGCGGCCTTGATGGCTGCGATAATGGCTCTCTTCTGATGAGCGGCGGTCACGTCGCGCATAGTGATTTGCTGGCCCTGCACGACAAAAAGAGAATTGATTCGCTCGAGCAAGAGGATAGTCCCTAAGTGGATGGGTTGTAGGTGCAGGCCTGCTACCTTGGTCACGGGCGGCACGATGGCATCCAGCACTTCCGATGGCGTAGCCGAAGTGCTCTGATGGCGAGCAGCGACACCGGCAGCGATCTGCTCCGGGCTCCACGAGGTTTCGGGGGAGGTCAAGCGGGACATCGGCTCAGGCCACGGTGGCGTATTTGACTGCTTTGACGGAAAACTTCTGCACGTCGTCCTGATTGTATTCAAGGTCGAAATCGAGGTTCATCAGATAAGTTTGTACTCGGAGTTGTGTAGATCGTAGAGTTTGAGGGTAAGGACTTCGTCATCTTTGTAGCCGTAGGCCTGGCGATTGAGAGTGCGGATCCTGTTGTTGATGCCCTCGAGTTTCCCGGAGGTGATGGGGTGGTCGGCGTAGTTGATGATTTGTTCGATATGGGAGCGCAAGGTGTTTGCCCTTTTGACGAGAGCAGGCAGTCCCGAAGCGATGGCGTCGGCGATCCAGTCTTCCACCTCAAAGCGCATCAAGCTGCGGGTAGCCGCGAGCCAGAAGGTCAAGAGGCGTTCTTTGAGGTAGTAGGCCACCGACAAGGGTTCATTGAACTTGAG
>CAZZCL010000117.1:0-7014 GCA_964652295.1 uncultured Chthoniobacterales bacterium
CGCCGAGACCGAGGCGCCGCGCCGCCATGGCGCTCATGCGGCCAAGCTGGCCCCCACCCAGAAATCCGATCGTACCGTTACCGGGAGTCACCGACCTCATGCGGCTTCACCCCGATTTCAACACTTCGATGAACGCCTCCTGCGGGATGTTCACGCGTCCGAAGGTTTTCATCCGTTTCTTGCCTTCCTTCTGCTTCTCCAAAAGCTTGCGTTTGCGCGTGATATCGCCGCCGTAACATTTTGCGGTGACATTTTTGCGCATGGCCGTCACGGTTTCGCGGGCGACAATTTTTCCGCCGATAGCCGCCTGGATCGCCACCTGATAAAGCTGCTGGGGGATGACTTCCTTGAGCTTGGCCGCAAGCGCCCGGCCGCGCGCCTCCGCCTTATCGCGGTGTACGATGGTGGAAAAGGCGTCTACCGGTTCTCCGTTAACAAGCATGTCGAGTTTCACAAGTTTCGCGACGCGATAATCGCCGGGTTCATAATCCATGGAACCGTACCCGCGCGTCATGCTTTTTATGCGGTCATGAAAATCGACGAGGATTTCGTTGAGCGGCACAACGGCTTCCAGAAGCACGCGCTTCGGATCGAGCGTCTCGCTGTGGTGCACCTCTCCGCGTTTGTCCATGACGAGCTGCATCATGTCGCCGATATTTTCGTTGGGACACAGGACGGTGACTTTCACGGTCGGCTCCCGGATCTCGTCGATCACACTTGGATCAGGCAGATGCGTGGGGTTATCCACCATCAACACATCGCCGTTGGTCTTGGCGACTTCATAAACCACGCTGGGGTACGTGGCGATGATGTCCATGCCGAATTCGCGCCGCAGGCGTTCAAGAATGATCTCCATGTGCAGCAGACCGAGAAATCCGCACCGGAACCCGAACCCCAGTGCGGCGGAGCTTTCCTGCTGAAACAGAAATGCCGCATCGTTCAGGCGCAGCTTGCTCATTGCGCCCTTGAGATGCTCGAAATCGGAAGTGTTGATCGGGTAGATGCCGCTGAACACCATGGGGTGCACATCCTGAAACCCCGGCAGGGGATCGGGCGCCGGATCCCGCAGCGCCGTGAGCGTGTCGCCAATATGCACGTCCGTCGTGGCTTTGATATTCGCAATGACATAGCCCACATGACCCGCGCGCAACCCGTCCTGCGCCACAGGTTTCGGCGTGAAGACGCCGGTTTCCTTCACTTCATAACGGGAGCTGGTTCGCATCAGCTGCACGTCCAATCCCTCGCGGAGTTCCCCCGTTACGACCCGCACATAGACAATCACGCCACGATAAATATCGAACACGGAATCGAACACAAGCGCACGCAGTTTATTGTCCACCGGCGACTGCGGTGGCGGAATCCTTTCAACGATGGCGGTCAACACGTCCTCGATGCCGATCCCCGATTTGGCGCTGCACAACACCGCCTCCTCCGCAGGAATTGCGAGGACATCTTCCAACTGGCGTTTCACGCTTACAATGTCCGCATTCGGCAGATCGATCTTGTTGATCACCGGGATGAGGGTGAGCCCTTGTTTCGCGGCAAGATGCACGTTGGCCACAGTCTGCGCCTCCACCCCCTGCGCAGCGTCCACCACCAGCAGGGCCCCTTCGCATGCGGCAAGACTGCGGGACACTTCATAGGCAAAATCTACGTGGCCGGGCGTGTCCAAAAGGTTCAACCTGTACTCGCGCCCGTCCGGGGCCCGATGCCGCATGGTAACAGGATGCGCCTTGATTGTGATACCCCGCTCCCGTTCAAGATCCATCGAATCGAGGAGCTGATCCTGTTTCTCGCGGGCGGAAATCGTGCCGGTGCTGTCGAGAAGGCGGTCGGACAAAGTGGTCTTGCCGTGATCAATATGGGCGATAATGCAAAAATTGCGGATGAGTTCGGCCGCCATGGAAGGGGTTGAGTATTGCCGCGCGCCGGAACAAAAGCAACATGACCGCCGAGAGGTGCCCGACCGGTGTCGTCACCATTGGTCCTCACCCCATGAATCCGCTACTCCGCCTGAAACAGCTCTCCGCGCAAGTCGTCGTGCTGCCGGGCGCAATTTATCTTGCGCGCAAACTTCGGGGATACAGCGGCTGGCTGCTCGGCTACGGGGCCGGTTACGTCGTCGAGACAAGCGGCGAACTTGCCGTATTGGAGCTGCTCCGGAACGCCACCCGCCCGGTCATTGTTGATGCAGGCACCAATCTCGGCGAGTACACCGCTGCAGCTCTTGACCGCTTAGCCGGCGTCAACCCGGTCGTGCACTGTTTTGAACCGTTTTCCGAACTTGCCGCCCGCCTCCGCACGCGCTTCGGCAGCCGCGTTCATGTGGCACAATGCGCGTTGTCAGACCAAACCGGCGAAGTTGAGATGCATTTTGAAGACGGCGCGCACGGTCTCAATTCGCTGGTGCCTGTCTCACACCACGGACGGCTCGGTGCGATGCTGGGTCAAAAGATCACCGTGAAGCGCACCACCCTCCCCCGCTATTGTAATGAACAGGCAATCGCCCACATCAATCTGCTCAAGCTGGATGTAGAGGGTCATGAACTCGCCGTGTTGCGCGGAGCGAAAGAGTTGCTTGCCGATCGCGCTATCGATTATCTCACCTTTGAATTTGGGGAGTCCAATCTCGATTCACGGGAATTTCTTGGCGATTACCGCCGGGCACTCGAAACGCATGGGTACACCCTCTTCCGGATCCTCCCGGCAGGCCGCTTTCTCCCAACGCCGCAGCCGGATCAGCGCGACGAATGTTTTCTGGTGGCCAATTATCTTGCCGTCTCCCCTAAGGCGCCACCGATCCCCCGCCGGTTGGTTGCAGGCCGCTAAGCTTGAGGCGCGCTCGCCAGCGTGGTTCAACTTCACTGGCCATCGCGTTGGGATCGGATAACCTTTCAGGGCGATCATGAAGTCCACCAAGGAGAGTCTGCCCAGAAAGACGGTGTACCGGCTTTCACTCTATCTTCGTGGGCTGGACCGCCTTGCGGGCGCAGGCGCAGCGACGGTTTCCAGCGAAACCCTCGCCGAAGCGGCCGGCGTCAAATCCACCCAACTCCGCAAAGACCTTGCGTTTCTTGGACATTTCGGAACACGCGGGCTTGGCTACAACACGGCCGCGTTGCGCGAACGGCTTCTTGCCGTGCTCCGCAGATCGCGACTTCAACCGGTTGTACTCGCAGGCGCGGGCCACCTGGGCGCGGCTCTGCTCGGCTATGGCGGATTCGCAAAGGAAGGCTTCGAAATCCTGGCCGCGTTCGATGTCGACCCCGCCATCGTTGGCACGCGGCTCAACGGCATCCCGGTGCTTGCCATGGAAAATCTTGCCCCATTCGTGACGGCCGAACGCGTGCGCATGGCAATTCTTACAGCCCCGGCTGCCGCAGCGCAGGAGGTGGCGGACCGGCTCGTGGTGGCAGGCGTTAAGGCAATTCTGAATTTCGCTCCGCTCATCCTGCAAACCCCGCCCGGAGTAACCGTCAAGAATGTGAACCTCGCCATTGAACTCGAGAACCTCGGTTACTTTCTTGATGCCGAATGAATCGGCGTCCCGCCGCTTCGCGCAACCGGCGCACGTCCGCGCTGGAAATTCCTGCGCAACATTTTGACCTCCGCATCACGCTTGAAAGCGGTCAGGCCTTCCATTGGATCCTGGCGGATGACGGGTACGCCGGCTGTATCGGCGATGTCCCGTGCTGGATCGCACAGAGGGGTGGCACACTCCATGTCCGGGGAGCGGGCGAGGCTGTCGTGCGCACCTATTTCGCGCTGGACGACGATTTGCCAGCGATCAGCGCATCGTGGCCGACCGATCCGGCCATGGCTGCAGCATGCGAATTTGCATGGGGCATGCGCATTCTGCGCCAACCATTATGGGAGTGTCTCGCAGCTTTTATTACATCGTCCCTCAAGCAGGTGGCGCATATCTCTGCCATTAGCCACACCATCCGAAGCAGATGGGGAGAATCGCGCGACGCGGCAGGGCGAACCGTTTTCTCCTACCCCGAACCGAGCGTTCTGGCCGCAGCCAGTGAAACGGATCTGCGCGCGTGCGGACTGGGTTTTCGCGCGAAATACCTGCTGAATACCGCACGCGACATCTCGAGTGGCCGCGTCGACCTCGAGGCGTTGCGCGAACGGCCCATCCGGGAAGCGCGCGAAACGTTGTGCTCATTGCCCGGAGTCGGCGAGAAAATCGCCAACTGTGTGCTGCTCTTCGCTTATCATCGGCTGGAAGCATTTCCCATCGACGTATGGATCGAGCGCGTGCTCCAACGCGTCTATTTTCGTCGACGCAAAGCGCCACCGGCGAGACTGCGCAGTTTTGCGGCGCACCATTTCGGGCCGTACGGCGGTTACGCCCAACAATACCTGTTCCATCATGTTCGCTGCACCCGCGGAGCCTGCCTTCCGCCGCCTGCCAAGGGAGCGTCTGCGAAAGGCGTCGCAGGTCGGGCGCAAAAAATCCGTTGAACCTCCGGCAGCCCGCTCGCAACGTGGGGGCTGCATACGCAAGCTATGGCAACGAACAAGCCGCGCACACATACCTCTCTCGACACGCGCCTGCGTGGGATGGCTGCAAGCCTCCGCCCGCGCCTCATGGATCGCTATGTTCTCACAGGTTTTCTTGTGCCGTTTTCCTACTGCCTCTTCGGGTTTATCGGGATCTGGCTGGCTTGGGATGTTGGCCAGAACGGTCTGGAATTGCTCGACATGAACGTGGCTCCGGCGCAAATCGCTGCCTATTACGCGACGTTGTTGCCGTCTTTGTTCGTCACCATCCTGCCCATCGCGCTTCTCCTCGCGTTGCTTTACTCGCTGACGCGCATGTCCCGGCGTAACGAAATCATCTCGTTTCTCATGGCCGGCGTGAGCCTCCCCCGGATCCTTGCGCCCTTATTGCTTGCGTCGCTTTTGCTCACCTTTATCAGCGGATGGTTGCATGCCGAATTGGCCCCGCAGGCGGAACGCACTGCCCGGGAATACATGGCGCGGCTGCGCGACGACCAGAAAAGGTTCTCGCGTCTGGAAGCTCATGTGTTCCGCAACCGCGGCAGTCATCGCATCTGGTTCATCCAACGCGTCCCCCTTCAGGGAGAGCAAATGTTCCGCGGTGTCCAGGTTATCGTTCAAACCCCGGACGCAGGCGGGATACCGCGGACAACCGCCAAGTATTATGCCAACCTCGCCAGATACGACCGCTTCGAAAGCGCATGGGAGTTTCGTGGCGCCCGCTTTATTGCGTATGACGAAAACGGTGCCGTAAAAAGCGAGGACAAAGATCCTCGCCTCTACATCCGCGGCTGGAGCGAAACGCCGGAGCAAATCGTCAGCGCCAGCATGCGCGAAGACGACATGTCCATCCCGCAATTGCGTGAGCACCTCCGCCATAACGAAACGTTCACGCCCGCCCAACTTGCCCCCTTCCGCACCCAGCTTCACTGGCGCCATGCCGCAGCATGGATCTGCATGATTTCCACCCTCATCGGTGCCTCGCTCGCCGTGGTCTTTAACCGCCGCGGAATGCTGCCGAGCATCGCCACCGCCATCGCCCTGTTCTTTCTACTCTGGATCGGTTCCCAGATCTTTCTTGCTCTTGGCAAGGGAGGACGCATCCCCGCGTGGCCCGCAGCATGGATTCCCCTCATCATTTTCGGTGCGGTGGGTCTGTGGCTTCTCTGGATGCGCTCCAATAATCGCGAATTGCCCTCGCCCGGGGTCGGCCTTCCGCGCGCCGTGCGCCTCCCGAAATGAAACCTCCCGGCTCGGAATGGAATATCGCAGCGCGCTCGCGCCATTGTTCGCGCACAGGCAAACCGTTCCGCGAAGGCGACGCGTTTTATACCCTTCTCTTTCTTCAGGATGGCGTGTTCACACGGGAAGATCTCAGCGAGTCAGCCTACAAAAACCTGGACGACGGGGTCGCGCCATTTTCCTTCTGGAAATCCCGGTTCGAGGAACCTGAAGACGAGACGGAAGACGACCCGCTTCCGCCTAACAACGCCGAAACGTTGTTGCGCGAATTGCTCGCCACCGGCCCGGCGCAGGGCATGGAGAATGCCTGCTACATCCTCGCCCTTATGCTGGAACGCAAACGCACACTGCGTCAGATGGACGCCCGGGAGTCGGGCGAGACCCGTTATCTGGTCTATGAACACGTCAAGACGGGCGAGGTGTTCATGGTTGCAGATCCCGAACTGCGCCTCGCTGAAGTCGAATGCGTTCAGCGGGAGGTGAGCGAAGTCCTCGAAAACCGGTTCGCAACCCCGCGCACGCATGCGTAGGAATGGACTTTGACTTTCGACCTGCGCGCCCTGTAAAACGTCAACCATGAACGGTTCACAGGACTTTCCTCCGGATCCGAATCCTCATCCCCGATCCGGCGTTCAAGGCGCGCCATCGGAATCACTCCCCGCAGAGCCGGGGGTTGCCGAGCTGCCGGAAAACATTGCCGCCATGCTCGCTGCCATGGCACCGCCCGTGACCGGCATCGCGTTCTGGCTCCTCGATAAAAACAGGCGCCTTGTACGCTTTTATTCCCTGCAAACCATTCTGCTTGGAGTCGTCGGCGTGGCCGCGTGGCTGGCTGTCGGCATACTGGGAATCGTGCACCGAAGCGTTGACGAATTGTTTCTTGTCGGCCCCTTCCTGGGCCTTGTCCACGGACTCATGCTTTTGGCCGTCGGCGCAGCATACATCGCCGCCATCGCGATCCAGCTCCTGAAAGCATGGCGCCACGAAGAATGGGAATTGCCGTGGATCGGTCGGCATGCCACAAAAATGCTCGCCAACCGCGCCGCGGTTGCGTAATCAAAACTTCAAAAACGCGCAAATGCGCAATTGCCAAGGCGCATCCAAACCCAATTTATCAATGAACACCTCCACCGAATCCTTGAACCTATCCATCCTTTTTGCCCGCATTATCCGGCCGCTGCTTACGCGGCTGCCGCTCCTCGCCGGCGCGCTCCTGATGGCTGGCTGTGCCACCGGAGAACCGTTGGCCGGCCGCGACCCCAG
>CAZZCL010000118.1:0-6646 GCA_964652295.1 uncultured Chthoniobacterales bacterium
CCGCGCCCCGCCCGCCCGCAGCCGCTGCGTCGCCCGCGTCTCATTGCGAACTTTGCCATCACGCTCGACGGCAAGATATCCACGCGCAATCGCACGCCGAGCCTTTTCTCTTCAAAACATGACAAGCGTCAGCTCGTCAAGATCCGGGCGCTTGGTGACGCGCTGGTCGCCGGCGCAGGCACCGTGCGGGCGGATAACATGAGCATGGGTCTCTCCGACGCCTTACTGCGCGAAGAACGCGTCGCCCGCGGTCAAGCGCCTTATCCAGTGCGGGTGATCGTGAGCAACTCCGGACGGCTTGCTCCGGATCTGAAAGTCTTTACCAAAACATTCTCGCCGATCGTCGTCTTCTCAAGCGAACGCATGTCGCGCGCCACTCGTAATCGGCTTGAGCCGGTTGCGGCCATCCATCTTCACAAAGGATCCCGGGTCGACCTGACTACCATGCTCAACACCCTGCGCGCGGAGTACAACGTCCGCTCCCTGGTATGTGAAGGTGGTGCCATGCTTTTCCGCAGTCTGCTTGAGATCGACGCCGTCGATGAATTATATCTGACGTGGTGTCCGGTTCTGTTCGGCGGAACACAAGCACCCACAATCAGCGGCCCACCCGGACCGTTTCTTCCCAATGTCCTACCCTGGCGCCTGATATCGATGCGTCCGGATAAAGAAACCGACGAATGCTTTCTGCATTATCGCCGGGCGCGATAGCGAGTGAAGACAGGTGAGACAGCGACGGAAGTCCGCCTTGGTGGAGCTGACAACTGCATGCCCACAGATTCCGTCGGTCATTGTCAGCAACACGGCACCGCTTATCTGGTAGATGACCCGAGGTTACGCTTCGCTCAGGTTTGTTCAAAATACTACCGGTTAGAACGTGCTACGCACGCGCCATTCGGCGGGCTCATGACGCCCACAATACCCGTTCAGCACTCCCAGGCACAAACTTATCTTATGAGCCACTTTTTCAGCCGACCATCCCGCTCCGCCCAATCGTCGCGGAGATTGAAGTTGTCCACGGCAAACGTGGAAGTCAGAAGCTCGAAAACGGTGAGCGAGACACCACCCGTATTCACCTTTTCAAAAACCTGGCAGACGGCAACCTTTGGAGTCTGCCTGATGTGCACGATTTGCGGTAGCTGGTATTGCTTGAAGCGCTCCAGAATTTGTTCCTAGGAGGCGTCCCACAATTGGCTCGTCTCCGGGGAGTAGCCGTGGTGTTTGTTGAAGGCGGACCGCCAGGTCGAAGACGAAAACACCTCGCACAGTGGGAAAACCTGCGCGGCGAATTCCCGATCCATCGTTGAGAAATCCCGACCTTCAATTGGTTCGCCGCGAAAATTCTTGAACACACGATCCTCGGGCGTGCTGAAAATCGCCTCATCCATGTCTCCGTTCGCGCCGAGTGCCTTCTTCATGTCGATGTAATACCAGCGTGACACCGGCTGTCCCTTTCCGTCCTTCGTTGCGACCGCCTTCCTGGGGAAAGCGATTGATAGAGAGATGTGAGCCGTTGCTGACCGTCGAGGATCAGGTTCTCGGTCGGCTCAGGACTCGGGTTCTCGACACCCTCGACCAAGCGCTCTTTGAATCGGACATCCTCGTTCCCCGATCGGAGGAGCATGACCGCCCCGATGGGAAACGACTGCGCGATGCTGGTGAGCAACCCGAGGATGTGGCTGTCGTTTCACACCCACCCGCGTTGAAAATCGGGAAGCTTCAATTTTTCGCCGTGAACATCCCGCAGGAACTCCTGCAAGGATCGCTTGGTGCTGTCGAATGTCGTGCTCATGATTGTTGAACGCTGAATTGCGCTGCCAATCCTTTGATACTCATGTTCTCGGCAATGGCGTCGTGGGGGATGAGAAGATACTTCCAAGGTTTGCCGCCGTTCTTGGCGGCGTGGTCGGAGGCGTGCTGGCACCAGCGGACGGCGGAGTCTTTCTTGGCGATGACTTCTCCATCTTCCATTTCCTTCCGCATCTTTGGTTCCATCATGTAGATTGCGTCCGCGGTCTCTGCGACAAAGTCGGGTTGGTATTCGCGCTGATCCGCGCCCCACTTGTAGAAAATCTGGAACTGTCCCCGTCCGGGTTTGAACCACTTGGCAGCCTCGCGATCCAGAATCACTGACATCACCCGTTCGGTGTCCGACTGGAATTTCTGCACCGGATAGAGGCAGTGGGCAAATCCGCCGAAGACTATTTGCGCGATTCTCGTCTTATCGACCACGGGATGCCGAAAAATGTGAATTGCCTCGTCCGCAGGTGCCGTAAACGCGAGCGGCTTCAGTGCAGTGAAACCCTTGCTCACCACGACATCGTAGCCAGACGCCTTTTCCCAGTGATGCGCCTGCATTTGCGCGTGGATGGATTCCGCGAGCTGTCGCTGATAATACTGGAGCACGTTCAGTACTTCTCCCTCATCTTTGAGGTAGCCCCGAAGGTGTTCCACCAGTTGCTCGGCCAACTCGTAAAGGAAATCGGAATGGTGGTCGTAGGAGATGTCGTCGAAATCAATCAACCCCCGGACAAGGTAGTCCTCGATGCGAAGCTCCGCCTGTCGGCTCCCCGATGAGGTCAGCGTTTCCTGCTGATGCGTGCGAAGATGCTGAATCAGGATGTCCCGCTCGACAGGCTGATAGTGTATGGAACTGGCATCGAGCGTGAACGAGTTGAAGCCGCTCGTCACCTCGCCTTTGGGCACCACGAGAATGCGGGGGATATCGATGGTCTGCTGAACGACCAATTCCGTTGTCTTGGCAACAACAGCGGCCACGTTGACCTGCTCCACGACACCGGCCAATTCACCCTGAACCGGAGTCATCTCCTCCTTTACCCGTGCAGTGATCTCCTCTTGAATCTGCTTGTTCAGAAGCTGGTTCGAACTCGGAAGTTGCTCGTAACGGTTGATGACATGGTAGGCAATCTTGGCCACCTGCTGCTCCGCTTCCGTTGTAAAAACAGGTTTGGTTGACGAGATGCCAGATTGGGAAATGGCGGCAGAGCTGGACTCCAGTGATTGTCCGCCGATCTGTGAGAGAACCCCCGATTGTGAAACGACTGTGGCTAGCCGCTGATGTTGGCCCGCTGGTTCGAGGATGACCTGCTCCAGCCGGATTTGCGAGTCCGGGCGATTGGCCTCGTCGATAATCTCCTGGAACTTGTCGTGAGCGACAATGGTCAGCCGGTCCACGGCGCTGACACCCGTTCGTTTGCCGTAGGGCAGGCGGAGGCCGCGTCCGATGGATTGCTCGATGAGCGTCCGAGAGTTCGCGACGTTGAGTGGGATAATTGTGTAGAGATTGGTTACATCCCAGCCCTCCTTGAGCATATAGACATGAATCACGATCTCCGTCGGCTCGTCTGGTTGCTCTATTGCCAATAATTTCCTTATGGTTTCTTCTCCCTCCTCTCCTTGCGTCTTGCTGGAATCCACCTGGATGACTTTCTCCTTGTAACGGCCCTCGAAGAACCCATCGGACTGGATGAGTTTCAACAAATCGCCCGCGTGGGTGGTGTCGCGGGCAATCACGAGCACGAAGGGCTTCACAATCTTCTGTTCGGTTTCCCGCGCGTAGGTTTCCAGGCGAACCTTCACGTCTTCATGAAGCCGGATGCCGTCTTCCAGTTTGATCTTTTCAAGCTCTGCCGCCGAGAACCTATTTGGATCGAAGTTTTTCTGCGTCGCCACGGCCGGCTCTTTGACAAACCCATCCTGCATTGCCTTGGCCAGGGGGTAATCGTAGATGACATTTTTGAACGGCACCGCGCCCTTCGTTCCTTCGGTGAACGGCGTCGCGGTCAGTTCCAATCCTAGCACTGGTTTCAATTCATTGATCGCCCGCACGCCCGCACTGGCCCTGTAGCGGTGCGATTCGTCCATGATGAGCACGAGATCGGGCAAGGCGGCCAGATACTCGAAATAGCTCTCCCCTATGTATTCTGACAGCCGCTTGATGCGTGGCGATTTTCCTCCGCGCACCTCGGAGTTGATCTTCGAGATGTTGAAGATGTTCACCTTGCACCGCAGCACTTGGTCAAAGAGCGTGCCCGCCTTCGCTTCGTAGTTGTCGCCCGTGATGATTTCCGGCGCTTCCTGGGCGAACTCCGCGATCCCCTTGAAGACATACTTCGGCGTGTTCGGAGTGAAGTCAGCGATGAGTTTGTTGTAGATTGTCAGGTTCGGGGCCATGACGAAGAAGCTGTTGATGCCGTGCGCCAGGTGCAGGTAGGCGATGAAGGCACCCATGAGACGTGTTTTTCCTACCCCGGTTGCCAGCGCGAAGCAGAGCGACGGAAATTCGCGTTCGAAATCTGTTACCGTGGGATATTCTGACTGAATGATCCGCATGACTTCCTCCAAGTCTCTTCGCGTCTTCGCGTCTTCGCGTGAGATTTTCCTTGGCGGAACAATTTCCGTGATGCGATCAAGAATCTCCAGCGAGTGTCGTTGCGGAGCGCGAAGGCTGAGCCGTCCGGCGATGGCGTTGACGTTTCGGTTCATGGTTTTTGAATGGGTCCGGATTGGTTTTCCAGAAGCTGTTGTTCCCGGATCAACTCGGCCCGCAGTTCTTCCTCGCTTGGGAGCACGAGTTTGTATTTTGTGGCGAAGAGACGTTTGTGCTCGCTCAAGACGGAATAACGCACGACCGATTCATCCTTTCTTGCACAGAGGATAATGCCCACGGTCGGGTTGTCCGAGGGGCTTCGCTTGAGGTCGTCATACATCCGGACATACATATCCATCTGGCCAATGTCTTGATGCGTCAGTTCATCGGTCTTCAAATCGAAAAGGAGAAAGCACTTGAGCAGGTAGTTGTAGAAAACGAGATCCAGATAGAAGTCCTTGCTTTCGGTGCTGACTCGTTGCTGGCGGGCGACGAAGGCAAATCCCTTGCCGAGCTCGAGCAGGAAAGATTGCAAATTGCAAATAAGCGCATCCTCCAACTTCGATTCGAGGAGACGACCCGTTTCAGGCATCCCGAGAAATTCCAGCAACACCGGCTCGCGAACGAATTCGCGGGGTGACGGATCCATTTCCGCGAGCTTTTGACCGGCCTCCTTGCGCACGGGTTTGCGGTCTTTGCTGGCGAGCAGTCGTTCGTAGTAGAGCGTGCCGATCTGGCGTTCCAACGCACGGGTGTTCCAACCTTGCCCGACGGCTTCGTTCATATACCATTCCCGTGCTGACTCGTCTTCCACGCGGAGCAGAAGTCGGTAATGGGTCCAGCTCAATTCGGAACGCAGTGCGTTCCATTTCGGAAAGGCTTGAAAAAAAACCGCGCATATTGCGCAGGTTCCGCTCATCAAAGCCCCTTCCGAATTCGGTGGTAAGTGCATCGGCCAAACGACGGATCAACCCCGCCCCGTATTCTGCGCGCTCCGCGCCACCTTGCTCGAATTCGACGATGTGCCGTCCGACCTCCCAGGCGGTCCTCACCTGTATGGCATCCACTGCTCGCAAAGCTTGACGACGACTCTGCTCAATCAATCCCCGGAGACTTTCCAACAAGGTCGCAACGGTCTTCTCAGGTGCCACCGGGGGTGAATTCGGCTTTGGAGAAGCCAATACCCGACTCTTTTTAGTTTGGAGCTTGCGTGGAGGATTCATGGTCGTTGATTCACGCGAAGGCGCGAAGACGCGAAGTTTTGGTGATTGTTGGATATCCGCCTGATGCCTTCTTTGATCGTGCTTGCACCAAAGTTGATCAGGAGACCAAGTGGAAGCTGGAGCAATTTCAAATAGGTCAGAACCTGCTTGGAATGCACGGGCGCAATGGTCTCGACGGATTTGAGTTCCAGAAGCAACTGGCCTTCTACAATGATGTCCGCCCGAAAGCCCTCATCGAAATGATATCCCATCAAGGAGATGGGAACTGGCACTTGGTGCCGAACGTCGAGCCCATCGGACTCCAGCATCTTGGCAAGAACCGCTTCATAAACGCTTTCCAGCAGCCCGGGCCCTGTCTCCACATGTAACCTGTAGGCACAATCCACCACCAAAGCGGAAATCTCCTCCACATTCCTTCGCGCCTTCGCGTCTTCGCGTGACACCTTCATAGCAACTCCTGTTGTCCCATGGGGGGCGGAGCCTTGGGGAGATTTTCGACATTGAGGCTGTAATCGTCCTTTCCCCACTCGCAGCGAGTGAGGACGGCTTTCGGGATCTTTTTCACGGTCAGATTTGGGTAGCCTTCCTTCCGTCCGCGAAAGGCGGAGCAGACAACGAGCAGGGTGCGCTCCGCGCCCACCTCATCGCTGAGTTGTTGAAGTTGGTCGTGGCTCAGGCTCGCCGTCGTCACGTAGAGGAAATCCCGCTCGGTGCTGTGGCCGTGCTGCCAGTAGAGCGTGTCGCTGGGGGCGTAGGTAAAGCCTTCCAGCTTGCACACGGCCTCCGCCAGCATGGGGGCGTTGTATTCCTGGCTGATGACCCACTGGCCCCACTTGTCCTGTTTCAGCAGGGAGGGCGCCAGTCGGTAATAGCGGAAGCCGCCGCCTCCCTTCCAGCCCACCGCCTCCGTGATGCCGCCGGGGTCTTCGCCATCCACGACCTTTTTCAAGCGCGGCAGGCAATGTGTGTGGCAGTGCTCTCCCAGCTCAATTCCGATCCACCGACGCCCCATCTTGTGCGCTACAGCCGCCGT